>JBBILY010000131.1:0-5266 GCA_037444705.1 Chloroflexota bacterium | reverse complement strand
AAAACGCTTTTGTGCCCCTGACTTCGCCCCTTTTCCCAGGCATGCTGAACGACTGGTTGTACACCGGGCGGGCTTTCAGCCTCAACCCGGCCCCGGCTAACGCCGGTTGGCTGGTTGTGGTGCGCGAAGATTATGGCTCAGATACTTACTGGCGGGTTTACCTGCGCACTCGTTTTCAGGATGGCAGCCAGGGGCGACCCTTGTACCACTATCCCTGGAATTTGAGCGCCCGCTACAGCGGCGACCCGAGCGCCTATGAAGCTGGTGGGGCGCTGATGACCTCCATCCCGCCTGGATACTGGCTGGATTTCACCGACCTGGCTGCCAGTTTTGGGTGGGAGCGCCTGCCGGCCCTCAGCACCTGGCGCTCAGCCTTGCCGGCGGCGCGCTACAACGAATTCGTCTTCAGTGATGGCCTGGACTGGTATAGCGCCATGGGCGAGATATACCCACAACAGGCCCTTTATACGCCTACCCCGATTAAACCCCCCACCTACACACCTACCCCAACCCGTCGCCCAACGCGCACACCCACACCTACGCGCACCCCCTGGCCCAGCCGTACACCAACCCCCAGCCGTACGCCCACGCCAACTCACAGCGTTACCCCGCCCTTGCCCGCCGGCAGCGGAGCATCACCCACGCCCACCTCGCCATGAAGCCCCCTTTATGCTCTAGCAGCCTCTTCACCCGGCAGAGCCTGGCCTGCCTGCGGCGCAGTCTCCTCACGTTGCCGCTCTTGCTCTGGCTGCTGGCCGCTTGTGATTACCCCGGCTCGATTCAGCCAACAGCCTCCCAGACGGCATCTATAACTCCATCCCTTTCACCCGAAACCTCTCCCTGGCCAACCTCGCTCCCGCTGCCAAGCGCGACCCAGGTGTTAGTGGCGGGCCAGGAGGCCCCTCAGGATGAGGCCTGGTTTTCCATCCCCACCCCGCTGGCGGACCCCTTACGCTTTGCATTTCCCACGCCAGGGCCAGCGCCGGTCTCCGCCTGGCGACCTCCGCTCTATCCCGTACCCTGGGTGCCCACCCCTTACGATCACTTTTATTTCATCCGCCCAATTGCGGCCAACGAGGTCAACTGGCCGCTGGCCGATTACCGCTATGGCGGGGTCTTTTTGCCGGAGGTCGTGCACACCGGCATAGATATCCCCGCCTCTCTGGGCACTCCGGTGCTGGCGGCCGCGGCAGGGCGGGTCACCTGGGCAGGCTATGGCCTCTACCGTGGGGTCGAAGACCCGAGTGACCCCTATGGGCTGGCGGTAGTGATCAAGCATAGTTTTGGCTACCAGGGGCAGCGCCTGTACACCGTTTACGGCCACCTGGATCGCATTGATGTGCTGGTCGGTCAGCAAGTAAAAGCAGGGGATACGCTCGGCCTGGTCGGGCAGACGGGTAAGGTCACCGGACCGCATCTACATTTCGAAGTGCGCCTGGGGGGCAACAATTTCTTCGTCACCCGTAACCCGGAATTGTGGCTGGCACCGCCCCAGGGTTGGGGCATCCTGGCCGGACGCCTGACCAACTCGTTTGGCGAATTGCTTTATAGCCAGACGGTTATCGTGCGCTCCAAGACCTCTCCCCAAACCTGGACGGTTAAATCCTACGGGCAGGGGGCGGCGATCGGCGATGAGTACTACCGCGAGAACCTGGTATTGGGCGACCTGCCGGCGGGCGACTACGAGGTCTGGATCCCCTATGAAGGCAGCACCTACAACCTGGACATACACATCTGGCCGGGATTGGTTTCCTTTTTCACCTTTCACGGCAGGGATGGGGTAAAAGCCGGGTTGCCACCCACCCCGAGGCCGGCATTCACGCCCCCGGCCGCAGATACGCCAACCCCTACCCCTTGATAGCCTGTAATCCAACCAGTCTGAGGCGGCAGGTATTGTTGTACTACTTGACACCTGATCCTTGATCCCTGATACTTAACCTCGTATGAACGATTACTGCGTAGTTCACCGCCTGGGGATGGTCGCCTATGAACGCGCCTGGCAATTGCAAAATGCCCTGGCGGCTGAAATCGCTGCAGGAGACCGCCCGCCGACACTGTTGCTCCTGGAGCATCCCCATACATTCACTTTTGGACGGCGAGGACATGCGGAGAATCTCCTGTGGGACGAGGCCGAACTCTCGCGCCGCGGCGTCTCCATCTACTGGGTAGATCGCGGCGGCGATGTCACCTATCATGGGCCTGGACAACTGGTGGGCTACCCCCTGCTGCCTTTGGGCACTTCGGGGCTGCAGGTGCAGCCTGAGGCCAATTCGGCCCGTCTCCCCCAGGCGGATTATGTGGGCTATCTGCGCAAACTGGAGCAAACCCTGATCCTAGCTCTGCGGCGTTTAGGCGTGAGGGCGCGGCGTATGGAAGGCTTGACCGGCGTTTGGGTAGAGCGAGCCTCCGCTCGAGGTGAACCGCGATCCAGCACAGCAGCCAAGATCGCCGCCATCGGGGTCAAGGTGAACGCCCAGGGCATCACCCGCCATGGCTTCGCCTTGAATGTGAACCCAGATATGAGTTATTGGGAGGGGATCATCGCCTGCGGACTGGTGGGCTATGCGGTGACGAGCATGGCAGAAATCCTGGCCTCGCCGCTGCCGATGGAAAGGGTCTTGCACGAGGTGGCTCAAGCCTTTGGGGAAACCTTTGGCTATCGGATTGTGGAAGAGACCTTACAACTCGAAAATACCCTTTGACAAGGGGCATAAACCTCATTACACTTAGATCATAAACCCCGTTTGAGAAGAAGAGGAGGCAGCTATGGCTTCGCAAGCCTACCAGTTGATCATGCGCACCGGGCCAACGCCGGGCAAGGTCTTTGAACTGACCAAAACTGAGATCTTCCTCGGTCGAGACCCCCACAATGATATCGTGATCAGCGACTCGGAGGTGTCGCGTAAGCACGCACGGCTCGTGCTGCAAGCCGGGGGATACGTACTGGAAGATTTGGGCTCCACCAATGGCACCTATGTCAATGGCCAACGTCTGATGGGGCCTCATGTCCTGCGCCCGGGTGAGGTGATCATGCTGGGGGAAAACGTGAGCCTGGCCTTTGAGATCGGATACGATGTGGGCGCCACGGTAGCGGCTGCGCCGGCGCCGCAACCAACCTATGCCCCTCCACCTCCACCTGCGCAAGCCGCTGCTCCCGCGCCGCGGCCCACACCTCAGGTATACACGGGGCAGGTGCCCCCAGGCCCACCCGAACCTTACTACGAAGCCCCCGCCGTAGAAGAGAAGAAAAAGGTCAACACCCGTACGCTGATCCTGGCGGGATGCGGCTGTTTGCTGGTGGCTGCCTGTGTCTTGCTCGGAGCAGCCATCGCTTTTGATACCCTTAATCTGTATTGTCAGCCACCCTTCAATACCATCTTCTCTTTCCTATATACCTGCCCATGAAAGGAGGCCTGCATGGAGAAAAGGTACACCGCGCTGCGCATCATTGCCACAGTGTATAAGGTTTTGGGGATTATTACCGGCGCGATCACGCTCCTGGCTGTGCTGGGCATCTGCGCTTCCAGCCTGCTCGGCGGGGCCATGTTGGATCGCTTCAATGACCTGGGGCGCAGCGGGCCTTGGGGATTGTTCAGCGGAGCCATGGGAGGACTGATCGCCGGCCTGGCGGGCATTGTCTATGGCGGTGGGCTGGCGCTGACGCTCTACGCCGCTGGCGAAGGCATTTCCCTCCTCATCGCTCTGGAAGAAAACACCCGCGCCACAGCCACTTACCTCTATCGCCTGCAACACCAGGCTTCCCAATCCCCTCAGGGTAGCGCTTCCTGAGATAAGGCATCCAGGGCACGGGTGACCGCCTGGATGAGCACCTCGGCTTCGGCGTATTGCCCCTGTCTCAGATAATCGTCAGCGCTCTCTAATAGGGTTTCCAGGGCCAGGTTTTCAGGGGCAGCGGGGTGACGTAAATAGTCAGCCACAATGCCACGTTGGCGCATGCTCTCGCTATCCGGCAGCCAGGCAGTGAGGTAATAAGCCGAAGGGTCCAAAATCTGTTGATAGCGGCGCATAACCTCGTAAAACTGCACGCTCAGGCGCACATCCTCCCTTTGAGCCGCGGTGGGGTGTTGTTGACTCAAATATTCCAGGAAATCCGACTCCAGATCAGAGAAAGTCAGTCCAAAATGCTGCCTCAGGCCGGCGTCAATGGCTTCAGCCTGAGAGGGGCGTTCTGGAATATTGCGATAGAAGCGCTCGAACGCCTCCCAACCCCAACGCTGTACCATATACTCCACCAGAGCCCCCGCCTCCAGATAACCTACCTCATGTTGGGAGGGATAAAATTGATCCGTTAGGGGTCTCAGGGGTAGATAAAGACCCAAACCCGGCAGGGTAGCAGCCCGCGCCGCCAGCGCCTCCGCTTTGAAATGGCCACCGCTCAGGTAAACCGCTACCCCTTCAACGAAAAGCGTGGGGCGAAACTTCCCACCCAACTGCCCATCCAGCCAATGGATCAGTTCATGATGGAGAATGATGCCCCAATCCCCGCCGGAGTAGCGGCGATCCAGGTAAGAAACAGCGATGGCGTGATCGGTGAAGCCACCATGGCCCAAGACGCGGGCGAGCAACACCAAGGGGATAGGTTCGCGCGCTTGGGTCTTGAGATGCTGTGCAGCCGCCTGGGCTTGCTGATCAACCAGGTTCAGAATCTGGGACAAATCACGTTCGGCTTCCGTGCCGCTGAGGTAATACACCACACAACAGCGGCTACGTGCCTCGCGCCATTGGGCCTGGGCTTCGCTGGGAGGCAAGGCGCTGCGGGGCAGCAGGTTGACCGCTTCCATCCACACAGGTCCATCGGGTCGGACAAAAAAGGTCAACAGATGCACCCCTGGAGAAAAGCCGCTGGTATCCCAGGCCCAATCGAGGGTGGCTTGTAGCCTGCCACCAATGCCAAACCGGCCGAATTCAGCCGGGCCCAACATGGTTTCGCCCTGGCCGTCTACTTGAATAATCACCTGGCGGCCCTCGACAGGGAAATCACGCCTCGGGATGACTTCAAAACTGACCTGATCGCCCACATAGAGATCGCCATCGGGGTGAAGGCGCACCGTAAACGCCCCCGTAGTAGCAGATGAAGCCAGGGGCGCAGAGGGGAGAAAGACAAGATGATTAGATGATGAGGGTTGAGGCGTGAGGGAAGGGGTTGGCGTAGAGGCAGGTGTGGTGAACGGGCGCCCCTCCACCACCTGGCAGGCCAGCAAAGAGATAAGCAGCAGAGGTAGGATCTGGTAACGGCGGATTAGGG
>JBBILY010000130.1:0-8932 GCA_037444705.1 Chloroflexota bacterium | reverse complement strand
AGGCTTTCGCCCTGCTTGTCACCAGTAATTCGCGACTTTGAGAAAGCCATGATCACCAGTATTGTAGCCATTGACGCCTGAAATCCCTTGTGGTAAACTACCGCCCAATATGGATGACCTGATTGGTTTCGCTCATCACCATCTCCTCATTTCCCCCCCGAACGGACCGGAGGTCTTTTAACATTCTATAAAACCATCATCACCCCCCGGTCATACGGGGGGTTTTTTGTATCCGAGACTGAACCATAACCACCAACGAGGAAGGCTTTATGTTGAAAATCTACGATCCGGCCACCGCCAGGGCCACATTGCTCAAACGCACCCCGCCAGATCAGGTCCCATTGCCGGCGGCGCTTTTAGAACGGATAGCCATCGTCTTTGGAGAGGCTCTCACCCCGGCGCAGGCTGTGAGGCGCATTCTGGAAGATGTGCGCCAGCGAGGCGACGCGGCTCTCCAAGCCTGGACGGAAAAACTGGACGGAGTGCGCCTGGCCAGAGTACGGTTGCCTGAGGCAGACTTACGGGCAGCTCTGGAGGCTGTCAAGCCTGAACTGAGTCAGGCTCTGGAAGCAGCCGCCCAGCGGATCGAGGCTTTTTACCGTCGTCAGCCGCTGACCTCCTGGCTCACCCCAGAAAGCGGCGGCTGGATGGGGCAACTGGTGCGCCCTATTCGCCGCGTAGGGCTGTATATCCCTGCTGGCAGCGCCCCTTTGCCTTCCACCGTGTTGATGTCGGCCATTCCGGCCAAGGTGGCCGGCGTTTCTGAAATCGCCCTGGCAACGCCGCCTCAGCCGGAAAGCGGCCAAGCTCATCCTCTGATTCTGGCGGCTGCAGCCCTGGTAGGGGTGCAGGAGGTTTACCTCATGGGCGGCGCCCAGGCTATTGCCGCTCTGGCTTTCGGCACGGAGAGCATCTCCGCAGTAGATAAAATCTTTGGTCCCGGCAACCTGTTTGTCACCCTGGCGAAGCAACAGGTATTTGGCAGCGTAGGAATTGACGGATTGGCTGGACCCACTGAAACCATGGTCATCGCCGATGAGAGTGCAAACCCCGCCTGGGTGGCGGCCGACTTGCTGGCTCAGGCTGAGCATGACATGCTGGCTTCGGCCATTTTGCTCACACCATCCCGAGCATTAGCTGAAGCGGTGCAGGCACAGGTGGCGCGCCAGATGGAAGGCGTTGGAGGTTACACCCCATTAGGGCGCGGCGAAATCATCGCCGCTGCCCTGGAAAATCGCAGTGGGATTGTGCTGACCCGAGACCTGGAAGAGGCGGTGGAACTGGCCAACCTCTATGCCCCAGAGCACCTGGCGCTCTCTGTGGCGCACCCCTGGCGCTGGGCAGAGAAGGTGCAGGCTGCCGGTTGCCTCTTCCTGGGGGAGCATTCGTTTGAAGTGCTGGGAGACTATGTCGCTGGGCCCAGCCACGTTTTACCCACAGGGGGTACGGCGCGCTTCGCCTCTGCCTTGAATGTTTGGGATTTTGTGCACGTGGTCGGCCTGGTAGGGCTGGAGCCTGCCACGGCGGCACGCATCGCCCCGATCGCTGCGGCTCTGGCTGAAGCCGAAGGGCTGGATGCTCACGCCCGCGCCGCCCGCTTGCGCCTTGGAGGATAGGCTTCAGACAGGCTGAGGCTATCTCGACCTGTCTGGCCATCAAGAAACCCATCTTACCCTAAAAAGGAGAGAAAAATGTCCCGTCAATTTGTTCTAATCACCCTGTTTGTCGTGCTGCTCAGCCTGGCGGCCTGCGCTGGCCCTCAAGCGGCACCGCCCACGGCGACCCCCACTGTGGTGCAGCCGCTGCTGGTGCGCATTGGCACCCAACCCTGGATCGGCTATGGCCCCTGGTGGATCGCCAAGGAAAAAGGCTTCTTTGAAACATATGGCCTGGAAGCCGAACTGGTGGATTTCGTAGAAGATAAAGAAGTCAACGCGGCTTTTGCCTCTGGCCAGATGGACGCGGCTAACCTGGCCACCCACACTGCGATTAAACTCTTCGCCGCTGGGCTGGATATGCGCCTGGTATTGTTGGAAGACGCCTCCTATCAGGCTGATGCCATCCTTGCCCCCAAGTCGCTGACCTCTATCACCGACTTGAAAGGTTAAAAGGTGGCGTATGAGGAGGGCACCACCAGCGATTTGTTGCTGAACTACGCTCTGGCGCAAAATGGGATGAGCCTGAGCGACATTGAGCCCGTGTTTATGCCGGCCTCCGACGCTGGGGCCACCCTGATCGCGGCTCAGGTGGATGTGGCTGTGACCTATGAGCCTTATATCTCGGCTGCACTGGCCGAAAACCCCGACTTGAGCCTGCTCTACACCGCGGCTGAGCGCCCTGGCTTGATCTCCGACGTGTTTGTCGTCAGCGGGAAGTTTGCCGCCGGCCAGCCTCAAGCCGTGCGCGCTTTGCTTAGGGTTTGGGATGAGGCCATGGCCTTCTACAAATCCGACCCGGACGAGGCTAAGGCCATCATCGCCCGCAATGTGGGTAGCACCCCAGAGGAACTGAAGACCGCCTTTGATGGGGTTGTCTTTTATGACCTGACTGAAAATCGCCAGCAGTTGAGCGGTGATTTCCTCAAAACCATCCAGGACGTGGCTCGGGTCTCCCAGTCCATTGGCTTGATTGAGCAAATCCCCGACCTGAGCAAACTGATAGATGCTTCCTTCCTTCAGCCATGATCTCACCTGACATGGATGGACATGATACCCTGCAAGCCCAAGAAGTTCAGCAGTCGCGGCAGCGCCCGCGACTGCTGGAACTACGCAGCGACATCCCTCAACGTTACTATCTCGCCGCAGGGGCAGCCTTCTTAAGTGTATTCTTCCTGGTGTGGGTAGGGTTGACCTCTTTGGGGCTGATCTCACCCATCTTCCTGCCCGGGCCTGGAGCAGTGATACGCGAACTGATGCGTCAGGTGCAGCAGGGCATCCTGTGGCAGGATGTCTCGGCTAGCGTTTATCGCATCACGGCTGGCTGGCTGATCTCCACCGCTCTGGCGCTGCCCATCGGCATCTTGATGGGTAACTTCCGCCTCTTCGAGGGCTTGTTTGAGCCTTTGATTGACCTGGTGCGCTACATGCCGGCGGTGGCTTTTGTGCCCCTGAGCATCCTCTGGGCTGGGGTGGGCGACACGCAGAAATTCATCATCCTGTTTATCGGCACTTTCTTTCAACAGGTGCTGATGATTATGGACAACGTCAAAAATGTGCCATTGGAGTTGATCCAGGTCAGTTATACCTTCGGCTTGAACAAGTGGGAAGTGCTGGTGCATGTAATCCTGCGCGCTGCCCTGCCGGGCATCTGGGACACGCTACGCATTACCCTGGGGTGGGCCTGGACGTATCTGGTGGTGGCCGAACTGGTGGCGGCAAATGTGGGTCTGGGCTACCGCATCATGCGCGCCCAGCGTTTTTTGGAGACCGATATGATCATCCTGGGCATCCTGGTTATCGGCCTTCTGGGGCTGGTCACCGATTATGCCTTTAAAATCTCTTACCGCCGCCTGTTCCCGTGGATGGCTGAGAATGGCTGAGATCAACCCCTCCCCAAAGTTATCGGCCGAAAGGGTGTGGAAGCGCTTCACCCCCCGCGGCGGAGAGAGCCTGGTGGCAGTGCAGGATTTCTCGATCACCGTCTGCGAGAATGAATTTGTCTCTTTGATTGGCCCTTCAGGCTGCGGTAAATCCACCTTTCTACGCCTGGTGGCAGGCCTCGAATCTCCCAGCGCCGGGCGCCTTCTGGTGGACGGCAGGTTGGTGGATGGGCCGAGCGCTGAGCGGGGCATGGTCTTTCAAAGTTACACCCTGTTCCCCTGGCTGACGGTGTTTGAAAACGTGCGCTTTGCCCTGAAGAAGAGTCGCCTGCCCCTGAGCGAGCAGGAGAAACGGGTGCGCCATTATCTGCGCTTGGTTGGCCTGGAGCGCTTTGAAAGCGCCTATCCCAATCAACTCTCGGGTGGCATGCGCCAGCGCGTGGCCATCGCCCGCGCCCTGGTATATGCCCCCGGTATGCTCTTGATGGACGAGCCTTTCGGTGCCCTGGACGCCCAGACGCGCTTGCTGATGCAGGAATTGCTCCTACAGGTATGGCAGAGCCACCGCACCACCGTGCTGTTCGTCACCCACGATGTCGAAGAAGCCCTGCTGCTCTCTGACCGCATCTATGTTATGACCGCCCGCCCCGGACGTTTAAAAGCCGAGGTCAAGGTAGACCTGCCGCGCCCACGCTCGCTGATGGATACAGAAGCCTCCCCGCGCTTTGTGGAACTGCGCCAGTTGTTGCTGGCTTTAATCCGCGAGGAGGCTGAGAAGGCTTTTCAAACCTGAGGGCAGCCTGATGCAGGTCTGCCGCCATCATGGCGTGGGATTGCGCAACACGCCCAAGGTCAAAGCCTGGCCATCTACCTGATGCGCTTCAACATAGGCGCCCGGAGCAGGCGCCCCGGCCACCAATCGGGTGGACAGGGTTTCGGCCATGATGTAATCGCTCCAGGTGCGGAAAACCTGAGCCAGTTCGCCCTCGGCCTGATAGAAGGTGGTGATGCGATCGGCGATCTCGAAACCGGCCTTCTTGCGCATGGCTTGAATGCGTGGCTCCACCTCTCGCGCCAGCCCCTCAGCGCTCAGTTCTGTGGTGACGCGGGCATCCACCGCCACGGTGATCAGTTTGTCGGATGCTACGGCCAGCCCTTCCGCCGGCTGAGTGGTGACCAGGATCTCCGTCGGCTGCAGTTCCAGGCGCTCTCCGTCTACTTCCAGGGTTACGGGCAAGCCAGCGGCGACATTGCCGGCGACCATGTAGGGATCAGCCGCCGCCAGCGCCGCCCGCACGGCCGGAAAGCGACTTCCAAATTTGGGCCCCAACACCTTGTTGTCCGGCAGGATGCGATAGGTGACTAATTGCCGCGCCTCCTGGACAAACTCAAACTCCTTGACGTTGAGTTCATCGGTGACAATATCAATCAACTCGGCCCTCAGGCTGCGGTTTCCGCCTGCATAGACCATCACCTTAGCCAGCGGCTGACGCACTTTGATGCCCACGGCGTTGCGGGCGCTCAGACCAAGGCTGGCCACCTGACGCGCCAGCGCCATTTGATCTAACAGTGCCTCGTCCACGGTGGACAGGTCGGCCTGAGGCCAGGCGGTGTGGTGCACACTGAGGTATGCCTCGGAACGCACCGAGCGCACCAGGTTTTGATACATAGCCTCGGTGATGAAGGGGATGAACGGCGCCAGCATTTTGCTCATCTTCACCAGGACATGATACAGGGTGGCGTAGGCATTGTGCTTGTCCTCATCGTGTTCGCTCTTCCAAAAGCGGCGACGGCTGCGGCGCACGTACCAGTTGGATAGGTCATCCAGCAAATTTTCCAGCGCCAGGGTGGCGTTATACGGATCCGAGTTTTCCAGGGCTTCGGTGACGCGCGCCACCGTCTGGTTCAGGCGCGCCAGTATCCAGCGATCCAACACATTTTGCGAGTTCGGTGTCTCCCCTTCCGGTTGAGCCGGCGAGAAGGCGCCCTGCGGTTCCCAACCGTCCAGATTGGCGTAGGTGGCGAAGAAACTGTACACATTCCACAAGGGGATGATAAAGCGCCGCCGCACATCATCGCCGCGGTTGTAGCCGAAGAGCAGTTCGTTCTCCGGCTTGTGGGCGCAATAGAGCCAGCGCATCACATCCACCCCCATGCGGTCTGCCGCTTCGTTGAACTCGATAGCATTGCCCCAAGATTTGTGCATCGGGCGGCCATCTTCCGCCAGCAAGGTGGCATAACCGAAGTTTTGCAAGAAGGGTGGGCTGTTATCAATCACCGTAGCCATGGCTAACAGGCTGTAGAACCAATTGCGAAACTGGCCGGGGAAAGATTCGCTAATCCAATGTGCCGGATACCAGGCGCGCCAGTAGTCGCGGTCAAAGCGATAGCGCAGGGTGCTGAAGGGCACAATGCCGGCATCCAGCCAGGGGTTGCCTACGTCGGGGATGCGGCTCATCCTTCCCTGGCAATGAGGGCAAGACAGTTTAACCGCATCAATGAAGGGCCGGTGGGGGGTATGGCCTTCGAATTGCTCCCAGCCCTCCACGGCGCGGGCTTTGAGTTCGATCTCATCCCCGATCACGTCGTAGTGCCCGCACTGCTCGCACACCCAAATAGGCAGCGCCAGGCCCCAATAACGCTTCTTGCTGATCATCCAATCGTGCATGTTGTGCAGCCAATCCATCTCGCGATGGTAGCCAAACTCGGGGATCCAGCGGATTTGATCTACCACATCCATGATTTGATAGCGCAAACTGCGCGCTTTCTCCTCCGGGGTGAGTTGTTGGCGTGGCTTGTCATACACGGGACCCATGCTGATGAACCACTCGTCCACCAGGCGGAAAACCAGTTCCGTCTTGCAGCGCCAGCAGGTGGGGTAACGGTGGGCATAAGGCTCAACGCGATAGAGCAGACCTTTGCGCTTCAGATCCTCGAAGATGGGTTGGACCACCCTGGAGACGTGTTGGCCGCTCAGCCAGGCAAAGCCATCCACGAAGTAGCCCTCATCGTCCAGGGGGGCCACCACCGGCAGTCCATACTTCTTGCCCAACTGAAAGTCTTCGGCGCCACAGCCGGTGGCAATGTGGACAATGCCGGTGCCCTCGCTTTCTCCCACCGCCTCCCACAGGATCACGCGGTGGGCTTCTTGGGCTGATTGCTGCACGTGGCGCGTCAGTTCTGTGAGGTGGGTGTAACCGCCCGCCATTTGCGCTGCAGGCAGATCATCGAAGGGGCCGTCATAAGTCCAGCCTTCCATCTCCGAGCCCTGCAGTTCGCCCAAAATCTGATACTCGCCGCGCAGCATATGCAGGGTACCTTTGGATAAATAGAAGATTTCATCTCCCTGGCGCACTTTGACATAGGTCAGGTCGGGGCCTACGGCGGCGGCGATGTTGCTGGTGAGGGTCCAGGGGGTGGTGGTCCACACCAGCAGGGATTGGGGCAGGCCGCTTTGGGCATCATAGCGCTGCGCAGCGCGCAGGGGGAAGCGCAGGGTGACCGAATCGTGCACCAGTTCGGCATAGCCATCGGTGACGATCTCATGTTGACTGATGCCGGTGGCGCAGCGCGGGCACCAGGGCATCACATCGGCCCCACGGTAGAGCCAACCCTTCTCCCAACATTTCTTGAGAAAGGTCCAGATCATGTAGTTGTTCTCGTTGGAGAAGGTGAAGTAACTGCCTCCCAACTCGGGCAACCCCAGCAGCCCCACGATTTGCTCCACGGTATCGGTCACAGGCCCTTGTGGCCCCTGGACGGTGATCACCTGGGAGGGATTCTCCAGCAGGCGTTCGGCCAGCCAGCGCAGGAAATCGGGGTCGTTCCAGTCCATCCAATACCCCAGGCGGATGGATTGTTCGGTTTGCACCGCAGCGTAGCGCAAAACGCGCGCCTTACACGCCCGCACGAACTGCTCCAGGCCGTAGTTCTCGATGTCCTTTTTCGAGGTGAAGCCCATCTCTTTTTCCACTTCCACCTCTACCCATAACCCCTGGCAGTCGAAGCCATTCTGATAGCGCAGTTTGCGGCCGCGCATGCTCCAAAAGCGCTGGAAAAGGTCCTTATAGGTGCGTCCCCAGCCGTGATGGACGCCCATGGGGTTATTGGCCGTGATCGGGCCGTCAATGAACGACCAGTGGTGGTCATTCTGGTGTAATTCCCGCAGTTTTTGGAAGGCCTGGCTCTCCTGCCAGAACTGGAGCAACTGGCGTTCCTGGGCGGGAAAATCTACTTTATTAGGCACTTCTCGAAAAGGCATAGCACCTCCAACCTGTCATTCAAATAAACGCTCCCGTCCCCAGATCAGGGACGGGAGTAAATCGCGGCCGTTCGACGGCACTCCCGCGGTACCACCCTGGTTCCCGCGCAGGCGGGCACCTCGGTCGGGTGCAGGGTGAGAGGCACCCTAAACCCGCGCCCACGATAACGGAGGGCGAACCCGGCGCACTTACTCAGGCAACCGCGAGCGGTTGCCCGTTCGGCTTGCGGCTCCGGAAGGATTTTCAGCCCATTGTGCTGCCCCGCCTCGCACCGCTCTCGGGGTCGCTGCCAGCCTGAATGGGCCTACTCGTTTCCATCATCGCCTTTAGCGGGATAAGTTGGCGAAATTATGCCACAATTTGGGCAGATGGTCAATAAATTGATTGTAGAGGTAACCATCGCGCCCTGCCGTATCATGTTGATTGGCAGGTTATCGAGCCCAACCCTGTTGTCTCTCCCAGGCCTGGCGCCAGGAGTCATAGGCTTCGGCCCAGTTTTCCCGGCTGACCACCAGCACCTTGTCTGTGCCATCCCGATCCTTGATGATGAACGTGCGTTCGGGGTGGCTGTCGTCTATCACTTCCACGGTGCAATCCACGGGGGTGATCTCATCCCGCAGGAAATGCCAGCCGAAGTGGGCCTCGCAAGCCTGATCCCAGCACTTACATGAGCGTTGATCCAGGACAATTTTCATGCCAGCCTCCTAAGGTTGCACAAAAGTCAAGAGCCAGGCGCCCCAATAGCGCTCGCCGTTCTCGTTCTGGCACTCGGGGGCACTCAGGTTGGGGATGGGCTGCCCGCCCTGTGCCAGGCGCAGGGTGTAAGTCACCCCAGGCGTCAGGCTGAAGTCGGCGTAGCCCGCCCCCAACTCGGGCTTCAGGCCGCTGAAGAAATGGTTCTCGCCCCCCTCCCAGGTGACCACCACTTCTACCCCGGCCACGCCTTGCCCCGCCGCATCGTAAGCCTGCACCTGAATCAGCGGCTGCCCCAGAGCAGGATTACACACCAACGCCTCGCTCTTGAGGACGAAAGGCGCGGCGGGGGTGGGCGTTGGCGTGCGCGAGGGTAAGGGGGTGATTTCAACCAGGAGCGGGGTTATGGGGGGAGCGGGGGTGGCAGTGGCGGGGGGCG
>JBBILY010000129.1:0-9052 GCA_037444705.1 Chloroflexota bacterium | reverse complement strand
CAATCACACCTGCCGCTGCTGCATCCATCTCCCCAGACAGAGCTGGTTCGTAGTCCACCGCCACCAAAACCGCCTCCCCCGGGCTCACGGAATTGACAGCGTTGCGCATGTCAATGATCTCAAGCGATGGTTGTGGGGTTAGGCTAACCATGTTACCCAAGGCAAGTTGCCAGATGATTGAGGCTAAAAGTGCGGCGAAAACGAGTATGCGCAGCACATTCTGCGAGGAAACCTTTCCCCGAGATGGCAACGCCTGAGCCACTCCTTCCGCTTTCAGCAGTTCTGATAATAACTCAGCATGGAGTTTTTGGCCCTCAGCGATTTGTAGTTTCACTGCATAGGGTGGGGGTTTCCTGACGCTGGTCACTTCTGGCTCAGCAGGCAAGACGCCGCGTAAGCCGGCCAGCGGGCCACTGCCCTCCACCAGGCGCTCCTGATCACCTAATTGAGGCGCAGTCGGGGTAACCGCCTCAACCGGGCGCATCATTTCCATCCAGGCTGGCAGGCTACCCGGAGCCAGGTCTGTATATTCGTGGGGCTCTTCAGCCTTTTCTTCCATCTCCGGCAGCGGCGTTTCCTTCAGCCATTCGGGGAGTTCCTCTAAGTCTGTGCCCAGAAATTCTGCCGTTTCTTCATCAAAGGTAAACGGGGCAACAACTTTGATCCCTTCTTCAGGCGCTGCCTCTTCGACACTCGATTGCGGTGCCTCTGGTTCTACCTGAGAGGCTTGCGGAAAAACGCCTTCATCAATCGCGGCTTTCTCCTGGAGCACTTTAAGCCAATCTGGAACGTCCTCTTCCTCTGGCGGGAGAGCTTCCATCGAGGGTGGAATTGGCCTGGTCGTCTCCTCAGAGATATCAATCACGCCTTCGCTCTTCAACCAATCCGGCAAGGGAGGTGGAGATTCTTGATCGCTCTCGGTGCTCAGACCAGCCAGCCAGGAGGGCAGTTCGGATTCCTCTTCCGAGGGTGTCTTGGCGAAAGGTTCCAATTCCTCCTCAGGCGTCTTTGAGCGGAGTTGTGCCATAAAGTCGAAGCCCTCTTGCGCCGGGGCTTCTTCTGCCTCCTCATCAGCCTTATGGCGTTCACGCACACCTCGCAACCACTCCGGCACGCTTTCATCCGCCTCAATTGGAGCGGCGGCTTCGGCTTCCTCGCCTCTCTCCCAATCTTCGCTGCCGGTTTCGGAGAACTCCGCGGTACGATCCTCCTCTCGCAACGATTGCAGCCAATCGGCTTTTAGCCAGTCTGGGGCCTGAGGTTCTTCATCCGAGGGTTTATTGATCCGCGGCGTGTCGGGAGACAGACTGGGAGAGGAGAGTTCTTTGGTGACTTCTTCTGCGGCGGGTGGAACAACCAGAGGCTTGATACGCGCCTGGCAATATTGACAGACTTCGTTCTCGGCTGGATTTGGTTTTCCACACATTGGGCAACGAACTTCAGCCATCTCTACCCCCCATATGGGCGATCAACACCAATCAGGACGCGCAACCCAGTAGCAATCGTACCCAGGGCTATCCCCAGAAGCAATCCCCGTGCCCCAGCAACAGCAGGGATTTGTGAGACTAGTGCCCGTAAACCCTCAGGGCCATGCAAGCCAGGGATTTCGACCCCGAAGATCGGAGCCGTTCCCAAGAGCATGATCAAAATCGTGATCAGGAAAACCACCGAAAATACACTCAAGCGCCGTCTCAACAGGCGCATGGCAGCCAGGGCCAACACAACGGTCAAAATAGCCATGAGACTGCTCTCGACCGGCACCTGGATGTAATTGAAAAGCCACATGGACCATTGACCCTTCGGCCCTGAATAGGCGGTAACCGCCACCGTAACTACCAGCGCTAGGGCTAAAAGTGCGCTGTAGAAACTGCCTTTTTCAGCAGAAAAGGCTTTGCGCCAATGGACCGAGAGCAAATGGAGCACTCCAACCAGGAGCGCCACAGCGGCCAAAATGATAGCCCATTGTAAGAACATCTCATTTAACAGGCGCAACAACGGCTGGTCGGTAAAATAACCTATCAGCACCAGCAAGCCAAAGGAAATCGCGACAGTATCGGAAAGCGGCAGTTTCAACTTCATATCAAACCCAAAAATTTTAACAAAGCAGCCACCAGGATGCCCAACACCAACAGCCAGCGGGAGAAATCTTGCGCCCGCAGACTGGCCCGATGAAATGGGCCTGCATTCAGATAAGCCCCGATGGCAAAGACCTCTTCGCCAATCAGGGGTTCCTGGGCGGTGGCATATAGCACGGCCTGCCCTGGCAGATGATCGCTGCCGGCCAGGGTCAAGCCGCCCTGGCGCTGTGTGGCATCTGCGATGAGCGCCGCCTCACCTCCAAAATGGCCACTCAAGATGGTGGTGGATACATACTCGTCACAAATGACGGGCATGGTTCCCGCGGCAAAGGCGAACGAACCAAGGCCGCTCAACTGGCCAAAACTGGGATCATACCGGGCTTCTGCGCCCATAGCGCGAAAAGAGGCGCGCAAAGTGTCTTGGGAGAGGATTGCCAGCGCCCCCTCGCCGCTGGTGGCGATCGGGGGGCGGTCGCTAACCGAGGCCGAGCGAGCCATGCGCTCCAACAGGCTCAGTCCCACAACGGAAGCTCCCGCCTGCATGCCAGAGATGCCGCCGCGCCCCAATGAGAGATGCAAACGGGTGCCGGCTTCAACTGCCAACCCAATCGCCCGCCGCAGCGCCTCAAACACAACCATCTGACGCAAGGTACCTGGCTTTTTGCGTCCACGCCAATAAGAAAAGACCATCACCCCAAAGAACAAGAGCAAGAACAGTGAACTAATGACCTTCATTACGGGTAGGCCAGCCAGATTCACTAAACCTCCTCCCTCAGGAGCGTGATAAAAGAACGTATCTGGGTTGGCTCCTCTAGCAACTCACCCAGGGCTTTCAAGCGCTCATCGGGGACCAGTGAACTTAGTAGAGGCTGAGACAGATAAATC
This sequence comes from Chloroflexota bacterium, assembly GCA_037444705.1. Taxonomy (GTDB): domain Bacteria; phylum Chloroflexota; class Anaerolineae; order Anaerolineales; family UBA4823; genus DATCYX01. The sequence continues at coordinate 6,089 of JBBILY010000129.1, read as the reverse complement.
AACTGAGCACCTAACACAGAAAGTGGTCCCAGCGCCTCTAACAGGGTGGCAACCCAATCGTTAATCCCCCAGGAGTGCAATTTAAACGCCCAGGAATGCCAGATGTGCTGGTTCGAATCCACGTTTAGAGTATAGCACAAATTTAAACGAAGCGTGTAGGGCAAACAAATTTGCAAGAAATGGCCTCTTCGACCGAAGAGCGAAAATATGGCTAAAAATAATCATACCTTTCTTTGTCTGAAATGTGACAGGTCACAGAAAATATCATGCTTAATATAACTATGGGATTCTTTGAAGGCGTTCTAAACTTAACCAATAAATTTACCCGATTTTTACATCTACCCAGATGTTTACCCATTGTCAGAACGGAGTGTAGATATGAAAAGGCCGATGGTAACCATAGATGGCAACGAAGCCACCGCGAACGTTGCCTACAAATTGAGCGAGGTCATCGCCATATATCCCATTACCCCATCCTCCCCCATGGGAGAGCATGCGGACCAATGGGCTGCGAACAAACGCCCCAATATCTGGGGAACCGTGCCAACCGTAATTGAAATGCAATCCGAGGGAGGTGCCGCAGGCGCCGTGCATGGTGCGCTTCAGAGCGGAGCGCTATCCACCACGTTCACCGCTTCGCAGGGTCTGCTCTTGATGATTCCCAACATGTATAAGATCGCCGGTGAACTGACCTCAACCGTGTTCCACGTCTCAGCCCGCACCATCGCCACCCACGCCCTCTCGATCTTTGGAGATCACTCCGATGTCATGGCTACCCGTATGACTGGCTTTGCCTTATTGGCATCCAGTTCAGTCCAGGAGACACAGGACATGGCCTTGATCGCTCATGCTTCCACCCTGGAAGCGCGGGTGCCCTTCTTACATTTCTTCGATGGCTTCCGCACCTCGCATGAGGTCAACAAAATCGAACAACTCACAGACGAAGACCTGCGCGCCATGATTGACGACGACCTGGTCCAGGCACATCGGGCGCGGGCGCTCTCCCCCGATCATCCGGTGATCCGCGGCACAGCCCAAAACCCGGATGTTTACTTCCAGGCGCGGGAAACGGTGAATCCATACTATCAAGCCTGTCCGCAGATCGTCCAGAAAAACATGGATAAGTTCGCTGCCCTGGTGGGGCGTCAATATCATCTGTTTGACTACGTCGGCGCCCCGGATGCCGAACGCGTGATTGTCATCATGGGTTCAGGCGCAGAAACGGCCAGTGAGACGGCAAAATACCTCTATGAGCATGGCGAGAAGGTGGGTGTGGTCAATGTCCATCTCTATCGCCCATTCTCGGTGAAACACTTCCTGGAAGCCTTGCCGCCCACTGTTAAAGCCATCGCTGTCCTGGATCGCACCAAAGAGCCAGGGGCTGCCGGCGAACCGCTTTATCTGGACGTGGTTACAGCCATCAACGAAGGGCTGGCTGAAGGCAGCGCCACCTACGCCCAATTCGCCGATCGCCCTTACCCGCGCGTCATTGGCGGGCGCTATGGCCTTTCCTCTAAAGAGTTCACCCCCGCCATGGTCAAAGGCGTCTTCGATGAACTGCGCAAAGCCGAACCCAAGAATCACTTCACCGTGGGCATTTACGATGATGTCACCCACACCAGCATCGAATATGACCCCTCATTTTCTATCGAACCAGCGGAAACCATCCGCTGCGTCTTCTGGGGCCTGGGAGCTGATGGCACCGTCAGCGCTAACCACAACTCCATTAAAATCATTGGCGAAGAGACCGATAACTACGCCCAGGGATACTTCGTTTACGACTCAAAGAAATCCGGATCGGTGACCATCTCCCATCTGCGTTTTGGGCCTAAACCCATCCGTGCCCCATATCTCATCAGCCAGGCAAACTTTGTCGCCTGCCACCAGTTCCCCCTCCTGGAACGCTTTGATGTCACCAAGTATGCTGCGCCGGGGGCTGTCTTCCTTTTGAATAGCATCTACGGCCCAGATGAGGTTTGGGATCATCTGCCCGCAGAGACACAGAAGGACATCATCGAGAAGAAGTTGCGCTTTTACGTGATTGATGCTTATGATGTCGCCCGCCAAACCGGCATGGGAGGGCGCATCAATACCATCATGCAGACCTGTTTCTTCGCCATCAGCGGCGTTCTGCCTCGGGAGCAAGCCATCGCCGAGATCAAACGTGCCATCGAGAGGACCTATGGCAAGCGCGGAGAGGCAGTCGTGCGCGCCAACTTCGAAGCCGTTGATAAAACTTTGGCCAACCTATTCGAAGTTAAAGTTCCCAATCAGGTGACCAGCAAGATTCACCGCCGCCCACCCGTGCCCGAAGATGCGCCGCAGTTCGTGCGTGAAGTTTTGGGTAAGATGATCGCCGGCGAAGGCGATAGCCTGCCGGTGAGCGCCTTGCCCGTGGATGGCACTTTTCCGGTTGGCACAGCCCAATGGGAGAAACGCAATATCTCCCTGGAAATCCCGCTCTGGGAGCCAGACCTATGCATCCAATGTGGTAAGTGCGTCTTCGTCTGCCCCCATGCCGTGATTCGGGAGAAGGTCTATGAACCCTCCTATCTCCAGGGAGCCCCAGAAGGGTGGCAGGCCGTAGAGGCGCGCTGGAAGGAATTTCCACACATGATGTACACCCTGGCAGTCGCCCCCGAAGACTGCACCGGTTGCGGCCTGTGCATCGAAGCCTGCCCTGCCAAAGATAAGACTCAGGTTGGACGTAAGGCCATCAACATGGTGCCCCAGCCTCCAATCCGAGAACGAGAACGCCTCAAATGGGATTACTTCCTTAAAATCCCAGAGATTGACCGCACCCAAATCAGCCTCAGGACGGTGAAGAACTCACAACTCTTGCGACCGCTGTTTGAATTCTCAGGGGCGTGCGCGGGGTGTGGCGAAACCCCCTATCTGAAATTGCTCACCCAGTTATTTGGTGACCGCATGATCGTCGCCAATGCCACCGGTTGTTCTTCGATCTATGGCGGCAATCTACCTACCACCCCCTGGACCATGAACGCCGAAGGCCGGGGACCTGCCTGGTCCAACTCCCTTTTCGAAGATAACGCCGAATTCGGGTTAGGCATGCGTCTGACCCTGGACAAGCAGAATGAATATGCACGTGAATTGTTACCCCAATTCGCCTCCATTGTGGGTGAGCAACTGGTAGACGAATTGCTAAACGCCGACCAGAGCAGCGAGGTTGGCATCCGAGCGCAGCGCCAGCGGGTGGCCCTGCTCAAGCAGCGCTTGCAAGGCGTGGACGATCCACGCGCTCAGCACCTCATAAACCTGGCTGACGCCCTGGTGCGCAAGAGCGTCTGGATTGTGGGTGGGGATGGTTGGGCTTACGATATCGGCTTTGGCGGGTTAGACCATGTGCTGGCCTCCGGGCGGAATGTCAACCTCTTAGTGCTGGATACCGAGGTGTATTCAAATACGGGTGGTCAGGCGTCTAAGTCAACCCCACGCGCCGCTGTGGCGCGCTTTGCTGCCCAAGGCAAAGCCCTTCCGAAGAAGGATCTCGGCTTAATCGCCATGGCTTATGGCTATGTCTATGTCGCCCGGGTGGCCATGGGTGCCAGCGACCAGCAGACCCTGACCGCCTTCCTCGAAGCCGATGCCTATGAGGGCCCCTCGCTCATCCTGGCTTATAGCCACTGCATTGCCCACGGATACGATTTGCGCAAAGGCTTGGAGCAGCAGCGCCTGGCGGTCCAATCTGGCGCCTGGCCGCTCTATCGCTTCAACCCTGCCTTGATCGCTGAAGGGAAGAACCCCCTGATCATTGACTCGAAAGAACCCTCCATACCTTTGGAGCAATACGCCTATAACGAAACTCGCTTCCGCATGCTCTTGCAAGCGGATGAGCAGCGCGCCGAAGCCTTGATGAAACTGGCTGAGAGGGATGTCAAACAACGTTGGGCGCTCTATCGCCAAATGGCAGAGATTCACTACAATTACAATAGCGGTAACGGCAGCAAAGGTGAATAAATCGTGAGGAACGGGCGTTGAAGCCCGTTCCTCAAAAACAAGGAAGGAGAAGGTATGCCTGACCTGACGACCTCCTATTTGGGCTTAACTTTGAAAAACCCTCTCATCGTCTCCGCCTCACCCCTCTCCAAAAAGGTGGAGACGGCCATTGAATTAGAGGCGAATGGGGCTGCAGCCATTGTGATGTATTCCCTCTTCGAAGAGCAGATTATCCAGGAAAGTCTCAAACTACATCGAGACCTAACGCGTGGAGAATATGCTTTTGCCGAAGCGCTGCAATACCTCCCCGATTATGGCACCTACAGCATCGGGCCAGAGTCCTATCTCAAGCACTTGAGCCGCATCAAGCAAGCGGTCAACATTCCGGTGATTGGCAGCCTGAATGGAGTCACGAGCGGTGGGTGGGTCGAGTATGCGCGTAAGATTGAACAGGCTGGCGCCGACGCTTTGGAATTAAATCTATATGACCTCCCCACCGACATCCATATAACCAGCCAGGAAGTGGAAGAGCGGCATGTGGCGCTGGTACAGCAGGTCCGCCAGGAAATCCACATCCCCCTGGCAGTCAAACTTAGCCCCTTCTATACGGCCTTACCCAACTTCGCCCAACGCCTGGTCGAGGCCGGCGCCAATGGCCTGGTGCTCTTCAATCGCTTCTACCAGCCCGATTTAGATATTGAGCAATTGGAAGTCGTGCCCCATCTGGTGTTGAGCAACTCCTACGAACTCCGTCTACCCCTGCGCTGGATTGCCATCCTTTATGGCCGTCTGCAAGCCGATTTTGCCCTGACCAGCGGTGTGCACAGCGCCGTAGATGCCCTTAAAGCCATTATGGCCGGGGCCAGTGCGGTGATGCTCACCTCTGAGTTGTTGCAGAAGGGGGCAGGTCGCCTGTCTGAAATCCTGAACGACATGCAGACCTGGATGGAAGAGCACGAGTACACCTCCGTGCGTCAAATGAAGGGTAGCATGTGTCAACGCGCCGTGGCAGACCCCTCAACGTTTGAGCGCGCTAACTACATCACTGTGCTCAATTCCTACTAACCTTTAGAGGCTGGAACGACCTATAGGTTTAGCACAATCCCAACGCTGGCTGGGTGAACATCGCCGCCATAGGCAGGGCTGAGATCACGCACAACCAGGCGTGCCATGGTGGAAGAAGTGACCATTGTAAAAACAAAAAGGCGGTGGAGATGTTCACCGCCCTTTTGTTTAATCGCTCACCAGTTATTGCTTCTTAACCCGGAGATGGAAATAACGAAAGCGATAAACACAGAATAAATCCGGAGCACGCACTTAAGGCAAGGCACCTAGCCTTCGTAATCTTCGTATTCCCCTGCGGGCATTTCGGCATACTTTTTATGACGGTAGACAATGCGTCCACGGGTTAAATCATAAGGTGACATCTCCACCCGCACCCGGTCTCCTAACAGGATGCGAATGTAATACTTACGCATCTTACCCGATAAATAAGCCAGCACCTCATGCCCATTATCCAGGCGCACTTTAAACTGAGTGCCTGGTAAGGCTTCCACCACAGTGCCTTCTACTTGAATTTTATCTTCATCCTTCGCCATTTGCACCTCCGGATCGTATCATGACTATTCAGTCTCCGCCGCCTGGCGTCGCCGCATGCGTCGCAGGGATTTCTTCTTCTGGATACGGCGCAATTCACTCTTGGAGACGAACCAGCGCTTGCGGCGTACAGTGCTTAAGATGCCGCTCTTGGCAACCTTTTTACGGAAGCGTTTGAGCAACTGATCCTGTGTTTCGTTGGGCCGTAGGACCACAGTCGCCAAACCCTTTCACCTCCTTTCATTTGTGAATGTTCTCCAGAGTTCAGGCTCAAAAAAAGCCCGGCACGCGTTCATGGACGCAGCCGAGCCCCACTGTAGCGACAATTCAAACCCATGCAACTCCAGACAAAACCCGATAGGCTCTCTCCTTGCGGTTAACGCGCTAACAGTACTGCTCCGTGCAGGTCCACGAACTTCGCAAAAAAAATTATAACAGAGAGGCCAGGGCTTGTCAATTAAAATAGAAAAGTCTCTTGGCGATGACCTACTCTCCCAGGGGGTCGCCCCCCAAGTACCATCGGCGCTGACGGGCTT
>JBBILY010000128.1:0-9074 GCA_037444705.1 Chloroflexota bacterium | reverse complement strand
GGGTGGGGGTGGGGGTGGGCGTGGGGGGTGGGGTGGGCGTGGCAGTGGGCGGAAACCAGACGATGGTCGGGGTAGGCGTGGGGCTGGGGATGGGCGTCTCGCTGGGCAAGGGGGGTAACGCGGTGGAGAGAGGCAGGCAGGCGGTCATCAAGACGAGGCTTGTCAAAAACAGCCCAAGCCGCCCTAAAAACTTACACAGGCTGCCCAAGGCGTTCGGAAGTCGTTTTATGGCCTTGCGCTCAAATATGAGGCTCATCCCCACTCGTTCACATCAGTTCTACCACCTGGTGCCGTTCAGGCCCGACCGAGACCAGGCGCACTGGCACGCCGCTGAGTTCCTCCAGGCGCAGGATGTAAGCGCGGGCCTGGGCAGGCAAGTCTTCCCAGGCGCGGGCGGAACGCACGTCCTGCTGCCAGCCGGGAAGTTCCTCATAAACCGGTTCGAAAGCCTGCAGTTCTCCTGGGCCATAGGGTAGTTGGGTAAAGACCTGCCCGCCGCGGCGATAGGCAATGCACAGACGCAGGGTCTCCAAGCCGCTGAGGATGTCCAGTTTGGTCACGGCCAGTTCGCTCAGGCCGTTGACCCGCACGGCGTAGCGCAGGAGCACCACATCCAGCCAGCCAACGCGCCTGGGACGCCCGGTGGTGGTGCCATATTCGTCCCAGGGGTGCTCTCCGCTGCCCCGCAGGTGGAGTGCCAGTTCGCCGCTGAGTTCGGTGGGGAAAGGCCCTGCCCCAACGCGGGTCTGAAAGGCTTTGGTGACCCCGATCACCCGCTCCACGCATCCCACACCTAACCCCAATCCAAGGAGAGCGCCGGCCGCTGTGGGAGAAGAACTGGTGACGAAGGGATATGTCCCATGATCCAGATCGAGCAAAGTGCCCTGGGCACCTTCAGCCAGCACACGCTCTCCATCCGTCAGCGCCTCAGACAAGATGGTTGAAACATCGGCGATATAAGGGCGTAGGTGCTGAGCATAGGCGACAAACTGGCTGGTTGTGTTTTGCACGTCTAGAGGAGGGGCATCGTATAAGCGCGTTAAGAGGTTATTGGCGCTTTCAATGTGCTCCTGGAAGCGTTGAGCGAAGGATTCTATGTCCAGCATCTGACCCAGGCGCAGACCTTGACGGGCAACCTTATCGGTGTAGGCCGGACCGATGCCGCGCAGAGTGGTGCCAATGGCGGCTTTGCCGCGGGCGGCTTCCATGGCAGCGTCTAGTGCAATGTGGGCAGGGGTGATCAGATGGGCGGCGTATGACACCCGCAGGCGTTTGGGGGAAACCTCAATTCCTGCCTTTTCCAGCGCGTCTATCTCCGCCAGAAGGGTGGCCGGGTTGATGACCACCCCATTGCCAATCACCCCAATGGTATGGGGGTGGATAATCCCTGAGGGGATTAGGTGGAGTTTAAAGGTTTGCCCGCCGACGGTGACCGTGTGTCCGGCGTTATCTCCGCCGTTGTAGCGGGCGACATACCGCGCCTGGGCTGAAAGCAAGTCCACCACCCGACCTTTTCCTTCATCCCCCCATTGAGTACCAACGACAATATCTAAGGGCATAAGTTATCTCCATTGGTTGAACTTTTTACTCATCAGCCTGTACAAGTACAGGTGATGTAAAATAAGGGAGCAATTTCATTCTAGCATAGAAACACTTGCTTGAGGAGAATCCAATGCGCAAAAAGGTTATCCTGATCACCGGCGCCGCCGGGGAAATTGGTCAAGCGCTGATCGCCAGCCTGGCCTCGCACAGCACCTACCCTCTCTTGACCCTGGATTTGCAGCCCCTACCAGAGCATCTGGCACGCTATGCGTTGCATATCCAGGGAGATATACTCGACCGTGCTCTCCTTTCACGTCTGGTGAGCGAGTATGAAATTGACACCATCTATCATCTGGCGGCGCTGCTCTCCACCCGTTCAGAATTTACCCCGGAAGCAGCCCATCGTGTCAATGTAGAGGGCACCCTGATGCTGCTCAATCTGGCCTCGGAACAATCGGAGTGGCGCGGCCAGGCGGTAAAGTTTATTTTTCCCAGTTCGATCGCGGTTTATGGCTTGCCTGATTTGGAGACCAAGAGGGCCTATGCCCGTGTACGAGAATGGGAATGGAATTATCCGCGGACGATGTATGGTTGCAACAAACTGTATTGTGAACAACTGGGCATCTACTATAGCCGCTATTATCGCCAGTTAGCCGCCGAGCGCGGGGTGATGCTGGATTTCCGTTGTGTGCGCTTTCCTGGTCTGGTGAGCGCCTTCACCGTGCCCAGCGGCGGCACCAGCGACTATGGTCCGGAGATGTTACACGCCGCGGCCAAAGGAGTGCCTTACGCCTGTTTCGTGCGCGAGGATGTGCGCATCCCCTTCATGGCAATGCCAGACGCCGTGACCGCCTTAACGCGCCTGACCGAAGTGCCCCGCGAGGCTCTCAGCCGCCTGGTTTATAATGTGACCAGTTTTAGCCTGAGCGCTGAGGAGTTCCGCCAGTGGGTGCTTAAGTTCTTCCCCCAGGCAGAAATTACCTATGCCCCAGACCTCAAACGCCAGGCGATCGTCGATTCCTGGCCAGCCGATTTGGACGACAGCGCGGCGCGGCGCGATTGGGGCTGGCAACCTGCCTACGATGTGGAACGTTGCTTTGCCGAATATCTGGTGCCAAACATCACCAACCGTTATCGCTCTTGAATTATGGTTGTTCTCCTTTTTCTTTTAGAGGTGTTTCCATTTACTGGTAAAAAACTATGAACGAGGCAACGAATTCTGAAGTAAGGCCAGGCCTGATCGCCCTCTTCGGTTCAGGGGAAACTTCCCCCAGCGGGCGAAAGATTTTTGACTATGTTCTGCGGCGCTTGCCGCCCAACCCACGCCTGGCGCTTTTGGAGACGCCAGCCGGTTTTGAGCTGAACTCCGCCCAGGTGATCGGTCGGGTGGCTGATTTCATCCGCCATCGTCTGCAGAACTACCAACCGCGGGTCGAGGTGATCCCGGCTCGCAAGCGCGGCACGCCTTTCAGCCCGGATAACCCCGACCTCATCGCGCCGCTCTACCAGGTGGATATGATCTTTATGGGGCCGGGCAGTCCGACCTATGCTGTCCGCCAGTTGAAGGATAGCCTGGCCTGGCAGGCTTTGCTCGCCTGTCACCGCCTGGGCACGGCGGTTGTGTTTGCCAGCGCGGCTACGGTGGCTGCCAGTGTGTATGCTCTGCCAGTGTATGAGATTTACAAAGTGGGCGAAGACCTGCATTGGAAAGAAGGGCTGGACTTCTTTGGGGCTTATGGCCTGCCGTTAGTCTTTATCCCCCACTGGAACAACACCGATGGCGGAGATGAACTGGACACCAGCCGCTGTTTCATGGGGAAATCTCGCTTCGCTGAATTGATTGAGATGATCCCCTCCGAACTAACCGTGGTCGGCATTGACGAAATGACGGCTTTAATCGTTGATCCACAAACCTGTTCCTGCCGCGTGATTGGTTTGGGGGGTGTGACCCTGATCCACGTCGGGCCATCTCACCGCCGGGCGCTGGCCGCAGATGATTTGAGAGAGGCAGGGCTGGATGAGATCGCCGCGAGGCGTCAGGGGCACGTTCATCGCTACGTCAATGGAGAGGTTTTTTCCTTAAATCGCATTGGCCCATTTCGCCTACCCGTGAACGGGGAAGGGTTGCCAGCCCAGGTGTGGCAGCAGGCGCTGCAGGCGCGAGCAGAGGCAAGCCAGATGGGTGAAAAGGCGCAAGAGGCGCTTGTGCAGCCACCGGCCCAGGTGCTGGAATTGGTGCAGGCGCGTCAACAAGCGCGCCAGCGCCAGGATTGGGCCACGGCAGATCGCTTACGCCAGCAGATTGCTCGCTTGGGCTGGCAGGTGCTGGATACACCCCAGGGGCCAAAACTGGTGAGCAACCAGGCCGAAGGATTGTAATTGAATGGCCGACTACGGTAAGGACTGATTGAAAGATATGAGAGAGGCAACAACCATCCCAACCCAGGAAGGAGGTTCTTATGCCTGAAGCCTTGCGCGTGGGTTATATCGGACTTGGGCTGATGGGCAAAGCTATCGCCCGCAATATTCTCAAAGCCGGGTTTCCCCTGGTGGTGCATAACCGCAGTCAAGCGGCGGTTGAGGCTTTGGTGGCGGAGGGCGCCCAACGCGCCACTTCACCCGCCGAGGTAGCTGCGCAGGTGGATGTGGTTTTCACCAACCTGCCCGATACGCCGGATGTGGAGCAGGTAGCCCTGGGGCCGAACGGCATCATTGCCGGGGCGCACCCAGGCCTGATCTACGTGGACAACTCCACCATCAAGCCAGCCACCTGGCGTCACATCGCTGCTGCTCTGGCGGAGAAAGGCGTGTTGTGCCTGGACGCGCCGGTCAGCGGCGGGGATGTGGGGGCGCGCCAGGGCACGCTGGCGATCATGGTGGGCGGGCCAAAAGAAGCCCTGGACAAGGTGATGCCCATCTTCCAGGCGATGGGGAAGACCATCACCCATGTGGGGGATTGCGGGGCCGGGCAGATTGCCAAGGCCGCCAATCAGATCATGGTGGCGGCGCAGATGGTGGCAATGGGTGAATTGTTGATCTTTGCCCAGAAGGCCGGGGCCGACCCGCGCAAGGTGGTAGAGGCTATTCGCGGTGGCGCGGCCCAATGTTGGACGCTGGAGGTCAAGCCACCCCGCTTGTTTGCCGGCAACCGCGCTCCGGGTTTCAAGGCCTATATGCAGGCCAAGGACCTGAACATCGTCCTGGAAACCGCCCGTCAATATGGCATACCCTTGCCAGCCACTGCCATCCACGCCCAATTGTTCAATGCCATGCGGGAAATGGGCATGGCTGAACTGGACAATTCCGCTGTGATCGGGGTGATTGAAGCCCTGGCAGGGACCAAACTGATAACCGAGGTTGAGAAAGGATAGAGGTCATGCTTTCCCTCTCCTGGAGGTCTGCTCTAACCTGGGAAGCCGGGCGAGATTTTGGCCTCATTAGCCTGGGCGCCTTGTTTCAAGCCCTGGGAATGCGCCTGTTCCTGGTGCCGGCCCATCTGGCGAGCGGAGGGGTGAGCGGGATAGCGCAGATCGTCCATTTTTACAGCGGCTGGCCGATTGGGCTGATGGTCTTCCTGGGGAACATCCCTTTATTCATCCTGGGCTGGCGCTACCTGGGTGGACCGCGCTTTGCCTTGCGCACGGCTGTGGCGGTGGTGGCTTTTTCATTTTTGACTGACCTGAGCGCTTACTTTCTACCTGGCGCAGGTTTGACCTCCGATCTCCTGCTCAACACGCTGTATGGGGGCGTGATCAGCGGCATAGGCTATGGATTGGTTTATCGCGGACGTGGCACCAGCGGTGGCAGCGACATCCTGGCGCGCATTCTCAACCATTGGCGCGGTGTACCCATTTCTCAAAGTTATCTGATGGTGGATGCGATGATCATCCTGGCGGCAGGGCTGTCCTTCGGTTGGGAACGGGCGCTCTACGCCCTGGTGATGTTGTATATCAGCGGTATTGTGGCTGAGGCTATCACCGAAGGCACCAACCTGGTGCGCACAGTCTTAATCGTCACCGAGCGCCCGCAAGAAGTGGCCGAACGTATCCTGCATGAGATGGCGCGCGGGGTGACCCTGCTCCCCGCCAGGGGTGGTTACACCGGCGCCGAACGCACGCTGATCTATACAGTGGTTAGCCGCTCCGAGGTGTCTCAGGTCAAGTCCGTGGTGCGCCAGGCCGACCCGCGGGCTTTTATGGTGATCGGCCATGCGCATGAGGTGTTGGGCGAAGGTTTTAAGCGGCTGGAAGAATAGCGTCTTTGGTTTCATCTTCAGTGTGGCATGCGGTTTGTTGGAGCGGGTTGTGATGCAACCTGCCAGACCTTTGTCTCGTATATAGGATAGAAATATCAGGTGCGCCAAACCTATGCAAGAGAGCATAGCGGTACAAGGAAGCGAATCAATCTGGCTGGCGCGGGCGCAGAAAGGCGATAGCCAGGCCTTTGCCCACCTGGTCGAATCCTATCACAGGGCGGTTTACAACCTGTGCTATCGCATGTTGCGCGATGAGGCTGAAGCCGAAGATGCCGCCCAAGAGACCTTCCTGCGCGCGTATAAGGCCCTCAAACACTACGACGACAGCCGCCCTTTTTCCACCTGGCTGCTCGCCATCGCGGCGCACTACTGTATTGACCAGATTCGGAAGCGACGGATGACGTTGATCGCCATTGAAGATTTGCCGTATCCCGATCTATCCGATGGCAGAGACGGGCCAGAAGCGCTGCTCAGCCAGCGCGAAGAGCAGCGCCGTGTGCAGGCTTTGTTGCAGACCTTGGGCGCTGTGGATCGGGCGGCAGTGATCCTGTACTACTGGTATGATTTTTCTTATGAGGAGATTGGCGAGACGTTGGCGTTATCCCTCAGCGCGGTCAAAAGCCGCCTGCACCGCGCCCGCCTGAGCCTGGCGCAGGAATGGATGCGGCAACAGCAAACCTCTTTTGCCGAAAGGACCAAGCATGGCGAAGTTAAATCACCAGCCTTATGAAGAGTGGTTGCTCTCCGAGGCGACCCTCAGCCTCGAAGAGACGCGGCGCTTGCAGGAGCACCTGGAAGCCTGCCCGGCCTGTCGGGAACTATCGCTGGCTTTGCGCGGCGTGGAATTTGCCTTACGCAGCGCCGGCTGGGTGGCCGCGGCGGATGGCTTTGCGCGCCGTTGGGAGAAGCGCCTGGAGGCCGAGCGCCGCAGAAGGCAACAGCAGCAAACCCACTGGATGCTGGCCTTCAGCTTGGGAGGGACGGCCTTGCTGCTGGGGCTGACGCTGTGGCTGGTTTTCCCCCTGATCCGCCAGCCGCTGCCCCTGCTGCTGACCTGGGTCTACCGCTTAATGGTCACGATCTCGCTGGTAAACGCCGTGGAAGAAGCCCTCACCACGCTGGTGCCCACCCTGCTGCTGGCTGTGCCAGGGCTGGTTTGGATCGGGCTGGCCGGCCTGCTAACCCTGTTAGGCGTGCTGTGGCTGGCGACCTTGCAGCGCTTGCTGGCGACACGGAGGATAATTTTATGATAACCCGCATCAAATGGACGCTTTTGCTCGTGGTGATCCTATCCCTGACATGGCCGGGCAGCGCTCTGGCGCGCAGCCTGGCAGAAGACCGGGTTGTCTTTGGTGGCAGTTTCACCCTGAAGACGGGTGAAACCCTGGATGGCGATCTGGTGGTCTTTGGGGGAAGCGCCAACCTGGAGCCCGGCTCCACTGTCAGCGGTGATGTGGCTCTAATCGGCGGCAACCTGGATGCCAACGGCGTGATTGAAGGCGATGTGGTCGGGTTGGGTGGGCTGGTGTCGCTGGGAGATAGTGCTGTGGTTGAAGGCAACCTGACCCTGGTGGGCGCCCATCTGAGGCGCGCCCCAGGGGCGATTGTGCGCGGGCAAGTGTTCACGGGCAAGACCAGCCCCTTCACTTTCTCCCTGCCCGGGGCTGTGGAGATCCCGCGCCTGGAAGTGCGCCTCTCCCCCTTATTCCAGACCGCCAGTTTCTTGCTAAGGGCCTTCCTATGGACTGCCCTGGCAGTGTTGCTGATGTTGTTCCTGCCCGAGTCCACGCAGCGCGTGGCGCAAGCCGCCCTGCGCCAACCCCTGGTGGCGGGAGGCGTGGGGTTGCTGACGTTGATGGTCATCCCCCCCGCCCTGGTGCTCCTGACTCTGACCATCCTTTTGATCCCGCTCAGCCTGGCCCTGGCAATGGTGGCTATCCTGGCCTGGGCTTTTGGGCTGATGGCGCTGGGCTATGAGGTGGGTCAGCGCTTGGCTCACCTCATGCGGCAGGATTGGGCGCCGGCGGTTTCTGCCGGGGCAGGCACCTTTCTGCTGATCGTGGTGTTGAATGGCTTCAAGACGGCCATCCCCTGTGTCGGCTGGACCTTCCCGGCCCTGGTAGGGGCGTTAGGCCTGGGGGCGGTGGTGCTCACCCGCTTTGGCACTCAACCCTACCCACCCATGGGCGCCGAGGCCGCGCCGAGCCCGCCTCAACCTCAGGCTGAAGGACGAGAGGAGGCGAGCCACACCCAGGGTGAGGAGTAAAAGCGCTTTAGCCTCGCCCCTTTCCTCCGCCACTCTGGTTTGAGCCGCCAGGTGGGGCACACAGCCTCGCGCCTCTCCACCTTCACCCGCGATAGTGCAAGACGACCCCCAGGACGATCAAGGCCTGGCCCAGATGATAGGTGACGATCACGATCAGGCGCGCCCCTGCCAGCGGGCGGAGGAAGCGATTCCAGGCCAGGGTGCTGTCTGAGACGAAGAAGAGGGTGGCGCCCGCGCTGACTAACCATGCTGGCAGGGCAGCCCATTCGGGGCGCACCAGGGTGAGCAAAGCCGAGAGCAACATCAGGCTGAGGCCGAGGCTATACACCAGCACGGGCAGGCGCAGATGTGACTGACCCGAGGCTTGCAGGCCGGCAGCGATGAGGCGATACAGGCGCAGGCCAGTGGTGGCTACCAGCACGGCCAGCAGCATCGCCGCTAGGCTGAACCCTAAAGGGGTGGCGTTAAACCCCACCACGTAGGCCAGATGGGCCAGCAAAAAAGCCACCAGGCCAGCGATGAATTGTTCGCGCGGCAACATCAGGCAGATATCCCCCACCAGGGAAAAAGCCAGAGCCGCGGTAAACCAGGCCAGGGGGCTGCTGAAGCCGCCCAGGTTCCACAGCCAGAGCAACAAGGCCAGCATCACCGCCGGCTTGGTCGCATATTCCAGGGCTTTCCAGCCCTTCCCAACCGCCCACCAGTCGGCCAGGGCCAAGGCCAGCGCCAGCCACAAGAAGAAATAGGACATTGGGATTTATCTCCTTGAAAAGCCAAAGCGGCGCAAGACTTTCTCGTCATTGCGCCAGTTTTTGCGCACCTTGACCTTTAGCGCCAGAAAGACTTTGCGCCCGCTCATAGCTTCGATCTCTCTGCGCGCCATCATCCCGATTTGCTTGAGCATCCTGCCCCCCTCGCCGATGACGATGGGCTTGTGCGACTCCTTTTCGACGAACAGGGTGGCTTCAATATAGGCCCCCTGCTCACCGCGCTCGGCGTATTGATCAATGC
>JBBILY010000127.1:0-9110 GCA_037444705.1 Chloroflexota bacterium | reverse complement strand
CTGGCGGCGACAAAATCTTCGCGGTTGTGATAGTTTTTCGCGGGCAATACTATAGCGAGGTATACCCGGTTCCTTCTCGGAGGACGACACTGTTGAACACAAAGCACTCGTTTTCCATCGCTTCCCCCTAGAGTTGAGGCTCATTATACACTTCATCTCCCGACCGGTCAACGAGTTGGCGCTGGTATGCCGCTACCCGTAGGGCAACCTGGAAAAGCCGCCCCAACTCGCCGAGCCGGTTTGCCGCTGCGGGCCAGGAGGGGTATAATTAGCATAGGTACGGATATAGCGCTGCCCATCGAAAGGCCGTGACGATGATGCTCGTCTCGTCCCCCATTTTCGTACAGCGATTGGTATTACCATCGGGAGGTACACAATGGCGTCTAGCAAACAATATATCGCGATTCTCGTCACCGTTTTGACCATCGGCACCCTGCTTCTCTCCTGTCAACTCCCCCCTCTCCTCGGCACCCCAACCCCCACGCCACAGCCCCTGGCCCCGCGAGTGATTCAGGTGGCGCCGGAGCGTGGCGAGGAACTGCAGGTCAACGCCCCGATCCAGGTGGTGTTCGACCAGCCGATGGACAAATCCTCGGTCGAGGAGGCGTTCACCATCGAACCGCGGGTTTCCGGCACCCTCGTATGGGTCACCGACCGCGCCGTGCAAATCTTGGGTGGGCATGGTTATATTCGCGAACATCCGGTGGAACTTTGGATGCGCAACGGGCGTGGCATTGCCACCTTCACCGGGTTAGCACTGATTTGAGGCACGACACGTAGTGAGCGATAGATCGTAAAGCATGAGGAGACAAGACCATGATTGATTTCGAGATCCCGAAACCGATTGAGCAATTAAATACGGCCCTGAAGACTGTGGCTGAAAATATGATGCGCCCGGTGTCGCGCTATTACGATGAGCACGAACACGAAGTGCCCTGGGATTATATTAACTTCATGCACATGGCTATGCGCGCCACCGGCGCCGGTTCGCTAGCCCCCAGCGAGAAGAAAGATGGCGGCGAGAAGAAAGAACGCCCTCCCATCGGCTATCAATCTCTGGCTTTCATGCTGGAACAATTATCCTGGGGCGATGTGGGCATGTATCTGGTCACGCCTGGGGGCGGGCTGGGGGCTGCAGCGGTGGAGGCCACCGGCACCCCTGAGCAAAAGCAAAGGTTCCTGGCGCGCTTCAAGGGGGATAAGCCGGTCTTTGCAGCCATGGCTATGACCGAACCCCATTGCGGCTCGGATACTTCAGCGATCCGCACTACGGCTGTGCTGGATAAGAACGCCAACGAATGGGTGCTTAATGGCGAGAAGATCTTTGTCACCGCCGGGCATAAAGCCCTGGAACTCAGCGATGGCTTTGTGGTGGTTTGGGCCACGATTGACCCCTCGGCCGGGCGGGCCGGCATGCGCCCCTTTGTGGTCGAAGCCGGCACCCCGGGCGTCAAGGTGACTAAACTGGAGCACAAGATGGGCATCCGCTGCAGCGATACCGCCTCGATTGTGCTGCAAGACGCCCGCATCCCGTTCGAAAACATCTTGGGCAGCCCGGTGGTCGAGCCCACCACGGCGGGCTTCAAGGGTGCGATGGCCACCTTCGATGCCACCCGCCCCCTGGTGGCGGCAACCGGCATCGGCGTGGCCCGCGCCACCCTGGAACTGCTCAAGGAACTGTTAGCCCAACAGGGCGTCATCATCCGTTATGGGCTGCCGCGCCAGAAACTGAGCAACCTGGAGCGCGAGGTGATTGATATGGAAGTGATGTTGCGCTCCGCCTGGCTGCTGGTGATCAAGGCAGTGTGGATGGCTGACAACCGCAAACCCAACCCGCTGGAGGCTTCTATGAGCAAACTGCGCGCCGGCGATGTGGTGACCAAAATCACCCAGCGCGCCGTAGAACTGATGGGCCCACTGGGCTACAGCCGCGACTATTTGCTGGAAAAGTGGTTCCGCGATGCCAAGATCACCGACATCTACGAGGGCACCGGGCAAATTAACCGCCTGGTGGTGGCACGCAACGTGCTGGGATATAGCGGTCGCGAACTGCGCTGAGTACCGCTCAGGTTGAGCATTGTGATCGCCGCATGCCCGAATCGCTCTACACCCGCCTTTACCGCTGGGCATTTAACTTTTACCCCGCTTATCGGGGCACCGGTGCCTGGATTACTTACATTGCTTCCGACTGGCGTGAAGTGCGCATCAAACTGCCGCTCTCCTGGCAGACGCGCAATTATGTCGGCACCATCTTTGGTGGCAGCATCTATGCCGCCGTGGACCCATTCTACATGATCATGCTGATTAAAAACCTCGGTCCAGAATACATCGTTTGGGATAAGGCTGCCAGCATTCGCTTCAGGAAACCGGGCAAGTCCACCTTATTTGCCCGCTTCGTCCTGGACGAGGGCGAGTTGAGCGCCATCCGCCAGATATTAGAACGCCAGTCGAAGACCGACCGTGTGTATACGATTGAACTGCGCGACGCGCAGGGTGAGGTGTACGCCCTGGTGGAGAAGACCATCTATGTCGCTTGCAGACAAACCCCTCCGCCATTGGTTGCAAGTTGAAGTCCAATGATCTGCTCAACCAACGGTTTCGGGTAGGTATGTGTGAGTGAAAGGGGCTAAACGAGGATGAAAACTAAACCCTTTACCTCTGGAATATTAATCTTGGCAGGCGTATGGCTCTCGGCCTGTGGCCTGTTGGGAAAGCCTGCGGCGCCAACCATAGACGTGGCGGTTGCCTATACCCAGGTGGCTCAAACCATCATCGCCGACCTGACCCAGAAAGCCCCCTCTCCCACCTCAACCCCCTCGCCTGCCCCCTCCACCCCCGAGGTTACAGCCACCCTCCCTCCTACACCAACCCCTACCCAGACCTTCACCCCCACCCCCAGCCAGACTCCTACCCCCAGCGCGGGGCGCGTGCTCTTCGAGGATGACTTTGAAGATGAAACACGCTGGTTCGTCAGCGAGGAGGACGGTTTCGGTTTCGCCTATGATGATGGCCGTTACCGCATCACGGTGGACCTGCTCAACGCTCCCATCTGGAGTGTGTTGCATCGCACGTATGCCGATCTGCGCCTGGAAGTAGATGTTGTCCCTGGCTCTGGGGTGCAACAGGGGTACTTTGGCCTGGTTTGCCGCCATGTGGATGAGGACAACTATTACGCTTTGATGATCGGGGCGGATGGCGCCCATGGCATCGCTAAAATGGAGGCCGGAGAATTCGAATTTCTGCAGGAAGGCACAGACCAGGCGGGGATCATTCGCCGCGGGGCTGAGACTAACAGCCTGCGCGCCGACTGCATCGGCCAGACCCTGACCCTTTACGCCAACGGGCAGAAATTGCTCGAAGTCCAGGACCAGGCCTTCTCCGAAGGCTATCCCGGTTTGATCGTAAAAAGCGGCTTCACCCCGGGGTTAGAGGTGTGGTTTGACAATTTTGCCATCCTGGAAACAGAATAAAACCATAAGGAGGTCCCATGAAATACAAAATGACTAAAGCAGTGGTCATTGGCGCTGGAACTATGGGGGCGGCGATTGCTGCCCACCTGGCCAACGCCGGCCTGCCGGTGACTCTACTGGACATTGTGCCTGATAAACTCACGCCGGAAGAGGAGAAGAAGGGGCTAACTCTGGCCGATCCCGCGGTGCGCAATCGCATCGTCAACCAGGGGCTAGAACGGGCGCTCAAAGCTCGTCCAGCGGCCTTCTTCACTCCCGAGCATGCCGCCCTGGTCTCCACCGGCAATCTGGAGGACGACTTTGGCGTGGTGGCTGAGGCAGATTGGGTGATCGAAGCCATCGTTGAGAACTTGCAGATCAAGCGCCGCTTGATGGAACGCATTGACCAGGTGCGTGGGCCACACACGATTGTCAGCACCAACACCTCTGGCATCACGGTAGCATCCATCGCCGAAGGGCGCTCAGCCTCCTTCCGCCAGCACTTCCTGGGGACGCACTTCTTCAACCCGCCTCGCTACCTCAAATTGCTGGAGGTGATCCCCACCGCCGACACCCTGCCCGAGGTGGTTCAATTCATCAGCCACTTCTGTGAATACCGCCTGGGCAAGGGTATCGTGCCCGCCAAGGATACGCCCAATTTCATCGCCAACCGCCTGGCTTTTGGCAGCGCCGCCTTCGCCCTGGACTACTTTCTCGAACACGGTTACACCGTCGAGGAAGTAGATGCCATCACCGGCCCAGCCATCGGCAACCCCAAAACCGCCACCTTCCGTTTGATTGACCTGGTGGGCATTGACGTGTGGGAACATGTGGGGCGCAACCTGGCCCCAGCCATCCCCCACGATCAACACGCCCTGCGCTACCTGAGCTCCGAACGGGTCAACCGCCTGATCCACACCCTGGTTGAACGCGGCTGGCTGGGGAATAAAACCAGGGTAGGTTTTTACAAAGAGGTGACAGTAGATGGCAAAAAGGAATTCTGGCCGCTCAACCTGCAAACCCTGGAACATCAACCGCCAACCAAAGTGCACATTGAATCCCTGGGCAAAGTCAAGGACGAAGAAGACCTGGGCAAACGCCTGAAGGTTTTGCTAGCCGCCGATGACCGCGCCGGACAATTGGTGCGCGCCCTGACCTATCAGAGCCTGGCTTATGCTTCCGAACGTATCCCCGAGGTGGCTGACACGCCCAAACCCATTGACGATGCCATGCGTTGGGGTTTCGGCCGTGAAGCGGGGCCTTTCGAAACTTGGGATATGCTGGGTGTGGCTGAAACCGCCACAGCCATGAAGGCCGCGGGCTTTCCGCCGGCTGCCTGGGTGGACGAGATGCTGGCCAGGGGTTTCACCACTTTTTATCAATACCAGGGTGGGGTGAAAACCGCCGTCTATCACCCCTCCAAAGCGGCCTATGAGCCGATTCAACGTCCCCCCGGCCTGATCATGCTCAACGCCCAGAAGGCAAACGGCAAGGTGATCCGCAAGAATCCGGGGGCTTCGCTGATTGACCTGGGCGATGGTGTGGCTTGCGTGGAGTTCCACACCAAGATGAACGCCCTGGACGATGACATCCTTTCCATGGTGCTTTATGGGCTAGATTGTGCCTTGAGCGATTTCGACGGTCTGGTGATCGGCAATGAAGCCGACAATTTCAGCGCCGGAGCCAACTTGTTCATGGTGGTGATGGCTGCTCAAAGCGGCATGTGGGATCAACTGGAGGCCGCCGTACGTAAGGGTCAGGAGATGCATTTGCGTATGCGCTATTTCCCCAAGCCGGTGGTGGCAGCGCCAGCCGGGTTGGCTTTGGGCGGTGGTGCCGAGATGCCCATGCACGCCAGCCGCATTGTAGCCGCTGCTGAACTGTATATGGGTCTGGTGGAGGTGGGCGCAGGGGTAATCCCGGCCTGGGGCGGCACCAAAGAGATGCTGCGCCGCCTGCTCAACCCGCCGATGCGCACCAAGAACGCTGAAGCCCTGCCGTTCTTGCAACGCATCTTTGAGCAAATTGGCATGGCTAAAGTGGCCACCAGCGCTGAAGAGGCGCGCCAGATGGGCTTTTTAAGCCCCGCCGACCGCGTGGTGATGAATCGCGAGCACTTGCTAACCGAAGCAAAGCGTGAGGTGCTGCACATGCTGGCTGCTGGCTACCAGCCGCCCTTGCCGGAGAAGATCTACGCCGCCGGGCGGGATGCCCTGGCTGCGCTGCGCGTGGGCATTTACATGATGCAGCAGGGCGGCTACATCACTGAGTACGAAGCCCATATCGCTAATAAACTGGCCTATGTGATGTGCGGCGGTGAACTGTCCAGCCCCACCTGGGTGGATGAGCGTTATATCCTCGACCTGGAACGCGAGGCCTTCCTCTCGCTGGCGGGCGAGAAGAAAACCCAGGAACGCATGTGGCATCTGCTCCAAACCGGCAAACCTTTGAGGAACTAGGAATGGCAAGTCAGGAGCGGCTGTTTTGGGATAAGTGAGGCAAGCGAAGGCAAATATATCGCTTACCATCCACTTTTTCCAACCTGCCCCTCGCTACTCGCTATTTACAAGGAGATACCCATGAAAGAACTAAACCCATTGTATGAACCCGTCATTGTCGCGGCGGCGCGCACCGCGGTGGGCAAAGCCAAACGTGGCAGCCTGGCCACCGTGCGCCCGGACGAGATGGCGGCTGCAGTGGTGCGCGACCTGCTGCGCCGCGCCCCAGCTCTGGATGCAGCTGAGATTGAAGACGTCATCCTGGGTTGCGCCTTCCCTGAAGGCGAGCAGGGGATGAACTTGGCGCGGCTGGTGGCCCTGTGGGCTGGCCTGCCTGAGTCGGTGGCCGCCGAAACCATCAACCGCTTTTGTTCATCAGGCTTGCAAGCCATCGCCCACGCCGCCTTTGCTATCTTGGCTGGTCAGCTGCAAGTGGCTATCGCCGGCGGAGTGGAATCGATGAGCATGGTGCCCATGACCGGCTTCAAATTCTCCCCTTCACCCTATCTGGCGGAGAATGCCCCCCAGTCGTTCACCAGCATGGGCTTGACGGCTGAGAACGTAGCCGCCAAATATGGCATCAGCCGCGAAGATCAGGATAAATTCTCCCTGCGCAGCCATCAACGGGCAGTCAAGGCGGTCGAAAGTGGCTTATTTGACCCTGAGATCGTGCCGCTCGAGGTTGAGATTGTGGAACTCGGGAACGGTAAGCCCACCCGACGCACCTTTACTTTCTGCCGAGACGAAGGCCCCCGCGCTGACACCAGCCTGGAAGCATTGGCGGCACTCAAGCCAGCCTTCAAGGAAGGGGGTACAGTCACCGCTGGCAATTCCTCGCAAATGTCTGACGGCGCCGCCGGGGTGGTGATCATGTCACGCGCCAAAGCCGAAGCCCTGGGCCTCAAGCCCCTGGTGCGTTTCGTCTCCTTCGCCGTGGGCGGCGTGCCGCCGGAGATCATGGGCATCGGTCCGGTGGTGGCTATCCCCAAGGCGCTTAAACTGGCTGGGCTATCCCTGAAGGATATTGGCTTGATCGAACTTAATGAAGCCTTTGCCGCCCAGTCCATCGCCGTCATCCGCGAGGTGGGGCTGGACGAAGACATCACCAACGTCAACGGTGGCGCTATTGCTCTGGGGCACCCTTTGGGTTGCACTGGGGCTAAACTGACCACGCAACTGATATACGAGATGAAGCGTCGGGATGTACAGTTTGGCATGGTCACGATGTGCATTGGCGGCGGCATGGGCGCGGCTGGCATCTTCGAAAACCTGAATTAAGGAGAGAGGTCTATGTCCGAGATCACCGTCGAACAACTGGTACGCAACCACGAAAAGGCTTTCAAGCCCGAAGCGGCTGAAGGGGTGGATGCCGTTATCCAGTATCACCTGACCGGCGATGAGGGGGGCGACTGGATCATCACCATCCGCGAGGGCAAGTGCATTGTGGCCCCCGGCGTGGCTGAAAACCCCAAGATGACCCTGACCGCCGACGCTCAGGATTTCAAGGCCGTCTTACTGGGCAAAGCCAACGGCATGCAATACTTTATGCAGGGTCGCCTGAAACTATCCGGCGATCTGAACCTGGCGATGAAGTTGACCAGTTTCTTCAAAATGGGTGCTTGAATCCAGCAACCCTCCCGCTGAGCGATCAGCGGGAGGGCTGCTTTTAACGGGGCAATCGTCTCCAAGCACTTATGAGCCATTAGCCCTTGCAGCACAGTTAGCAATCAGAGCATGAACAGATCTTTCGCCCAGAATCGGCTGACCCCACTTGGGGTGAATGGGCGAGCTATAGCTCACTTTGATCTGCCCGGCTTCATCCCCTCCTCAGCCAGCAAACTTCTCAGACGCGCCACCCCGCGATGATGCAGTACCCGCACCGCGCCTACGCTTTTGCCCAAGGCTTGGGCGATCTCCTGGTTGCTGCGGTTTTCAAGATATTTCAACAGCATCACCTCCCGCTGCTCGAGCGGCAGGAACGCCAGCGCCTTTCTGACCTTATCAATTTCGAGCCTCTCCTGAACCACGCGCGAGGTTTCTCTAGGATTACCGCCTAATTTTGAACTGACCTCAGCGACCGAAGATTCTCCCCTGCGATAATGATCATTGATCCAGTTATGGGCGATCTTATACAGATAAGCCTGCAAGTGTTCGTCAGGACCGCCACCATTCTTCAGCGAATCGATCAGGCGGCTGAAGGTCTCAGCCACACAATCTTCGGCCAAATCATGATCGCATAACAGGCGCATCGCATAACGATATAAACCCGATCTGTAGCGTTGATAGATCTCAGCCAGAGAGGTTTGATCGAGACTGCGCGCCCTGAATAGCAATTCCTTTTCGCTATGCATGCGTTTTGCTAACGGCAACCTGTAAGACTTCTTGACCTCAGCCCAATACAACCATAAAAGCAGGATGAGGAAGGGGCCCTGCTGGACCTCTTCCCCATCCTTATAGTCTGACTTTACTGCCAAAAAGTTACGGGTCAATCCGTGTACTGGCAGTGCCAGTATCCATGTCCGCGTCGTCATCGCTGAGAGTGACCGTCCAAACGATCTCGCCTGGGGCAACGGGCAGATAACTGGGCAAGCGGAAGCGGCTATGCCCACCACCCACCATATCCGCGATGGAAATGGTCTGATTATAGACCTCCACCCCATTCTGGACGCCGACCACGGTAGCCATACCCTGTCCATTGACCGTGCCCGCGATTAACACTTCAAGGCTGATCTCAACTGGTTAAATCTTGGAGAATTTGAGGTGCGAACTGACCCTGAAATTATGGATATCCAGGTCCAGGCTGCCCGTTCCCTCACCTCCAGGGCTGAAGCCGACCACCTGGCTGGTTCTCACCGCCTGATCCATATCCGGGTCTTCATCGCTGAAATCCGCCGTCCAGGTAATCTCGCCCGAGGCGGAAGGTACAAAACTAGGGAAGAAGTATCGGCTGGGTCCTCCGCCCACGCCATCAGAGACGCTCATGCTTTGGTTATAGACCTCCACGCCGTTTTGCATGCCAACTACGGTCAACATGACCTGTCCGGGCACAAAACCGGCATTGCGGATGTCCAGTCTGAGCTCGATGGGTCGCATTTTGTCCAAATTCACATGAGAGGTGACCTTGAAGTTTTGGATATCCATATCCAGGATGTTGGGCAGAGGT
>JBBILY010000126.1:0-9117 GCA_037444705.1 Chloroflexota bacterium | reverse complement strand
GCCGAAGACAGGCTTTGGGCCAGAAACAAAGTCAGGGTAATTTTGCGGGCGCTTTGTCTAATGGACATAATATGAGCATTATACTCTAAAATATCCTCGGGTAGCGTTGAACTTGGTGGAGGCTCGCTTATGCCATCCTGCGGCGAAAGGCTTCCCCTAAGATAACCAGGACAAGCCCGAGAATCCCCAAGCCGCCGATGGCAAGCCAGAATGGATCAATTAAGGAGGGGGAAGAAGGGGTTGGGGGGGATGGGCTGGGTGTCTCAGAAGGGATTGTCGCGGTAGGAGCGGGAGGAATGGTGGCTGTGGCTGTGTTGCCTCGGGTTGGGGTCGGTGAAGGAGAGCCTGGAGATTGACTTGTTTGTGGAGGCTGAATGGAGGGGGAGGGGGTGATGGTGGGGGTGGTTGTAACGCTGGCGGGTTGAATGATCAGGCGGTCGCCTGGACGTATCACCGCGCCTTCGCTCAAGCCGTTGAGCGTGTACAACTGGCGAAGTGTGACCTGATAGGCAGTGGCGATATCCCACAAGGTTTGCCCTGTCTGCACCACATGGATCACCGCGCCTTGTGGGTTAGGCGTCGCCGTCTGAACAGGGATCACGGGAATGGGTGTGGCACCAGGGGGAGAAGCCGTGGCAGGGCTTCCTTTGGACGAGCCTTGCCCCCAGCCCTCGGTCCACAGGAAGGATATATCCACCCAATCGTTGTTACCGGGTTGCAGGCCAATGTCTATGCTAACCTGACGTGCCAAGTCTATGCCGAAGGGCGCGGTAACAACGCGACCGAACTGGTCCAAGCCGCCGTTGTAACCGTCAAAATAGGCCGCCTGGGCCTCAGGCATGCCCAGGGGGAGGTCGGTAAACATGCGTCGAGGTTGAGGGTCACTGGTTTTCGACCAGTAGTTATCATCCACATTCCAGGGGCCGGACTCTCCCACAGAAACAGCCACACTTTTTTTGTAAGAGATGAAGACAGAGTAACCTGCCCCAGCCACATAGCCGTGTTTGTCGCATAAATGGTTGCCGGCGTTGGCAAATTTGAGACACTGATCGGGCAGGGCGACGGTGTAGGCGCCATTGGAATCGTAGCGGGTGGCGTAAACGCGGAACGTGCGCGGCGCACTTTGAGGGGCTGCCAGACCATGCAGCCTCTGTTCGACAGGCCAGCGCAATTCCATCCAGCGCATTAAACGAGCATAAACCGGCATACCCAGGGCGCCCTTCAAGCGAGCCTGGGTGGTATCGGCGATCTCGAAGACGCGCTGGTTGTAGCCCATGGCGGCAATGCGGGTGCGCTTTTGCTCCAGCGTGAGGCTTGAATCCAGGATGATGCTCAGGCTCTCCAATTCAAGGGCGCGCAGTTGTTCCGCTTCCCATTGGGCGATCTCCTGCACCCGTTGAAATTGATGGGATGAGAGTCTTGCCCCTTGTTGCAAAGGTTCAAAGAGGCTGGCAGTGAGGGCGAAATAAGTCAGTACCGGCTTTTTACCCCAAAGCGGGGCGGGCCTGGTGGGCGGCTCAGAGAAAGGAAGGCGACGTAACCCGCTCAGGCTCCAAATCATTGATAACAAGAGCAGCCACCGCCACAAGCGACCAAGGTGAGAGGCGGTTTCCAGGCCAGGCGTGGTGAACCTGGCTCGGGTTGACTTTACCCCCTGAAAGCGAGAGTTGGAGGGTGCTACCCGATCCTTGGGAGAGGATTATAGCACATCCGCCAGATGCTCCTGTGATCTAACCCCATTTCTGGCGGAAGCGTCTGCCGGCAGCTCGGCGGATGGGCGGACCATGCCCAAAGCAAGCCACCTCAAACTCGAGTTTGGCTAAAGAAGCCAGGCTGCGCTGGCCTTGTTGCAGGTCCTCATAAATGAGTGAATACCCCAAGCCAAAGAGATTGCTGGCGGCATCGCCGACAAAGAGCACACCCCCGTGGAAGGGCCAGAAATAGGCCAGGTGTCCAGCGGTATGGCCGGGAGTGAGCACAGGTTGAATGCCAGCCGCGATGGGCAGTTCAGCCTCGTTGCTGACTTGGTGTTCTATCTCCGTAGCAGGGATCGTAGTGGCCGAACGCCTTGTCTGGAGTAAGCGTACAATTAAACGATTGAGCCAGCCAGGCGCTGGTTGCGCGGGTCGCATGGCTTGACCGCGGCGCACCATGGACGCCTCCAGAGGGTGCATGTAGGCTGTGGCGCCGCTGGCTTTTTTAAGCGCCTGAAGGCTGCCGCTATGATCCCAATGGCAGTGCGTGACCAGGATGTGATGGATGTCCTGTGGCTTATATCCTAATGCGCGCACACCGTGCAAGATCTTGGCTTCACTTCCAGGAACACCGCTGTCAATCAGGGTCAGGCCATCTGATACGATCAAAAAGGCGTTAACGATACCCAGAGGGATGCGGTAAACCTGCGGAACGATGGGCTGCATGGTCACAGGTTTTTTTTACTCCTCGCCAATACGCAGGGGATCCCCTCGGCCCTTGAAGACGAAAAACAGGTATCCCAGAGAGGGGAAAAGCAAGACCGCGCCCACCGCCAGGCCAATGACCACCAGGCGCAAGGTGGCTTGTGGACCAGCCGCGCTGCTCAGGGTGTAGTCTGGCACTGCCAGGTAGGGATATTGGGCCAGGCCCCAACCCAGGAGGATCAGTCCTACCTGGACAATGGCAAATAACCGCGCCAGGGTAAAGAGGCGTCGCCACAATGCGACCAGGGCGGCGACGGCGCTGAGGCTGGTCACGAGCAGTAACCAGGGTGCCCACCAAGAGGTCAAGGCTTTAAAAATTTGTGGGGCGTCTCTATAAGATAGAAAGAAGACCCCATAAGCGATGGGCGCCAGCGCTACTCCAGAGATCAGTGCCCGTAAGCGGAAGTCGGATTGGAGTTCGGGGTAGTGGCGGGTGTCCACGGTTAAATACACCGCTGCCAGGAATGCGAATAAGACCTGGGTGAAAATGCCACATCCCAGGGCAAATGGTGTGGTCCAACCAGCGGTGAAGCCATAAAGCGGCTCAGCATTGGAGAGACGCACCGCCCCGGTCGCCAGGGCGCCCAGATTCGCCCCCAGGAAGAACGGGGTAAGGAGGCTGGAAATGCCGAACACGCTGCTCCAGCGGCGGATGGCTGGATCGTCTTGCCAGCCATATTTGCGGAACACAAAAGCCGAACCGCGCAATACAATTCCGACCAGCACCAGGGTCATGGGGATGAATAAAACCGTCATGATGGCGGCGAAGGCCGTGGGAAAGGCGGTGAAGAGCAGCACGATGACCAGAATCAGCCAGACGTGATTAGCCTCCCAAACGGGGGCGATGGCGTTAGCGATGGCTTCGCGTTGGGCGCGAGCGCGCCGGCCAAAGGCGAGCAAATCCCACATCCCGCCCCCGAAGTCAGCCCCGCCCAGCAGGGCATACAGGATCAGGCCGACCAGCATCACCGCGGCGATGAGGAACTCAGCAGAGATCATCAGGCACCTCCTCCTCAGGACGGGCTGTTCGCCTGCACAGTTGCCAGGAACTGACGGCGCAGGACAAAGATCAGGATCACAGACAGGATCAAATACAACAAGGTGAAAAAGATGAGGAAAAACATTATGCCTCTAACGGGGGTGACTGCCTCGGCTGTGGGCATGATGTTGTAGATAATCCAGGGTTGGCGCCCGACTTCGGTGACGATCCAGCCTGTCTCTATGGCGATAAAACCCAAGGGTGCGCTGGCTACCACAGCCTTGAGAAAAGCAGGGGAGTGCGGCAGACGGCGGCGCCACCATAACCAGACTGCCCACAGCGCCACCCCGCCCATGGCTAAACCGCAGACGACCATAATATCAAAAGACCAGTGCACCAGAGACACATTGGGCCATTGATCGCGCCGAAAGGCATCCAGTCCGGTGACGACCGCCTCTGGTTGGCGAAAAGCCAGCAGGCTGAGCAGATAGGGGAGTTCTATGCCGTAGCGCACCGTCATGGCGTTACTATCGGGCAAGCCACCCAGGATGAGCGGAGCCCCCTGTTGGGTCTTATAGAGTGCCTCCATGGCAGCCAGTTTGGCGGGTTGTAGGATGGCTACGCGCCGAGCGCTTAAATCGCCGCTAAGCCCTTGGAGCGGAATGGTGATGCAGGCCACAGTCAGGGCAATGCCTAGAGCGCGGCGGTGAAGGGGGTGGTTCGGCTGGCGTAACAAAAAGAATGCGTGGATACCTGCCACGCTGAAGGCAGTGGCTACATAGGCGGCCAGGTTCATGTGAAGGATTTCATGGAGGCTGGCGGGGTTTAGCATAGCCGCGATGGGGTCAATATTCACCGGTTGACCGTTAACCAGGTCAAAACCGCTCGGTGCGTTCATCCAGCCGTTTGCCGTGAGCACAAAAGCGCCTGAGATGAAGCCGCTGATGGCAATCACGAGGCCCGCCAACCAGTGGATATGAGATTTAACGCGCCCCCATCCGTAGAGGTAGATGCCCAGGAAAATGGCTTCAGTGAAGAAGGCGAACCCCTCCAGCGAGAAGGGCAGACCGATGATGCCCCCGGCGAAGCGCATAAATCGCGGCCATAACAGCCCCAGTTCGAAAGACAGCACTGTGCCAGATACGGCCCCAATGGCAAACAAGACGGCCGTGCCTCTGGCCCAGGCTTTGCTGAGTTCCAAGTAGAGATGGTCTTTGCTGCGCAGATGTAATCCTTCAGCGATCACCATCAGGAGGGGCATTCCAATGCCAATGGCAGCGAAGATGATGTGAAATGCCAGAGACATGGCCATTTGAGCGCGAGCGAATATTAAGTCATTCATGTTTCACTCCCTCATTTAACCCAGGTGCGATGCTTTTATTATAGTGCACAAATTACGAGGGTTCATTGCTAGCCTTTTTTCTGCCCGCCTGATTAAAGCCATGGCGGTGGAAACTGCTCTTCTGCAGAGGTAGAGCAACTGCGAGCGGTTGCCCTCCCTGGCAGGGCGAGGTGCGCCGTCGGTCGCTACCCCTCATTAACCCTGGAAAGATGGAGCGAAGATCTCCCAACGCCGTTAGGGCACACACGGCCGGGGTCAGGCCTTGACATCGCGTCGGAGGTGGACTATCTTAGTTACAATTGCTCAGCCTTGGGAGCAGGGCAGGGTGAGGATGAGCGCATACAGTTTCAGGAAGGGAGAGTGGATGGATGGACACGCAGGTGAAAGTCGCCATTATTAGTGGAATATTTTGTGCAATAATTGCCCCGCTTATGACGGAAGTGGTGGTGCCGCTGATACGCCGCTGGCTCGGCCTGGAGCGTGTCTCGGAAGTGAGCAGCAGCCGGACGAGAATGACCTCTATTGTGTACATTGCGATCATTGGTGGCATCATTGGGGCTCTCCTGGGATATTTAGTGATCGCCCCTGTATTTTTCTCCCCTTAATCCTTTAACCAGTCATTTTGACCCGAACGCAACCATCTAGGATAGAATAAGTTGAAAATTGTGAAGAGGCGCAAGGGTTTGTATGCCAGTTGCTGAAATCATCACCATTGGCACGGAACTCCTTTTGGGCGAAATCGTGGATACCAACGCCCAGTTTTTGGCGCGGGCGCTGAGAGACGCGGGCATTGATCTATATCGTAAGACAACGGTGGGAGATAATGCCTCGCGGATTGCCCAGGCGATCCAACAGGCTATGGAACGCTGTGACATTGTGCTCACCAGTGGTGGCCTGGGGCCAACGGTGGACGACCCCACGCGTGAGGCTGTGGCTTTGGCACTGGGAGTGGAGATCGAGTATCGCCCTGAGTTGTGGGAGCAGATACAGGCCCGCTTTCGCCGCTTCAACCGCCTGCCGACGGAGAATAACAAGCGCCAGGCATACGTACCTCAAGGGGCGGTGGCCATCGAAAACCCGGTAGGCACTGCGCCGGCCTTTCTGGTGGAGAGAGGGGATCAAGTGATCATCTCGCTGCCGGGTGTGCCACGGGAGATGGAATATTTGATGCACCAGGCCGTCTTACCTTATCTGCGGCGGCGTTTCAATTTGAAAGGGGTGATTAAAAGCCGCGTCGTTCACACCGCGGGTGTGGGTGAATCGCAAATTGATGACCTGATCGGCGACCTGGAACGCATGAGCAACCCTACGGTTGGTCTGGCGGCGCATTCCGGGCAGGTGGATGTGCGCATAACCGCCAAGGCCGACTCTGAAGAAGAAGCCTGGGCATTGATTCGGCCGGTCGAGGAGGAAGTGCGCCAACGCCTGGGAAATTGGGTCTATGGCGCAGATGAGGAAACCCTGGAAGGGGCGGCATTAAGAGTTTTGGAATACAAGGGCTGGACCCTGGTGGTGGTGGAAGCCGGCTTAGGGGGAAATTTGGTGCGCCGCCTGGCGGCGGTTCAGGGCCCTTTTCTGGGGGGTGAGGTGTTAAGCGCCGCCCCGACCCCAGACGAGTTGATGGCTTTCACCGATGCCTATCGCCAGGCGCGTGGGGCGGAGGTGGGCTTCGGGGTAGCGATCTATGCGGGTGTGGAGACCCAGGATGTGCACCTGGTTGTAATTACCCCAGATGGCAAGCAACGCTACAATCGCCCCTATGGTGGCCCAGTGGAAAACGCCTGGCGTTGGGCTTTGCACCATAGCCTGGATGTGATCCGCAATCTATGACCTGTTGATAGCTTAGCGAGAGACCACCAGTTTGACCAGACGATTTTGCTCATCTAGCGTGAGGCGAGCATAGTGACGATGGAGGTGGTCAGCTGTGCTCACCTGTTTGCTCAAGGTCACCACACGCCGCCCCGAAGAAGTCTCGTGAGATTTAGGTGAGACTTTGGAGTGAACTTGCGCCCGTAACTGACCCGTAGGGCAGGTGTGGGTTGCCATGGAACATACAGGGCGCTCCTGGCTGAGCAAGGCTTGGGCGTCGCGCATGCCGGGCAGATATTGTTCAACAACCTTTTTGACAAAAGCCTCGATTTCTGAAGGCAGGGGGAGGGTGTCTCCCTGGCACTCGGCGCGGTCGCAGACGGTTTTCACCCATCGCGCTGGTTTCAAGGGGCGCAGGATAGCCTTGGGCTGAGGCGCGGCGACATTCAGGGGTTGAGTCAGTGGGTCGCCATAAAGGACGAAGGAGATGAGGGTTTTCTGGTCCTCACCATCGAGGTAGCCTTGGCGTTGGTGCATTTCGCGCCCCAGGGCGATTTTGGCTCGGCGCAAGGCTTCGCCGGCGGGCAGGCCCTGGCGCAGGTTACTCCAAAAGGCGTGCCCCAAGAGGTCGGCCGCGGTCAAGGGCAGGCTGACCGAACCATAGGCGATGCAGGTGCTGGCCACCATCGCCTGCGTGCCTGAATGCAGGAATTTCAGCGCCAGGGAATTCTCCACGCTGCGGTTGAAGATATGCGCCCCATAGCAGGCTTCGCTGAAGACCACTTGTGGGGCATGGCCATGGTTGCCAATATCCTGCGGTCGTAACGCCACCGGGTAATCGGGGTTGCCTGGTTCAGGGATGACTTCCTTAAGGAGGGCTGGCGAAACTTGCCCACTCGACGGGTCGCTTTGACCAAACCACTCCACCGCGTCCACCAGTCCGTGCAAGTTAAAGTATGCCAGCCGCACTGCGGGCAGTGGGGCAGGGGGGTGACCATCTTGCCCCAGGGGAGGTGAGGTGTGTAAAGATTTGGCTTCGCCGATAGGACGAAAAACCAGCAGAGAGGTGCGTTTCCAGACGGCGGCGCTATAGCCTAAGGACGGATGCTGACGCGGCTGGCGTTGATGTCCGCGCCTCAGCCGTTCTAAGAGGGCCTCCCATAGTCGGCGCATCCACGGCTTCGGGTGCTGGCGTTGGGCAATATCCGTGTGGTAGGCAGTAATTTTTCGCAACATGTCGCATAATGCCTGGGGTTCCCGAGAAACGCCTCCTGGAATGCGCCCCACCGGCCACTCAGGGATAAAGTAGTTTTCGTCGCGCGTGCCATAAGGGTTGTCCGAGGGCACATCCTCATCCGCATCGTCAACCGGGTTAGGTAAATGGTGAAAAGGCACCACCTCCGGCCCGCCTACGATGAGCACTGCGCCAATCATCTCTCCTCTATGCGCCAGGGCTGCGTCCAGATCGGCCAGCGCCAGTTTTAGCGCCCAGGGGTCATTGGGGCGGGCGGGAGATACTTTTGGCGGCAAGCCTTCATCGGCATAGAAAAGCAGTGCTCGCCAATCGCGGCGCCTTTGCACGGCTTGAACCAGGTGTTTCAGTTCTGTTTCAATCATTGCTGCCGCCTCAGCACCGTAGTGCGAGGTCAGCCCGCGGCGGGTGGTCATCACTACATAGACCGGGAAACGGCCGTCGCACCGCGCCAATGAAGGCTGATGCAGACGCTCGGCCAGCCGCTCCAACTCAGCCTGCACCGAGCGTAGAGTTTCGGGTAGGGATGGATACGCAGGTGCGGGGCGTGGCGCTGCCTCTGCGTCCTCGACCTCAGATGCCGCTAAGGAAGGGCAGGGTGAATCACCTGCCTGATTGGCTTGCTTGGGCTGGGCGGTAAGGTCCTCTTGGGTTGGCGGAACAGGGGTCAGAGAGACGGGTTTCGTTATTTCTTCCTCTTCTGTCGTCTGAGGGGATCGTGAATGCAGGGATTGAGGGAGTTGATTCCAGCCCAAAGCCGCGGCTACCCCTGCTGGAATGGGCATGTCCAACCCGATCTCCAGGGATTCGGGCCACAGGCTCTGATAGGGGTGATTTTCTCCCCATAAGCGCCGCGCCACCTGGCCGGTCAGATCCTGGGAGACAACCTGGTGCAGCAAGGTCACCCCTTGCTCGGTGCGGCCGCTCAGGATCAACGCCTCGCCCAAATATAACTGGAATTGCAGGCACTGCGGCCATTGCTGCTGATAAAACTGCGCCAATTGATGCAGGCTTTGGGGAGGTGCTCCAGCAGCGCGCAGCAGGTGCAAATGGGTTATTCCAACCAAAGGGTTAACCCTGCAATGGGCAAGAGCGGGATACAGGCTCATTTCCACCGCTTCCAGGTCAGAGGTGGCATGGTTCATCAGGAGAAGACGCGCCTGGCGTATTTGCTGACTCCAGGCCGCCACCGTCGGGGCTTGCAGATCTTCATTTCCTTTTGCCAGGGACTCGGCGGATACTTCCCCGCCCAGTGCGGTGATCCAGGCCGTCAATT
>JBBILY010000125.1:0-9143 GCA_037444705.1 Chloroflexota bacterium | reverse complement strand
TTAAGAGGAGTAACCACTTGGGGAACAGCCAGAACCGGGCGAGGGCAGTAACGAATCAACTCTCGAAATCCCGAATCCAGTCTGGCTAGAATTTGGGGTGGGGGTGGGTAGAGCAGGGTAGTTACAACCAGATCGGTCAGCCGGGCGTGTACGGAGATCTGGCGCGCCACATCGCCCGTGGCAAGCATCAAATGTCCTTCTATGTCATGTTCTTTACAGAGTTGCACGAAGCGCTCTTCTATAGTGGGTACTCTCTGACTGTCATTATCTCCGTCTGCCTCAACCATGACGTGCAATCCATGCAGGCGAGAATGTTCACGTTGGGCTATGATGATCGCCTGATCCAAGGCATACCAGCCGCTTTCTTCTCCGCTGACAGGCACTAAAATATCGGTGAAGAGACGCTCGTCTTTATGGATCACCTGAGCTTCCTGACGCCACTGGCCGGGTGGAGGACCTTCATTGAGAATGCCAAACGACAAAGCGTCCAGCACTTTTTCGCCTAAGCGAGCGATTTCCGGGATTGAGATAACGCCTGCCTGTTTGGCCAGATCAAGAGCAGCCACCTCGGTCTTGATCTCCACCCCCCATTCATTTTCCAGGGCAGCACGATGTTCAGAGATCCATAAATACAGGTCTGCCTCCGTTCGACCTGGAAAATAACGCAGGATGCCGCCTTCACGTACAGCCTGCACGACGGGTAAATAGACGGTATCATACCAGTGAGTCACGGCCTCTTCCCAGGGTATTTCTCGCTTTTGCTCCAGGCCCATATAGTAGCGATGCACAGCAATGTGTTCTTCCAGCACAGGATACTTTCCAGGGACGGTGACACTTAAATCGGCTTCTGGGCGTAATTCATCCAAATGGGTATGCTCCAAGAACTCAGCGTATTCTGCCTTAAGAATCAGTTCATCGGGTTGGATGTCTGGGGTCAAGGGGACACGGGTGCGCACTTCAGTCACGTACGCCTGAATGGTTTTAGCACCCAATTGGCGAGCGACGGAGACGCGATGATTGCCGTCTTTGACAAAATAGACTTCTCCGATCTTATAGACCTCAATCGGGGGTAATCCAACTAAGTTTTCGGTCGCCAATTTCACCTTCGTCCAGCGGTCTTGGATGACATCCTGTCTCGGCAAAAAGTCGCGGGTGAAGTCTGTATAACGACCGACGCTGCCAACAATAGCTTCCAGGGGTATTTCCTGCAAGCCACGCTCCGCGCTGCCTATGGCTTTGAGTTTCTGTCTAACTTCCTCGTAGGAAAGTAATTCGATGGATTCCCCGGTAAACCGCGAGAGAATTTCTTTCAGAATGGCTTTATTGCGAGCGCGACGAAAGTCCTCTAGTGCCAAAGCGACATTATCTGTTATGGGTACTCTGAGGGGTTGAAAATCGTTCATGGTCATATTGAATCAAACTCTACCTGAGCCACAAATGGTTGAAATGAGATGACAAATTAATATTGCCTTGATTCCATTGCCCGTGTTTTTACAGCTTCCGTGGCGGTTTCAAAATTTGCCCCAGTGGGGGCTATGTTCAGAGCGTCCCCTAGGCTTCGATAGTAGGCGCTATATAAACGCCTTCAAAGTACATCGGCAACTCATGCATGAAGTGGATGAGATGACTTCATGATTGGAGGTAAAATCTATTTGCAACTTTTTTATTAATCCGACGTATAAAAAAGGTAGGTGCGATATGAAAGCCAATGAGAAGCGCCTTGCTGAGGGCATCTTGTTTACGGATCAATACCAATTAACCATGGCCCAATTATACTTTCGGATGGGCTTTCACGAAAAGAAAGTCCAGTTTGATCATTTCTTCCGCGATTATCCGGAATATGACTCGCATAAGGCGGGATATTGCATAAACGCCGGCTTGGAGTGGTTATTGGACTGGATGAGGCAGGCACATTTTGGCGATGAGGAGGTGGAATATTTACGTAGTCATAAGAGCCGCACAGGTAACCCATTATTTGCACAAGACTTCTTGGACTGGTTAAGACGTCATGGTGATTTCAGTGGCATCAGCCTGCGCGCTATTCCCGAAGGCCGTGTGGTCCACCCCAATGAACCCCTGACGATTGTTCAAGGCCCTCTAGCCATGGCGCAAATCCTGGAAACTTCGTTGCTTAATCATCTCAACTATCCAATTCTGATAGCCACAAAAGCTGCTCGTATTCGTGAGATCGGTCGTGGGGCGGTGATGATGGAGTTTGGGTTAAGGCGCGGCCATGGCACTGGAGCCAACGCCGGGGCGCGGGCAGCCTTAATTGGCGGCGCAGATTTCACTTCCAATGTGGGGATTTCTGCTGTTTTGGGGTTTCCACCGAAGGGGACGCACGCCCATAGCATGGTGCAACTTTTTATCGCAATGGGGATGAGCGAACTGGATGCTTTTCGGGCGTATGCTGAGGTTTACCCGGACGATTGTCTACTCCTGGTGGATACGATCAATACACTGGAAAGCGGTGTGCCCAATGCTATCAAGGTTTTTGAAGAACTGCGGCGCAAAGGCCACCGTCCGGTAGGAATCCGCCTGGATTCTGGCGATCTGGCTTACCTCTCCATCCAGGCGGCTAAGATGCTGGATGAAGCCGGGTTCCCAGATGTGGTCATTGTATTGTCCAATAATCTGGATGAATTGGTGATCTGGCAGATCACCACCCAAATTATTGAAGAAGCGCCGCGTTACGGTGTGGAGCCTGAGAAACTGATTCGCCGCCTCGTATATGGCGTTGGCACTCGGCTAATTACATCCTGGGGTGAACCTGCTCTGGGAGGCGTATATAAACTTGTGGCTGTTTATCATAACGGAGAATGGGTGCCCGCCATAAAGATCTCGGAATCCTTATCAAAGACACCTAACCCGGGTTTCAAGCATGTTTGGCGCATTTATGACCGGCGCGGCAAGGCGACTGCAGATCTGTTGAGCCTTGAAGATGAAGATCCGAGGAATATGCCTGAGATTGTGTTACGTCACCCAACAGATCACACTAAGTTCCGGGTTCTGACTCAAGAGGACATCTCCGAAATCGAGCCATTGCTGGTTGAGGTGTTGCGCGAGGGCGAATTAGTCTATGACCTGCCCAGCATTGAAGAGATGCGGCGCTTACGTATTGCCGATGTAGATCGTCTGGATGCAGGTGTGCGCCGCTTGATGAACCCTCATATTTATCACGTATCCCTCACCCAGCGCTTGTGGGATCTAAAACAGGACCTTATCCGCTCAACGCTCGGGAACAGGCAGTTCAAGGAGGCTTGAAATGTTCAAATGGTTTGAATCGCGCGTGTTTTGGGGGGTTGTTTTGATTGCGGCGGGAGTCATCTTTTTACTGCAGAATCTACTTGGTCTGGAAATAAGCGGGATATTCTGGGCCGTCATATTTGCTTTGGCGGGGGTGTTTTTTATTGGTTTGTTCCTGGGTAATCGCATCCATTGGTGGGCATTGATCCCTGGTTTCACCCTGTGGGGCATTGCTGCGACGATCCTGGTCGAGCGCTACATTCCATCACTGGCAGAAACCTTTGGGGGGGTTCTGGTGCTATTGGGCATTAGCCTTGGTTTCCTGACGGTATATTTATTTGCTCGTAGACATTGGTGGTCTATCATCCCGGCCGGGGTCATGCTGGCTCTGGCGGCGGCGATCCTCTTAGAAGATCGCCTGGGTGAGACAGGATTTATCACAGTCTTCTTTCTGGGGATGGGGATAACCTTTGGGTGGGTTGCACTGACGCCTACACCTCAAGGGCGCATGAATTGGGCCTGGATACCAGCCGGCATCATGGTCTTGATGGCTCTCTTGTTTTCCATCAACGCGGGACCATTATTCGGTTATATCTGGCCAATTGCTTTGATACTGGGGGGTCTTTATCTGATTTACCGCACTTTAGCGTTGGGGAAAGGATAGCCTTATGGAGAGTAAGCTCTATCGCAGTCGAACGGATATGATGATCGGTGGTGTGTGGCGGACTGGCACGCTATTTGCGAATCGATTCTACCCTAGTGCGCCTGTTCTTTGTGTTGCTCGCTTTGGGAGCCGGCGGCTTCGGCATCTTGCTTTACCTTTTGTTGTGGATCATCGTTCCCCTTGAAGGTCAAAAGCCCCAGGCAACCCTTGAAGAGACAGTGCGCTCAGCAAGTGAAGAGATCACTGAACGGGCGCGGGTTATCGGGGATGATTTGCGAGAGATCGTAGGTTCATCCAATCCGCGCGCGGGTTTGATCATCGGCTCAGGGCTGATCTTGTTGGGCCTTGTTTTTTTGATCCAGAATTTACATCTGCCCTGGTTAAACTGGTTGGATTTTGACATAATCTGGCCCATTCTATTGATTTTGGGTGGAATTGCATTGCTCATACGCCACTGGAGAGGAGAATGAGATGGGTGAGGAAAGAGAAGTTCGGCCCCCTCGGCGTGGTAGCATATTTTGGCCAGTGCTCTTAATCGTCCTGGGAGTTGTCTTATTACTCGGCAATATCGGGATATTAAACAGAGACACCCGAGAGACCTTGATAAACCTCTGGCCTGTTTTACTCCTTGTGGCAGGGGTGGATAACCTGTATCGGCGTGAGGGGATCGTTGGAGCGACTTTTCTAATTGGTTTAGGTGCGATTTTCCTGGCGGCAAATTTGGGTTGGCTGAATGTAGATGTGTGGCGCATGGTTTTTAGCCTCTGGCCTGTCTTGCTGATCGCGATTGGGTTTGACCTGATCCTTGGGCGGCGTTCGATATGGCTCTCTCTGGTGGCTTTCTTATTGGTGCTGGCAATCCTGGTAGGCTCATTATGGCTGGCTGGGGCGCGCATCTCCGTGGGTCAATCACTGCTTGGCGAGGAAATCCGCCAGGCCTTGCCTGATAACGTCACTCACGCCCGTGTGGTCTTACAGCCTGGTATAGGCAATGTAAGCCTTTATTCCCTGGAAGATAGCGGCAACCTTATCAAGGGTAAGGCCCTGCTGGGGAAAAGCAGCCCGGTGTACCAGGATTTGTCACAGGAGGGAGATAGGGCGATATTTACCTTGCGCAGTAGGGGGCTTAGTTTTTACATCGGTAGGGATACATGGTCTTGGGAGTTGGGTCTGAATCCGGCATTGCCGTTGGATTTACAGTTTAGCCTTGGGGCAGGGAATGCTGAACTGGATCTACGGGCTTTGCGCCTGGAACGGCTCGAGGTAGATATGGGGGTGGGTAAGACAACGGTGACTTTGCCCGTGGCAGGGCGATTTGAGGCCAGGGTGAATGGCGCCATCAGCCAGATTGTCATCAAGGTGCCTTCCCAGATGGCAATACGACTTCAGGCGGAAACTGCTCTGGCCAATATCAATGTGCCCCCAGGATACCGGAGGGATGGCAAGATATATACTTCCCCTGGCTTTGAAACTGCTGAGAATCAAGTTGACTTGAAAGTTGGGATGGCTATCGGTAATATTACGCTTCAGGCAATACCGTAACCCGGAGTTGGATGAGTTCAATTCGAGAGAGTTATAGGTTCAGCCATTGGGAAGCACGTTGGGGCAATTCCGCCAGTGGGCCGATCTGCACTGTGCAGGGTGGCAGTGAGTCCAGGAACAAGCGGCCGTACCGCTTGGTCAATACGCGTTTATCCAGGATAACCACAACTCCGCGATCATACTGAGTGCGGATGAGGCGCCCAAAACCCTGACGGAAGCGCAAAATCGCTTCTGGCAGTGAAAATTGGTAGAAGGGGTCTTCAAAAGTCTCTGCCCGCGCGGCAATGATAGGATCGGAGGGGACATCAAAAGGTAATTTGGCAATAACAAGCACAGAAAGTGCTTCGCCGGGGACATCTACACCCTCCCAGAAGGCGCGGGTGCCTAAAAGCACGGCGCGCTGGCTGCTACGAAAGGTTTCCAGCAGACTGTGAGGCGAAGCACCCTCTCCCTGTTCATAGACGATAATCTCATCCCGAGCGAGGATGGGGGCAATTGCCTGGGATGTACGGCGTAATTGATCATATGAAGTGAAAAGCACCAGGGTACGCCCACCCGTCGCGCGGCAGAGACGAATCAGGGCGCTTTCCACTGCGCGCTGGTGGCCATGTCGGTCGCTGGGCTCGGGGATATCGTTGACAATATAAAGTAAAGCAGCGCTCTCATAATCAAAGGGTGAACCTAACGCCAGTTCGTCGGCGTCTTCGGCACATAGGCGGCCACGCAGATAGTCAAACTCGCCAGCTGCGGTCAGCGTGGCCGAGGTTAGAATCACGGACGATTTCTCGTTCCACAGGTAGCGTTGCATCAGAGGACCGATGTGTAGGGGAGCGGCATTAAGCGAGAGATTTGAGTTATTCGAGTTAACCTCTGCCCAATAGATGCGTTGCGGATCGGGTTTAAAAACCAGGGCGTTCACGTTGTCGTGTAGTTCGCTGAAACGGCGATACAGGTTATTGAAAGTGCTGAAGAGTTCCTGATTCTCCTCTGAAAGGGCGGGTAAAATCTCGCTCAGACCCTGGAGCAATTTTGCCAGAACATCTATGAGGGAAGCCAAGGCGTGTTCAGCCTCGTCCCATGTTTCCTCGACCTCTGCCCAGGCGGGCTGAGTGCGCGTGGCTGGTAAGATGCGTTCCTGGTGGGAATACGCCCCAACCTGCCGCCCTTCGCGCTGCTCAGAGAGGAACTCTTCCAGGGCGATGAAAAATTGGCGTGAGTGATGTTCAAAGCCAAAAGCATGATCTGTGGCCTGGTGGACAAGTTGTTCCAGAACCACATATTCCTCTGGATGCAGGACCTCCTGGCCGGCTGCCAGCAGCCAGCCTAACGCACCCGCGCTTGGACCTCCCAATTCTCGCATGAGACGGGCGATATCGTATTGGGTGACCCGATAGCTTAAGGCATTGGTCGTGGCTTCTTCCAGATGATGGGCTTCGTCTATGATGAGGGTTTGATATTCGGGCAAGATGCGATTTCCTGTAGCAACATCTGAGAGGAGTAGCGCGTGATTGACAATAACCAAATGAGCAGATTGGGCCGCCATACGGGCGCGATAAAAAGGGCATAGGCCACTAAAGTGTTTAATGCAATTCTCGCTTGTGCAGCCTTCATCCTCGGAAGATATGCGCATCCACACTTCACGCTCTGCCGGGGTGTTTAGATTGAGTTCGGCGCGGTCGCCGCTATGGGTGCTCTGCAGCCAAACCAACACCTTAGCCAAAACACGCATCTCGTCAGCGGTCTCGGGGCCACGGCGGCGTAAACTTTCCAGGCGGCGAGGGCATAAATAGTTGGCACGCCCTTTGAGCACCACCGCTCGCAGGTCAAGATTTAAAGCCCGGCGCAGATCAGGGATATCTTTATTAATGAGTTGGTCTTGCAGGTTGATAGTGTTGGTGGAGATGACCACACGCGTATTGTTCTGTATCGCCCATAAAGCCGCAGGGATGAGGTAGGCCATGCTTTTTCCGGTGCCGGTGCCGGCTTCCACGAATAAGTGGCGGTCTTCTGAGATCGCCTGGGCGACGGCGCGCAACATCTCGACCTGCTGTGGACGGAATTCGAAGTTTGGAAAATGCCGAGCAAAAGCCCCGCCATATTCCAGGGTTGAGGCAACTTCATCCACATTCAGGGGTAGGGGGTTTTCGAGGGGGGGTAAGGGTGGTAGAGGTTTTAGTGGACCTTCCTGAAAGAGCGGCCCCTGGAGGAAAGTGCGCATTTGCTGCGCGGAGACGATCTCGCGGCTGCGAGCGCGCAGGACCTGGCGGAAAGGCCAGGCTCCTCCCCATTCAACCGCTTCGCTCAGGCGCACGATTTCCGCCAGCAGGCTAATAGGGAGGGCGAAGGCTCGTTCAAGGAGACGCAGGTAAATCCCACGCGTCGCATGAGCATCATCCAGCCCGCGATGAGTTGCAGGATAAGGTACTTCCAGAGTGTGCGCCAGTGCGTTCAGGTTATATCGGGCAGCTCCAGGCAGCAACACTGCAGCCATCTCGTAAGTATCAATCGTCTCATTCGTCAGGAGGATCTTATAGCGCTGCAGGAAAGAGAGGTCGAAAGAGATGTTATGCCCAACAATTGGGGAATCGCCTATAAAATTAGCCAGGTCTGGTAACACTGCCTTGATGGGAGGCGCCTGGAGCACCATTTGATCGGTTATACCAGTTAATTGGGTAATAAAAGGCGGGATCGGCCGCCCCGGATTGACCAGGGTGCTCCATTCGGCTTCTATGCGATGCTGGTTAAATCTCACCGCGCCAATGTCAATGATGGCGTCTTTTTGCGGATCGAGACCTGTGGTTTCGATATCAATTGCAACAAGGGAATTCACGGAAACGATTATACCTTAGGTAATTGCAGTCCGAAGAGGTAGGGCTTTGGTGAGATTAAACTAAGAAGCGCACCAAATAAAAAATGCGGGCGAAAGCCCGCATTCGCTTTTTTTGCCTCGCTTACGGATGATGGAGGCGTAAGTCTACCAGGTTGATCACCAAGGGTTCGATGATAGACTTCACCCTGTCTTTATCAAGACCGTCCACCTTGAAAGTGATTAGGGCATTGGAAGGATCTTCACCAGCGAATATACCCAGGGCAATGAAGTTGCCCCCTTCATTGGCGATGGCCTGGGTTATCTTGGCCAGTTCTCCGCGCTGGTTTGGGACAAGGGCGGTGACACGCACCCCACTTTCGCGTGCACCCATTAACTCCAGAAAGACTTTGAAAAGGTCCGTCTCAGTAATAATACCTACCAGGTGACCATCGCGCATGACCGGCAGACCGCCGATTTTATTATCGGCCATGATGCGGGCTGCTTCTTCGATTGGGGTATCTTCGGTCACCGTGATGACTTTCTTGGTCATAACTTCTTCAACGGTGATTTTGCTGATGAGGTAGTTAATTTCCCACACGCTGAGCGAAGTGGCAGGTGAGGGTGAGGCGTAGAGCAAATCCCTCTCAGAGACTATCCCGACCAATTTACCGTCTTTAACAACGGGCATACGGCGGATACGCTCTTTGCGCATCAAATTAAGCGCTTCATTTACCGGTGTATCCGGGCGCACAGTGATCACCGGGTGTTTCATGCGTTCCCCTATGAGCATATTGTCCTCCTGTCTTGTCTTAATCCTGTACGAAATCCAAATAAAGACGCTTATCTGGTTTGTTGATGATTATAACCCCAGATAAGCCGTGG
>JBBILY010000124.1:9169-9354 GCA_037444705.1 Chloroflexota bacterium | reverse complement strand
ACCGAAGAGGACCATTTTGATTCATTTGTCAAGGAACTTTGAGAAAGCCATCCAGCGGGGTGTGCACTCAAAAGTTGTCATTTTCCCGGCTTGCGACCGACTACA
Source organism: Chloroflexota bacterium (assembly GCA_037444705.1). Taxonomy (GTDB): domain Bacteria; phylum Chloroflexota; class Anaerolineae; order Anaerolineales; family UBA4823; genus DATCYX01. Next base: position 9,249 of record JBBILY010000124.1, on the reverse strand, counting down.
CCACAAAATGTAGCGCAAATCACCGCTTTGCGGGGACAAGTCGGTGACTTGTCCTACAAACCAGGCCCTGGGTTTTCGGA
>JBBILY010000124.1:0-9069 GCA_037444705.1 Chloroflexota bacterium | reverse complement strand
TAGACCCGAGTCGGCTATTAGCCGACTTTCAAGGGCTGAGCAGGGGATTTATCCCTGCGGGCTTGTCCTACACACCACAAAATGTAGCGCAAATCACCGCTTTGCGCCGACAAGTCGATGACTTGTCCTACAAACCAGGCCCTGGGTTTTCGGATAGACCCGAGTCGGCTATTAGCCGACTTTCAAGGGCTGAGCAGGGGATTTATCCCCTGCGGGCCATGATGGCGTTACATCGTGGCTCGTTTGAGCGCTTAACAAGATTTATCCCCCTGTGGGCAATGGATTGCCTGACAACCTGGCGTTACATTATGGCTCGTTTGAGGTTTATCCCCTGCGGGCCTGTCAACCTTTGCGTGCACTTCAGCGGAAATCAACCCAAAAAACCGTATGCCTGCCAGGGCGTCTTATGCGCCTCAGGCTAAGGCGCTCCAGACGTTGCGCGCTACCACCAGCAACAAAATTATCCCCAGCACCCGCTGCAGACTCTGATGGCGCAGGCGGCGCGCCCCCAGCGAACTACCCAGCATCCCACCTATCAGCCCCACGAGGACGAACACCAAACCCAACTCACCAAAATTCAGGCTGCCTCTCCACAGCCTGCCCGCCAGACCGCTAAGGGAGTTCAGCACAATAAAGGCCGCCGATGAAGCCGAAGCCTGTTTAACATTGCCCCAGCCCGCCAGCACGATCAGGGGTGAGAGGAAAATGCCTCCCCCCACCCCAACGATGCCAGAGAGCAAGCCAATGGCTATTCCTGCGCTCAGGGTCAGCCCCCAGGAGGGGCGCAACCTCTCCTGCGCGGCGGGCAACTGGATCTCGGTCAGGAAGAATAAGCGCGCGGCCACATATAACAGGATGACGTTGAGCAGAACCTGATAAATGGAGGCGCTCACTTTGAGCGTACCCCCCACAAAGGCAGCTGGGATCGAGGTGAGCAGGAACGGCCACAACAAATGCCATTTGAGATGATTGTTGCGATAATAATTGACGAAGGCCACTCCGGCCACCAGCACATTGAGCGTCAGGGCTATGGTGGAAGCCACCTCGGGTGGATAGGAGAACAGGCTCATCACTGCCAGGTAACTCGAAGCCCCGCCAAAACCCACACTGGAATATAAAAACGCTACGGCAAAGAATAAGCATGCCACAAGCCAGGTGGAAGGCGTCATAGTCGTTCTGGAGAAAGCCCAGGTAAGCCTTTGAAATCGCCATCCATTGGCTGCTTATTCCCGCTGCTCTTCGGGGGCTGAGGGCCCCATTTGTGAGCGCTGCCAAAGCCGTGGAAAAAACATGGGCGTCCGTTGGCGGTAGTGAGCATAAGCCTGGCCAAACTCCGCCAGCAGTTTGCGTTCTTCAATCAATGCCCCCACAACCAGGTATAGGCTCAACTCAATGTTTAAGGCCAGCAGGTTCAGGGTCATGAGCGGCGCCAACCAGATGAAGCCCAGGCCGGCGGTATATAGCGGATGCCGCACCCAGCGATACAAACCCCAATCCACCAGGCGCGGCGGCTGCTTCGGCGTGGGACGCACGACCTGCTCCAACCCCAGAAACGACCAGATGCCAGTTTGCCGCAGGCCGATAGCCACAATCATCGCCGCCACCCCCTGGCCGGTTAACGCCAGCAATACCCAGGGGAAAGGGATGGTATAAAGGGAACGGTCGGGCAAGCGAGCCAGCAGGGCTATTATTGGCAGAAAACTAAGTACCGCCAGGCCGTTATAGACCAGGCGATACCAGGCGTCTGCCTTTGCCCCCAAGCGGCTGCGTACCCACCTCTTAGCCGGGTTGGACGCCAGGAGTGAATGCAAGGCCCCATAAGCCAGCACAGTTATCAAGATCAACCCAAAAGAGCGCATGCTGTTATTTCTTCAAAGTGTAGCGAAAATCGCAAAAGGGGGCGCCTTCCATGATGGTCTGGGTGCGCTCCAGACTGATTTCAGGATTGAAGCCTTCGATCAGGGAGAAATCGCGGTTACAGGAGAGCAATGCCCCCAATTCAGGGATGCCCAAGGCGCGGTACATTTCCGCATAGCGGCAGCTCACCACGTTAAATGCAAGGTGTTTCTCGTCCTGTGCGAGCATTTGGATTTCTAGAGCATCGTCCTTCTTCCAGGCCTCCAGGGCAGGGACGAAGTGAGCCAAAGAATTGCCGCCTGCGCTCTGCGCCAGTTGCGCCCCTTGTTGCCGGGCGATCTCCACAATCGTGCGGCGCACAATTTCCAACACCCGCTCTCGCCCAAATTCCTGGCTGAGGGCCTGAATCAGGGGTGCCAGGAGGCGCGCCTCAATTTCTCGACGGGTCAACACGCCAATTGCGTTCAGGCGATCGGGAGGCAAATCAGTGGGAGGGGGCATAGACACCTCATTCGGAAAGCAGTTGTGTGGGTTATTTGGCCTGATTAAACACCCTTTGGAACTCACCCAGGAACTGGGAGGCAATCAGCGGATTATGGATCACCAGCAGGTTCTCATCGTTGTTTCTCTCGGCGCTTTGGCTAAAGTTATAAGAGCCTGTGATCACGCTTTGTTCGTCAATGATGATGACCTTATGGTGCATATTGCGTGGATTGCCGTCCAGGCGCACATCCAGGCCGGCCTGGCGCAGACGCTCATATTCGTCCCCCGCATTGGAAGCCACTTGAGTTTCTTCAAACACCCCGGCCACCGTCACCCCAGCCTCGGCTCGTTCCAGCATGGCAGCGGCAATGGCATCGGAGGTGAAAGAATAAGCCAGGAAGAAGATGCTGTGCTGGGCATTACTCAGGAGTTCCACCACGTGGGCTGCCACGCCATCCTCCGGGGAGTAATAAACCTCAAGCGGCGTACCTTCCACAGTCAATTGCGGGTAGGGGGTGTTGGCAGGGGATTTGGGGCCAAACTGATCGGCGACAAACATCTCTTCAAATTCAGTGGTGTAATCTTGCGCCAGGCGATCGGAGCGGATGCGAATCAGATTGTTGTTGTTCTTGTAGGCGTCGTTGACGGTGTAGTTCATCGAGCCGCCCCACACCTCCAGGCCGTCAATCACCACGAACTTGTTGTGCATTAAAGCCTCGCGCCGATCTCCCAGGATGGGAATGCCCGCGTCTTTCAAGGCTTGCACTTCGGGGTTATCTATGTTGTCGCTGTCGGTCACCATGCGCAGCCTCACACCCCGCTGATGGGCGGCAAGCAGAGCATCGCGCAGGCTGTGCAGGTCGAAATCGTAAGCGGCAATATCCACACTCAGGCGCGCCTGATCAATGGCACGCGCCAGGGCTTCGTCGGGGCCGCCGCTAAAGGTGGTTGTCCCTGCCGCCAGCGGCTGGGTGAAGTACACTGCAAACCAGTCCAGCGAGGGCGTGGCGCTGGTGACCACCGCCAGGGTGGGCGTGGCTTGGGGCTGACCCCCACCACCGATGGCACGATATAGAAAAACGATTAAGACAAGGGCCAATAAAACCAAGGTACTGCCGAGGCTTGTGCGGGAAAATCGGCCAGAACGGCGCGCAGCGCTCATGTTTCACCTCAGGTGATGCACAGATAACCCTGACAAGGGACAAACCGTAAACTTTAATAGTCTCATTATAGCAGACAAATTCTGTCTTATACGGCTCGGGCCACAATGACGATCGGCTCGCCGCGCAGATGGGTTAGGAAGAGCACCCGTTCCTCATCCCCCGAGAGGCGTAGGGCGTGAATCAATGCCTGGGGCTGGAGGGGCGAACCACGTTTTTTCACGCTGACCCTGCCCACGCCGTGCGCCCTCAGATAGGCCCTGAGGCGTTTCAGATTGAAGGGCATCCAATCTTCCACAGCCCAAACTCGGGCAAAGGGGGTGGGTTGAGGCTGGTCGGCGGTCAGGTAAGCGATGTCAGGGTCCAATTGGGCTGCGCCCAGGTGGCTGCCCAACTCGGCCACCAGACCGGCGCGCAGGATGGCCGCATCCGGCTCATAGATGAAAAGGCGCGGAGGCGATAACGCCAAAGTCGGGCGGTTTCCGCTTGCGGATTCTGAAATCGCCAGGGTATGACGCCCCGGCAACAAAGTGGCGCGTCGCCAAGCGCTCTGTAAAGCGCCAAACCACAACACGGCTTCTTTCAATTCCCCATGGAGCGAGATAAACTCGATCTCGGCCCTGAAATCCCGCAATTCATCCAGATTCACCCCAGGGGATAGTTTCACCCCCAAAGCCCCCACCTGCCTGATCCAGTCGTTAATCACCCGCAAGGGCGGCTGATAGGCCTGGACGGAGAAAAGCCGCCGATAGCTAGCGCGGCGGGCGGGATCGAAGAAGAGCGCCATCCCACCCGCAAGCGTGATGGGAAGGGGCTGGTTGAGATCCGCCTGAAGCAGGGAGGTGCTCAGCCCCAGGGACTTCAGGTTGGCTTGAGCCATCGCCAGGCGCAGGGGATCAATCTCTACCCCGACCGTTGGCTTCACCGCTGCCAATGCGAAGGAATCCCCGCCGATGGAGCAAGCCAGGTCGAGCACCTGAGACGCCCCTTGAAAGCGCTCGGCCCGATAACGCGCCACCTCCCAGGATGAAGCCTGCTCCAAGGCTTCTCGCGTGAAGTATAACTGATGGGCGAAGGGGAATTTGCGCTCAGCCTGGCGGCGCAACAGGGCGATCTCTACGGCAGCGCGAGCCAGGTTTTCGGGATAGCGGCGGCTGAGCACCTGGAAGCAGGGGAGGAAACTCTCTTCGGCTGGCTGTAAAGCCTCCGCAGCGCTCAGGGCTTCCTGGCCGAGGGGGGAAAGCAAAGTGCGGAAAGTTGTGAGATCCACACCTTATCCCTGTAAGGGGCGTAACACCTCGCCCTTACTCCAGCATAATCTTGGCTGCTCGCCGCCCGATCTCGACGGCGAAGTTTGTGCCGCGATCCCAGGGATAGACCTGGCTCATACTGGCAAAGTACAGGCCGCGTATCGGGGTTCGGATAGGGGGAATGTTGCGCGAATGATTCACCAGAGGCACTGGCTGAGCGTAGTTGGTGCGAAAGAGCCAGGTCTTCCGCACCCAGTCGGGGGAAAAGCGAGGATTAAAGCGAGGCAGGGCTGGCAAGAAGCGTTGCAGAAGTTCATCGGCTGTCAAGCGAAAATATTCATGATCGGTTTCCAGGTAATCCCCCACGTAAACGATATGCTCGCCGCCAAAGTGCTCGGGAGAGACGAAATTGGTGTGTTCCACCAGAGCCAGGAAAGGAAAGCCGGCAGATTTGGGGAGGTTGAACCAGTAATAACCCTCTTCCGAGAGGCGATGTTTGAGGGCCAACACCATCACCACCGCTCCCATGCTTTTAAGATCGAGCAAGCCCTGCAGGTAGTGAGGCGGTAAGGCGGGCGCCAGGTGTGCCAGTTGCGCCGGCGAGGTGGTCACCAGGCACTGCTCGAACGCCTCTGCCCCTGTGGGAGTGAGCAGGGTGAGGCCCTCAGGCTGCGGCTCGATGCGGCTGACCGGGGTAGATAGGCAAATCTGCACTCCCATCTGGCGCAGGCGTTCGGCAAAGCGCTTGGCAAAGGCTTGAAAGCCTCCCTGGAAGGTGCCCAGGCGGGTCGTACGGGCTTTCAAGCGCGCCCACATCCATGCCATATTGACCTCTTTCGCATAACGCTCACCAAATTTGCCCACCACCAGTGGCTGCCACATCAACTCATACAGGCGGTCGCCAGCCCACTTGCGCATCCAAGCGTCTACAGTGACTTTTTCCAGCGCTTGCCAGTTGTTCGTGAGTTTGAGATATAACCCTACCAGGCCAAAACGAAGTTTATTCATCCCCCAGCCCAACCCCGGAAAAAGGAGGGCGGTCAGGTAAGAATCGAAGGGGTAGAACCTCCCTTGATAATAGATCACGGTGTAAGGGCGTGGGAAAAGCACCTGATCTCGCCAACCCAACTCATCAATCAAACCCAGGATGTGACGGTCGGTGGCAAACCAGTGGTGGTAAAACTTCTCCACCCACCAGTCCCAGTGGGGTTCTTTGAAGCCCGCCGCCAGACCCCCGACCATGTCGGAGGCTTCGTAGATAGTCACCTGCTGGCCGGCCCGCGCCAGGTCATAAGCGGCCGCCATGCCGCCAAAACCGGCACCCAAAATGGCGATGCGTTTCATCCCTCGGCTTTCAACTCCTTCATCTCTTCTCCCCAGCGGATACCCTCCCGCAGAAGATAATAGGCGCCCAGAGCAGTGATCGGCAGCCATAAAGCCACATGCAGCACCAGGGTGTAGCCAGCCGCCACGGCGCGAGTCACGCCATAGGCGACCAAAACGGCAATGCCGGGAGCATCAAAGGTGCCCACATAGCCCGGCGCCGAGGGGATGGTGGTAGCCAGGTTGACGATACCATTCATCAGCATCAGGGCGAAGAAACTCACCTGGAACGGAAATGCATGCATCACAAACCAGTATTTAGCAGTTTCCAGCAACCAGATGACCACGGAGGTCACAAACACCATGATGGCCTCGCGCGGGGAGCGCAGCGCTTCCAATCCCCCCAGGAAGCGCCTGGAAAGCCCTAAAACCCTGGCTCGCAAGCGCAGGGGCACTAACCGCTGCACCAAACGTGCGACCATCGCCTCAGCCGGATGCGGGAACATGGCTGCCAGTAAGAAGAGCGCCAATGCGCTAATGAAGAGGCCCGTTCCCCAGAGCGCCAGGGTCTGGATATTCCCCACGAAGCCCGAATCGGCGGTCAGGCGCGCCAGTTCGGGGAGATTGACAAAGACGAAGGCCAACATCACCACGCCATCATAGACACGCTCGACGATGATGGTCGCCAGGGAAGCCGAGATCGCCACCCCGTAGCGCCGTTTGAGCACCACGGCGCGCAAGACTTCGCCAGCGCGAGCGGGATAGACATTGTTCCCCATATAGCCAATGGCGACGATGGGAAACATGGCAGGCGTGGGTACCGACCTGACCGGGCGCAGCAGATAATGCCAGCGCCAGGCGCGCGCCCAAACCCCCAGAAAATACACCGCTATCCCTGGCAACAACCACAGGTACTGCGCCTGCCTGAGAGCAGCCCCCAATTCATCCAGGTGCAAACCCCGTAAAGCCAGGTAAAGAAAGATCAGGCTGATCACCACCCCGAGCCAGAATTGCCAGCGTTTCATAGCGCCCATTCTACCATGTGATCCAGTGGGGCTGAGAGATTGCATCCTAGGGTCGAGCCATTATAATTCTTCCTATGATTCCGAACAACCAACCTGCTCCCGATTTCACCTTGCCTGACCTGCACGGGCGCCTGCATTCGCTGGGCGATTACCGTGGCAAAGTCGTGATCCTGAATTTCTGGTCAGCAGAATGCCCTCATGTGGCCCGCGTCGACGCCGAATTGCTGCCCCTGGTGAAAGCCTGGGGTGAAGCGCTAGCGTTATTATCCATTGCTGCTAACGCCAATGAAAGACCCGAGTTAATCGCCCAGGTGGCAGCACAGCGTGGCCTGCCGCTGGTTTTGTTAGACGCCGATCACAAAGTAGCCGATCTTTATGCCGCTCAGACCACACCCCACCTGTTCGTGGTGGATGGCCAGGGCCTCCTGCGCTACCAGGGCGCTTTCGATGACGTTACCTTTCGCCAGCGCACTCCCAGACAGCCCTTCCTGCGCCAGGCGCTGGAGGCGGTGCTGGCGGGCCGCCAGCCAGACCCCTCTCAAACGCCGCCCTATGGTTGTGCCATCGTGCGCTACGCTCCCTGAGTCAGCATAGAAAGTAGCACAGGAGCATCCTGTGCTACACAACGCCTCTCATTCCCTTACTGGCGGCTCAATATCTGCATTGGCCTTATCTAAAACTGCACCTGTCCCCGCGCCCGCAACTCCTGGGGCAACAGGCTGGCGTATATAAAGGCATGCACTGGGGTGGGCACTCCCAGTTGTTGCCCCATACGCACGACGGCGCCGTTCTGCGCCTCCAATTCTGAGGGCCGTCCGTCCATAATATCGCGCTGCATGGAGGCAGTGACCCCTTCGGGCAGGCTGTCAATGAACGCCAGGCGGCGCTGCACGGCCTCCTGGCCCAGGTTAATGCCGCGCGCCTGCGCGACGGCCACGATCTCTTGTAGCGCTTGTTCTAAGAGTTGCCGTGTCTGCGGCAGACTGCGGAAGATATGAGCCGGAGCGCGGGTCACCGCCCCTAAACCGCTGATGGTGGCGATAAACAGAAATTTCTCCCACATGGCTACCTGGATGTCGGGGGGAATCTCAGCCTTGACGCCAGCGCGCTCAAAAGCCTGACGCAGACGCTCGGCGCGCTGGCTGGGCCTGCCGTCCAACTCACCAAAGGCCACATATGGCTCAATGCCCACATGGCGAATATGCCCGGGGGCGACGATCATGGCCGAGATCTGACATAGCCCGCCTAACACATGCTCTGCACCCAGGACCGCTGCCAGTTGTTGCGGGGCCTCCACACCATTTTCCAGGGGCACGACAAAGGTATCTGGGCCAATCATAGGGCGCATGGCTTCTGCCACTTCAGGCACCTGCCAGGCTTTGACCGTCACCAGGACTACATCCACTGTTCCGACCTGGCGTGGATCATCGGTGGCCTGGGCTGGTGACACCACAAAATCGCCCTTGATGCTATCTACCCGCAAACCACCAGTCTGGATAGCGCGCAGATGCTCACCGCGAGCAATGAAGGTCACATCCTCGCCCGCCTGGGCTAGCCGCCCGCCAAAGTAGCCCCCAACCCCTCCTGCTCCAAAGACCACAATGCGCATGCTTACCTCCGGTTGCTATGACTTTGAATCACGTCTTTATTTCTTGAGAGAAACCCGGCAATTCGCCAGGTTCCGCTTTCCAGATGCTTTCGTTGGATTATAAACGAGATTCCCAAACTATCTGAAAATGGAGTAAAATCACCAAAACTCTAATGCCGCAAGGCTGAAGGGAATACCTATGAGTGAAAAAGAAACCGCTCAAGATGTGATCGAGTCCTATCGCAAACGACAAAAACAAGCCCAAAAGGCCCCTCTGATTGTGGGGATTGCCGCGGTGCTGGTGCTCGTGGGTGCGGCCGTGGTTATCTTCTGGCTGCTGGGGCCTGAAAAACCGGCTTTCTCACTGTTCGCCACCAAAACCC
>JBBILY010000123.1:0-9558 GCA_037444705.1 Chloroflexota bacterium | reverse complement strand
TTACCGAAGAGGACCATTTTGATTCATTTGTCAAGGAACTTTGAGAAAGCCATCACACCGTCCAAGTTACTCCTTGTCAACCTCTACCAAGCGCGCTATAATTCAGGCCTGTGTGGTTAATCCGCATGGAATATCTTTGCCCGAATACATCCGTGCAAAGAGCAGGAGGATAAGGGTAGATCTATGCCCATCTATACCTATCGGTGTGAAAATTGCGGTGTTCAGTTTGAACGGCAGCAACACTTTAGCGATCCGCCGCTAACCTGGTGCCCGGAGTGCAACAAAAAATCCTTGCGCAAGGTGTATACGCCGGTAGGCATTGTCTTTAAGGGCTCCGGCTTTTATGCCACTGACCACCGTTCTCCCTCGGGCGGGGGGCGCTCATCTCACGACAAGACTTCCGAAACCAGGAAAAACGGTGAGGCGGAGAAAACCCCATCCGCGGAGAGCAAGGAGAAAAAAGACTGATCAGCAGGCAGGCTTCCAGCCTGGGCTGCACACCTGAATTTGCCTTATCTCAGGAACCTCAGAGACGCCCCGCTAAGGCGGCGTCTCTTTTATAAGAAATTGTGAACTTTTGAGAGAGAAACTATGAACAAAGAAGAGTTATTATCCCGCACTAAAGAAGATCAGGTCAAATTTATCTCATTGCAGTTCACCGATGTCACCGGCGCGGTCAAAAGCGTGGATATCCCCCTGGCCCGCCTCTCCGAGGCGCTGGATGACGGCGTGTGGTTCGACGGCTCGTCGGTGGAGGGCTTCGCCCGCATCCAGGAGAGCGATATGCGCCTGGTGATTGACCCGAATACCTACGCCGTTCTGCCCTGGTCGCCGCCAGAGTTGCGGCGGGCACGCGTCTTCTGCGATATTTACCTGCCTAACGGCGAACCTTTTGGCGGCGACCCACGGGGCACCCTCAAACGCATGCTGGCTAAAATCGAAGGGCGCGGCTGGACCTACAACGTGGGCCCAGAACCGGAGTTTTTCCTCTTCAAGCGCAATGGCCCGGGCTCGATTCACCCTGTGCCGCACGACGTGGGGGGCTACTTCGATTTCTCCGCTAACGACGAGGCGGTGCGGGTGCGCACGGAACTGATGGAAGCCCTCAATGGCATGGGGCTGGAGGTCGAGATGGGCCACCATGAGGTAGCCCTGGGGCAACACGAGATTGACTTCCGCTTTGCCGACGCCCTGCGCGCTGCGGATAATATCCTGACCCTAAAATATACGGTCAAAGCCATCGCCGCCCAGCATGGGCTGGTCGCGTCTTTCATGCCCAAGCCGATTTTCGGCATCAATGGCTCGGGCATGCATTGCCATCAGTCGCTGTTTGACGCCCAGGGGCAGAACTTGTTCTTCGATCCTAACGATGAATGCCATCTTTCCAAAATCGCCTATGGCTTCATCGCCGGCCAACTGGCGCATGCCCGGGCCCTGGCGGCGGTAGTGGCGCCAACGGTGAATTCCTACAAGCGCCTGGTGCCGGGTTACGAGGCCCCCGTGTATGTCGGCTGGGCGCAGATCAACCGCTCGGCGCTGATCCGCATCCCGCATTACACCGCCGGCCGCAATAAATCCATGCGGGCTGAATTGCGCTTCCCCGATCCCTCAGCCAACCCCTATCTGGCATTAACGGTGATGCTGGCCGCAGCCTTAGATGGCATTGATCGCCAGTTGCCCTGCCCGCCGCCATTAAACAACGTCAATGTGTATCACCTGACCCCAGAAGAGCGAGCAGCCATGAACATCGCCGAACTACCTGGCTCTCTGGCAGAGGCCCTGCGGGAACTAGAGAAAGACGCGGTGTTGATCGAGGCTTTGGGCCCGGTGACGTATGAGGCTTTCCACCGTGCCAAATGGGCTGAGGTGGAGGAGTCGCGCATGCGCGTCACCGATTGGGAATTGGAGCGCTACCTGGAAGTGGCCTGAGTTGCATGGGCGCAGGGGGAGGAGGGGGGTGACACGGCTAATGGCCGGGGTCAGACGCGGCGCCCGCCGCGGCGTCAGGTAGAAGCACTCGTTAGGCTATGGCTTATGCCTGCTTCTGAACAGGCTGACGCAAGACGGTTCTCATTTTCTCTGGTGCAGTCCTGCGTGGGTCGCTCAAGTATATCTCATGATGCCTCCCACGCGGTTCATAGCCGCTTTCTCTGATGAAGTCGTGTAACCTGGCTATGGTTGGCTCTTCGGCGGCATAGGGCCCAATGTGCATAATCTGGGCCGATAAACCTTCGTGGAAGGTTTCGAATCGCACCCTGGCCAGAGCCACAAGGCCTTTCTTCTCCTTGACTTCGTCCAGCACATCCGCAAACAGGTCGCCGGTCACATATTCCGGCTGCATCATCATCGCCGTCCACTTCCATAATCCCTTGTTGTTCAGACTGAACTGCCTGGGATCATCAGTCCACCACAGCCCCTCCAGAGGCATGACCGCGTAATCCACACCCACGACCTTCTTAACCCTGAATTTGAGGGCGTAAGAGAGGGCAAAGAGTGCCTCGATTGCCTGTTGGTAATCCGGAGAAACATTTGGGTCGCCAGCGCCATCCAGTATCAGAAAGTTTATGGGTGGGACATCTACCACTGAGACCTGTCTGGCTGAGGGATTGTAGAGATGCTTCAGATCCTGCCTGAGATCAACTTTAACCATTTGCGCGCCTCCTTGCTTGCTCTGCCGTCCAGCGAGCTGGGCGTTAACCTGCGGCGAGCGCTCAGTTGAATGCGGGCGGTGGCTATCTGTTAATCTGGCCAATCGGCATTCTCCCTATCGCTTTACCCATAGCACAAGAAAGCCGTGACCGCTTCAGGCCTTCTTACCTGAGCCGCGGTCGGCCTTCAAGTCAGCCTGCTTTTAACACGCTTGAAATAGATGCCAACCAGAATCATTGAAATCGGATAGTACAGACTCCAAAATCCCAACGAGACCAGTATCACCAGGGGCTGGTCAAACGGAGCAATGATCGCTCCGAGGATGCCAATCGCGCCATTTACAATGAAAAGCCCGCGGATCCAGTTCGCCAATCGCCCACCCGAAAAGATGGGGACAACGACCAGCGTCGCTAAACTGGAGAAAAGGTAGCCAATGGCCTCGAGCGCGAAAAACATGGAATGAAAATTGGGCATGGCTAACAAGGCAAGACCCTCAAGTTGCCCAGCCAGGAGATTCAGGCGCACAACAAACAATTGCAGGTAATAATTGCTGCAGACGATGGCGGCGTAAATCGTGGCGCAGACGATGGCCAGCAGACTGAGGAGGCGTTGATCTTCAGGTGCGTAGAAGTGTATGCTCACCATTAACACAACGACTGCCAATGCCAACAGGAAGGCGGGGATGAACGAGGCCATTTGCGTCGAGGAGAACGAGCGAGCATAGGCGGCTATGCCCTTCCACTCAGCCGCAGGGAAGGCAACAGCCAGGATCGCGAACGCGATTGCAAACACAGCGGCCAGGATGGCCGACCAGAAGCCATAGGTCGCTGCTTTAATTTGAAGAGTAGATGACGGATTCACGGCATACTCCTAGATGGCAAGCAGCCCAACGGAAATGTTCACCTGCCGCCAGGCTTAGCAGTGTCACCCCAGCCAGGAAACAACCTGTAAAACCAAGCCGGCCTTGAATTTGGCGCCCGATCGGGCGTTCGGCTGCAACCCTCCTGCTAGGCTGAGCCCGCCTTCAATCCTGATAAGACGGATAGGTTCTATAAAATAACCACACCCTCTACCTGGATCACAACCACAACCCCACTAACGCTACCTTGACATTACTATACAAATAAATCCCACCCAAGTCAATACCCATTCTAGCAGTGATTGCCCACAACTCGGGATTGCAGGGCTGAAGACGCCTGCTCAGTTCATCAAAGCCCTGCGGGCTGGCGCAACCAGTTGGCTTCAGCCGACTTTCACGCTTTGAGGCAGAGCTTCAGCTTCAGCCCGCCGAATCAGGCAGCGCAAAGATGTGGGCAATCACCAGCCATTCTACCCATGGGGTCAGGATAACCCACCCTGACCCAAAACCGACTAAAATTGGGATACCCATCTATCCCCCACTTCTCACCTTCAAGGAGGCTCGCATGTCCTCATCCCCTGTGATGCTGATTACCGGCGCCTCTTCCGGCATTGGCGAAGCCACCGCCCGTGTGTTTGGCCGTCAGGGGTATCGCCTGGCGCTGGCCGCCCGTCGCCTGCCGCGCCTGGAAGCCCTGGCCGGCGAAATCCAGGCCCAGGGGGGTCAGGCATTGCCCGTGGCTGCCGACGTCGCTAATTTCCAGGAGATTGAGCGCCTGGTGGGCGCTGTTCTGGATCATTTTGGCCAGATTGATTTGCTTTTCAACAACGCCGGCTTTGGCCGCCTGGACTGGTTGGATAATCTCCACCCCTTAGACGATATTGAAGCCCAATTGCGGGTGAATTTATTGGGAACGATTTGGACGACGCGCCTGGTCCTGCCGCATATGATCGCCCGCCGCAAGGGGCACATCATCAACATGAGTTCGATGGCCGGGTTGATCGCCACGCCCACCTACACCATTTACGCCGCCAGCAAGTTCGCCGTACGCGGCTTCACCGAGGCCTTACGGCGCGAGGTGAGCATCTATGGCATTCGGGTTTCGGGCATCTATCCCGGCGGCGTGAGCACTGAATTCAGCCAACACACAGGCGTGCACCAAAAGAGCGGCCTCACCACGCCCTCAGCCCTGCGCCTGAGCGCCGAGGACGTAGCGCAGGCCGTGCTCTCGCTGGCGCGGCGGCCGCGCCGCAGCCTGATTTTGCCCGCACCGATGAAGGTGGCGGTTTGGCTCAATGCTTTGTTTCCGGCACTGGTAGATTGGATGATCGAACGGCGCTTCACCCGCGTAGAACGTGGGCTGTGATCCCCCGTGATTGGGAATTGGCCTCCCCCGCTGGACGGATTACACTTTCTCCCGCGTCTCTCGCTCGCTGCTGAGCATATGGATGCCATTGCGCACCTGGGTCAGCAGGCGTTCGAGTTCCATCTCCAGTTTGCGCAAAGTTTCCAGGGCATACTCATCCACCTCGCGCCGCCAGTTTTCGCGCTCCGCCTGCACTTGAGCCAGGATTTCGTTAGCCCGCGCCTGGGCCGCCTGCACGATGGCTTCACGCTCCACCATTTGCTCGCTCTTTTCACGGGCGATAGCCAGCGTGCGATCAGCCTCCTCTTTGGCCTGAGCCAGGATGCGATCGCGCTGAGCCAGCACCTGCTGAGCTTTCTTCACTTCTTCGGGGATAGCCACCCGCATCTGGTCAATTAAATCCAGCATTTTATCCTCATCCACAATGACGTTGTGGGTGAACCAGATCGGGCGGCTCTGGTTGAACAGTTCTTCAAGGCGGTCAATCAAGTGTAAGATATCCACGTCTTCCTCCCCGGCAAGGATGGCTCAGGTCGAGGTTTGCTCAGCATGTGGGCGCCCAGAGCGAGAGAAAGCGCATCTTTCCCTCACACCCCAACCCCTTTCTCAGATGACGAAACCTCATCTGTGGCTGAGGGCTGGGCAATCACATTTTAACATTTTTAAGATTACCTGTAAAAGGCTATTTCGTCAACTAGGCTCTCCACGAAGTGGATACCACCTGCGGACCATCGCCCAGTTCGGGAAAGCGTGTTTTCAAAGCGGCCTCCACATGCGGCGGCACCATACTGCTGACATCGCCACCCAATGAGGCGATCTCCCGCACGGTGGACGAGGAGAGGAAAGTGTGCTCTTCGGCGGTAATCAGAGCCACCACTTCAATTTCCGGCGCCAGGCGATGGTTAGCCAATGCCATGCGAAACTCGTACTCGAAATCGGAAAACACGCGCAAGCCCCGCACGATCACCTGCGCGCCGATTGAGCGGCAAAACTCCACCGTCAGGCCGCTATAGCCAACCACCCGAATCTTCGGGTTATCCTTAAACGACTGTTCCACCAGAGCAATGCGCATCTCCGGCGGAAAGAGCAAAGACTTCAAAGGGCGATCATAGACAGCCACCACCACTTCGTCGAAGAGATGGGTGGCGCGCTGGGCAATGTCAATGTGGCCCAGATGAATTGGATCGAAAGTCCCAGGAAAAACGGCACGAATCATCAGGATATATCCCCTTTTCCACCGCTCCAAAAACGCTCCAGGGCGGATGCAAGAAGTTTGTGCGCCGGGCGCTGCAGGTCAGGGTCCTGCTCAAACAACCAGTGCGCCTGACGCCGAGCCTTTTCAATCAGATGAATATCGGTCAGATTGGCCAGTTGCAATTCCGAGTATCCCGACTGGCGCGTGCCCAGAAATTCCCCAGGGCCGCGCTGCTCCAGGTCGCGCTCTGCCAAAACAAAGCCATCGTTGGTCTCCGCCATAACCCGCAAACGTTCGTTTTCCACTTCGTCGCTGCTATCAGGGATGAGCAGGCAGTAAGCCTGGTCGCCGCCTCGGCCGACGCGCCCGCGAAACTGGTGTAATTGCGCCAGGCCGAAGCGGTTGGCGCCTTCGATGAGCATCACCGTGGCATTAGGCACATCCACCCCCACCTCTACCACTGAGGTGGAGACCAGAATATGATGTTCGCCACGGCGAAAGCGCTCCATGACCTCATCTTTTTCGTCTGGCCGCAGGCGACCATGCAACAGACCCAGGCTGAGATCGGGGAAAACCTCCTCTTGCAGGCGGTTATATTCTTCCACGGCTGCCTTGCTCTCACTCTTCTCGTTCTCTTCGATCAGGGGATAGATGATAAAAGCCTGACGACCAGCCGCGATCTGATTGCGGATCAGGCGATAGGCGCGTTCACGCTCACGCGGGGTGAGCACATAGGTACTCACCGGCTGGCGCCCTGGTGGCATTTCGTCTATGATGCTCAAATCCAGGTCGCCATAGATAGTTAGCGCCAGCGAGCGCGGGATGGGGGTGGCGGTCATCACCAGTAGATGAGGATTGTCACCCTTGGCGCGCAAAGCGGCGCGCTGCTCCACCCCAAAGCGATGCTGTTCGTCAACGATGGCCAATTGCAGATCGGCAAAGGTGACCGGGTCTTCAATGAGAGCATGGGTGCCAATGACCAGTTTAATCGAACCATCGCTCAGCCCCTGGCGAATTTCACGCTTTTCTGCCTCAGAGGTGGAGCCGACCAGCAAGCGGATGGCCTGCGGCGGCAGCAGGCGCGGCTTACCTGCCAGTAGGCGAAGCATGCTCTGGTAATGTTGCTCGGCCAGGATGCTGGTAGGCGCCATCAGAGCCGCCTGCGCGCCGAGACGGGTCACCATGGCGATGGCCATGGCTGCCACGACGGTCTTGCCCGAGCCCACATCTCCCTGCAGCAGACGATTCATGGGGCGCCCAGAAGCCAGGTCATGGCGCACATCCGCCAGAGCGCGCTGTTGGGCATTGGTGAGGGGGAAGGGCAAACCCTGCAAAACCGCCTCCAGCCACTCGGCGGGTGTGTCGAAGACACGCGCACGACTTTCCTGCCAGGCACGCTTCTGGCGAAGCATGCCCAACTGCAAGAAGAAGATCTCATCGAAGGCCAAACGGTGGCGCGCCGCCTGCAACTGCTCCCAACTATCGGGGAAGTGCATCTGAAGCAAGGCCGTCCCCAGATCAATCAGGTCGGCATTGCGGCGGATGGTTTCGGGCAAATAGTCCGCCAGGCGAGGCGCCCAATAGGTCACCACCTGGTTGATCTGCCGTCGCAGCCAGCGTTGGGTGATCTGAGCCGTTAGCGAATAGACCGGCACGATGCGATTAGTATTCAGTTGTTGCTGATCCAGCAGTTCCCACTCGGGGCTGTTCATCACCAGGCGGCCCATATACTGGTCAATCTTTCCCGCCACGGCGATCTGCATCCCCGGCCGCAGGCGACGGGCCGGCTCCTGTTGATTAAACCAGGTCAGGCGTAAAGCCCCGCTGCCATCACTGAGCACAGCCTCTATCAGTTGCATCTGGCCGCCGCGCACCGGGCGAACGCTCACATCGCGGACAGTGCCAATCACTGTCACTTCTTCGCCATACCACAGCCGATTGATGGGTTTGAGTTGCGAGTAGTCTACATACCGCCGCGGAAAGTAGTACAACAGGTCGCGCAGGGTGCGCAGACCCAGGCGCCCCAAGGCACGGGCGCGCGCAGGCCCAACCTGGGGTAGCACCGTGACCGAAGCATTTAAAGCAGCCAGGCCTTCAGCCACTGCTGTGGGGGCGGGCCGGGGGCGTCTGCCCTGGGTCTCGACCTTAGGCACAGGAGGGGCGACTACGGCCAGGCTCTCGTCTGTGACTGGGGCTGGCGGTGGTGGCAGGGGCAGGTCTAGGGGTGAACCATTGGAGGCTTTTTCCAGCAGGTCACGGATATGGAGCAACACCTCCCGCCGCGATGGCACATCCAGGGAGGAATAGCGGCGCAATTTCTGGCTAATCGCCTCTATCAGGGCTTCAGGCACCCCTTCGCTCCTGGCCTCGTTCTCCCAATTATCCAGCAGGCGGTTGAACCCGCCCATCACGGCGCGGTTATCGTAACCCCGTTCTCCCTCTAGTTTAAGAATATTTTGCAACTTCTTTATAGAAGATTTCATCAGGGGTTTATTTTACCACCGCTACAAACCCCAGAGCCTTTGGCCCGACGTGGGTACCGATTATGGTGGTGACATTCACCAGCAAAGGCGCATAGGCCAATCTCGGCTGCAATTCATCCAGGATAGCGCGCCCATCCTCCGCGGCGTTGGTGTGCAGAATCGCCAGGCGCTCCAATGGGCCTAAGCCGCGCAGGATGTGGAGCAGGCGCTCGATGCCCTTGCGGCGGGTGCGCACCTCCCCCAGGCTGAACACTCGCCCCTGCCTCAATTCCACAAAAGGCTTGACGTTCAGCAAATTGCCCAGGCGGGCACGCGCCCAAGAGATGCGCCCACTGCGGCACAGATATTCCAGCGTATCCAGCATAGCCACCAGGCGCACCCGCCGCCGTACATCTTCTATCAGCCCCAGAACCTTCTCCAGGGGTTGGCTCAAGGCGGCCTCAGCTGCAGCCAGCACCTGAAAACCCAATCCCAAACTGACGCTCTGGCTGTCAATCACCCGCACCCGTTCCCCAAAGGCGCGGGCCGCGGCGTTGGCGGCGTTGAAGATGCCACTCAACAGGCTGGAGGCATGAATAGAGAGAATGCAGTGGAAACCCTCTTCGATCAATTTCTGATAGAGATGTTGATAAGTGCCCGCAGAAGCGGTGGAGGTGGTGGGCAGGGTCTTCAGGGTAGGCAATCTCTCATAGAATGCCTCGCGACTTAGCCCCTTCCCATCTTCGACGCCCCGGCCATCAATCACCAGGATGTTGGGCACCACATGGATATGATACTGACGACTCAGGTCTTCGGGGATGTCGGCGGTGCTATCGGTTACAATGGCAATTTGCATCATAGGCGGCTGACTACTCAATGGAGATGATAAATTGATAATGGGGTTGCCCACCCTCTTGCAATTCCACTTCCTGGTCAGGATAGTTGCGGCGCACCAGATCGGCAATGCGGTTGGCTTCGCTTTTGCTCAAATCGGCCGCGTAGAACAGGGTGATCAATTCATAGTGGT
>JBBILY010000122.1:0-9567 GCA_037444705.1 Chloroflexota bacterium | reverse complement strand
CTGATGACCCTGAGTGTGGCTTGCACCTCAATCCCTGTCCAGGAGACTGCTCCACCTCTGCCCGTGCTCAGTGTGGATGATCTTTTCGCTGGCTTCTATGGCGAGCTAGGGGGTGAGGCCAGGTTAGGCCCAGCCATCTCTCAAGCCTTCACCTACGGACAGATCAGTTACCAATACACCCAGGCGGCTTTAATGGCTTACGATCCTCACTTGAAAGGCTGGGAACGCTTTTACCTAGCTGCGATTGGGCTTGATACGGGGTTAATCCAGGCCAGCGAGCCGCCGCCGCAGGACACGACCATCCCCTATGCCAATGGCCACACGATTGACCCGTCTTTTTGGCCGCTTATCCAGGCTCTAGGGGGATTGTCACGCGTGGGTAACCCCATCACCGAACCCCGCTACAATCCTACCAAAAGGCGCATTGAGCAATACTTTGAAAACCTGGGTTTCTACCGGGTGGAAAATAACTCCGAGGTGGGCTTACTGGCCTATGGGCTTTGGCGCTGTGGCGATAGTTGCACACCTCCACCAATCTGGCCAGAAGAGGCCGAGGTCGTTCTACCCCCGCCGGTGGCCGCCGAGTTCAGCAAAACGGTCGCGCGCCTGGGGGAGCATTTCGTCGGTTTTGCTCTCAGTCCACCCTATCCCACACCAGATGGTGGCACACAGCAAATATTCGAAAATATCGCCCTGAAGATCTCCCCCGCTGAGACGGGCCAGCCTGCCTTGCTCCCCCTGACCAGGATATTGGAGATCGCAGCCAGCCCTCTGCAGCCCCCCAGTAGCGAAGGCGGCATGTTCTTCTACCCCATCCAGGATCGCCTGGGCTACAACGTCCCACAAGAATTCCTGGACTATCTGGCTCAACACGGCGGCTTAGACGCCTCCGGAGCGCCCATCAGCCAGGTAGAACGGGTGGGCGATGACGTGCTCAGGCAATGCTTCGTCAGCCTTTGTCTGGAAAAGCATGAGCGGGAGAGCGGCGTGCTGCGGATCCGCCCCACCCCGCTGGGCTATGCCTACTGGCAATATCAGAATCAGGCAGCCACCTCAGGCAAACCCGGGATCACGCCCGAGACTCCGGCGGGCACCAGCCAGCAAGGCGCGGTGACTGTGCAGGCGTGGAAGCGCCTTGCCATTCTCAAACCAGGTCAGCAGCAAGAAATTGGCCTGACCGTATTAGAGGACAACCATCCCGTCGAAGGCGTGGGGGTGGAACTGATTTTCCCGCTTCCCGACGGCAGCCAGCGCAATCTGATCCTGCCACCCACAAGTGATGACGGAAGCAGTTCCCTGACCCTGGACGTGCCTGAAGTGCCTGCGGGCACGATTTTATCCTATACCCTGTGTGCCTACTATCCTCGAGGCCAGCCCACCTGCGCTGAAGATCGTTTCCTGATGTGGCGCTGAGGCGGCGCGAGGGGTGGGGAAGAAAACCAATGGCGATGACAGAAGGCACATCTACCTACAGAGACGAGGGATAGAACATGAGACAAAGCCAGAAGTTGCTTAAGATCCTTTCTCGATTGAGCCCGCGTTGGGTTTCACTACTTGAAAAAGCCTTGCGCAAAATTCCTTCCGTCCGTCAGGAAATTGAGCACGAGACCCAAAACCTGATGGCGGATCTCAGATCAGCCCTCAAACCCTACCAGGCTGAATTTCCCACTTATACTCAATTACCCCCCAGCGGCCTGGATAGAACCCAAATTCTACAGGAGATGCAGGCTATCCAGGCGCGTGAAGAAGCCCGCTGGAAACAAGGCTATGTTTCTGGCGCAGTCTATCACGGAGAGGCTGAACACATCCGCTTTCTAAATGAAGTCTATGCGCTCTATTCGCAGGCGAACCCCTTACACTCGGACATCTGGCCCAGCATCAGCAAATTTGAAGCCGAAATCGTGGCGATGACCGCCCAAATGCTGGGAGCCGAAGCCGCTGCCCGCCAGGGAGACCAGGTGTGCGGCACGGTCACCTCCGGCGGCACAGAAAGCATTCTCCTGGCAATGAAGACCTATCGGGATTGGGCGCGCCAGCAAAAGGGCATCCGCCACCCGGAGATGGTGCTCCCAATCACAGCCCACGCCGCTTTTGAGAAAGCCGCCCAATATTTCCACATCAAACCGATCTATATCGGTGTGGATGCCCATTATCGCGCCGATGTCTCCGCCGCCCGACGCGCCCTCAGCCGTAACACCATCGTGATCGTTGGATCGGCGCCGTCTTTCCCGCATGGGATGATTGACCCCATTGCCGAACTCTCGGAACTCGCCCGCCAGCATGGGATCGGCTTTCATACCGATGCTTGCCTAGGTGGTTTCATCTTGCCCTGGGCCGAAAAATTGGGCTATCCAGTGCCCCCATTCGATTTCCGCCTGCCGGGGGTGACCTCCATCTCTGCCGATACGCACAAATACGGCTATGCCGCCAAGGGCACCTCGGTTATCCTCTATCGCAACCCGCAACTACGGCGCTATCAATACTATGTCGCTACCGAATGGCCCGGCGGCTTATATTTTTCCCCCACCTTCGCCGGCAGCCGAGCGGGCGCCTTGAGCGCCGTGTGTTGGGCGGCTATGCTCAGCATTGGGGAACAGGGCTATCTGGAGGCAACCCGCAAAATCCTGGAGACGGCAGCCTGGATCCGCACAGAGATTGAAGCCATCCCAGATTTATACGTGCTGGGCGATCCACTGTGGGTGATTGCCTTTGCCTCGCGCACCCTGGACATTTACCGCGTGATGGAAGCCATGACCCAGCGCGGTTGGAGCCTGAATGGGCTGCACAAGCCCGCCTGTGTCCATCTATGCGTCACGCTGCGCCACACACAACCCGGAGTAGCCCAACGCTTCATCGCTGACCTGCGGGCTTCCGTCGAGCAGGTCAAGACCCATCCCGAAGAAAAGGGCTCGCTGGCCCCTGTCTATGGCCTGGCTGCCAGCCTGCCCCTGCGCGGTGTCGTGCGCGATTTGTTGATGAGTTACATTGACTTACTGTACGAGGTCAAGTGAATCACCTCAAAATCCCCCCGGTTTCACCCCTTTCTATGCCGGATTTCTTATTGATTTCCAGGCAAATATCGGCAATAATAGGACGTAGTCCATATTTACACCAGATGGACAAGGGATCTTCCGCCTCTACCCCCCGAAGACGTCAGCCCGCCGGGCAAAAGGCATTCCAGGCCTGGGGCGCTGGTGCTCTCACGGGAGCCCTTACAGGAGACCGCTCATGTCTGGTTCAACCAATTGGACCGATGTTTTCTCTATTCTAATCGCCCTGGGAGCACTGGCACTCAGCGCCATAACCTTCTATTTGACCAAACTGAAGCAATTCAGAGGTTATGTCATCCCCTCTCGCCGCCTCAGCCTCACCTGGATTGAGAAACCAACCACGATCCGGGCATCCCAACCTCAGCCCAAAGCAGATAACCTGGAACCGGGTCTGCTCCTTGAGTGCGAATTCATTAATCAGGGCGCTCAACCGGGTAAGATCGAAGACGTGCTCATTCAGTTACAACATGTCGCCAGCGGGGATAAGATGAGTTTCCTGGCGTATCTGATGGGCGGATTCTCAGGCTTGTTGACCGAGGAAATCCAGCCCCTGCAAGACTTTTCCACCGTATGGCTTCCACCTAACAGCACCCTGCATACCGCCATCATCTTCAAACCCGCCAGGGAGTTGAACCTAAGCCCGGGGCGCTATAAACTGCGCCTGGGATATTCCGGTGATAATGTCCAGACCAAAACCAGGGGTAGGAAAAAGGTTATGTGGGCTTACTCCAAAGTGGCTTTTGACTTCGAGATCACCGAAGATCACATCAAAGAGTGGAAACGCTACCAAACGGTCAGATTAGAATCGGTTAATTTGCAAGAAAACCGCAAGGAATTCTTCGACAGTTCCTTATAAATCATTTATAATTATTTCGATACAAAAATGTAACATAGAAGGCGGTGGATATGAGCGAAGAACCCATCCATCCCAAAATGAAACCGCGTAAATTGAGCGCGCGCCCCTCTAGATCGCGCAACCACCTCATGGCAGGTGGGCTTCAACGCGCCCCCAGGAAAAAAGCCGCCAAAAACCCCTACGAAGTTAGCCTGGTGACCGACAGCATCATCCATAGCGTGGAAGATGCTTTACTGGGTGTGCGCTATTACTTCGGCGTCCACAATCCAAAGGACAACGGGCTCGCCGTGCGCAAACCCCTGATAAGGATTTACACCTCCTCCGAAAAGGATTGAGGCGATAACTCCTGCAGGAAAGGGGGTTTTTACGCCACCCAATCCAGGAGGAGTCCCCATCCTCCCTCTAGGCTGCAGAATCAAGGGGGTAAATTGTAGTAGTTATAGACGGCACGCGACAGGTCAGCTACCAGTTTCGAGGCCGGCTCCCACACCAACTGTACAGGATGGTGCAGGAAGATCACCAGGACATAGTTGCCCCCTGGAGTATAGATGATGCCCGCATCGCCGATGGTGTTGATCACCCCATTCGCATCGGATACCCACCCGTGCTTATGGGCGATCGGGGTTGCCTCTGGCAATCCGCCCGTCAGCAACACCGGCAGGTAATTGCGCTTCAGGTAATCAATCATACTCTGACACTCAACCTGAGTGATCTCAGCCGCAAAGACCGCGGTCAGAGAACCGCCTCCTGTGGTGGCACACTGGTAAATATCCTCCAAGAGCATTCCCATATCCGAGGGCGTGGTCTGGCTATAGGGATCAGGGTCGGTGTTGACATCGCTGCGCTGATTGGCCGGGGTTTCGATGCGCGCCAAAAGCGGCGAGCCAAAGGAAAAGAACCCCGCCAGGAAGGTGTTTTGTAGGCCTAAGGCGCGCATATCTTCGGTGACCACCAACGGCGCCCGCACGGCATCAATCACCCGTTCCATCAGCCAGTCAGCCGCCTCATTGCCCGATTTGGTGATCATATCATCCAGCAACTTGAGCGTTTCAGCGTCGGGGTTCTCCCCCAGGCGGCGATAGACCGAGACCATAATAGGGATCTTGATCATGCTGGCAGCGGTATAAGCCACATCCGGTTGGGTGGAGATTTCCTCCCCCTGGCGATAAGCTACGTGGATCTCCTGACCATTCTGTAAATCGAGCAGATAGATGCCGGCCAGGCCCTCATAACCGGCCAAGTCAATGGTCTGTTCCAGCAGAATCTTCAAATTCTCAAACGCCGGATGGGGCGGGTTCGTGCGCAGCAGAGGCAGGATCACCCGCCGGCGATCCAGGGAGCGCATGGCATTGACGATCATAGGGATCGCATTCTCTACATCCAGGGCGACCCCAGGGCTGCCGGGGCGAAAATTCACCGTGCCCACCACCGGGCTGGCCGCCTGGGGTGGCTGGTCGTAGCGGCGGGCAATTTCGCCCTCCAGATAAGCCCGCAAGCGCTCATCCGAATAAGTGGAACGCAAAGGAATTTCGCTCGCCGTCAGGCCGCGCCCCCATAAATAATCCCAAAAACCCAACCAGAATGACTGGCGCGTGCGTTGCAGGTCGGCGGCGGCCAACATGCTCTCCAGGTCTAAACGGAAGTCAGCCACACTGGGCGGAATTTGAATAACCGCTTCTCCATAGACCAGTTCCACTGGTGTGGAATAGGCTTCGCGCAGGCGCTGCGCAGCCTGCTGCCGATCCAACCCTCCCACGGGCACACCCGCGATTTTTAAACCCAGGGGAAAATTAGCACGCACACGGCTATAACGCGCCAGTTCAGCCGCGCTCAAGATCAGGGCAGATAGCAAAAAGAAGGTTGATAACCAGCGTAGGGATGAAAACAAACCTCGTCTGCGTCTCATGGCTTGTTATCATACCACGAGAAGGTAAAGCAGAACAAGTAAAAGCAGGAGAGCGTGCTCTCAAAAGTTGTCATTTTCCCGGCTTGCGGCCAAGTCGGTGACTTGTCTCACACCACGGGGACAAGTCGATGACTTGTCCTACATCGCGCCGACAAGTCGGTGACTTGTCCCACACCGCAAAATGGGGCGCAAATCACCGCTTTGCGCAGACAAGTCGATGACTTGTCCTACAAACCAGGTCCTGGGTTTTCGGATAGACCTGAGTCGGCTATTAGCCGACTTTCAAGGGCTGAGCAGGGGATTTATCCCCTGCGAGCAATGATGGCGTTAGATTACGCCTCGTCTGAGCATTTAACAAGATTTATCCCCTGCGAGCCTTGCCTGATAACCCTCTTTGCCATCCTCCTCAAAAACAAACTCAATGATTTATCCCCTGCGGGCCATGGATTGCCTGACTGCCTTCGCGCGCACACCAAGGAGATGCGCTTTGGCCTTAGCGCAAGGCGCTTACGATGGTCTCAACGTTATAGTGCATCATGTCTATATAGGTGACAGCCGCTCCATCTGAAGAGGATAAGGAGTGGCTGTAAAGTTCGGTCACCACCTGCACCCCGCTTTCTCTGGCCACCTGCTGTGCCAATTGCGGGTTGGCTCCGGTCTCCAGGAAGATCGCCCGCACGCCAGTCGCCTTGATGCAATCCACCAGTTGCGCCAGTTGACCTGCAGAAGGCGCAGCGGCTGTGCTCACACTGGGCAAGATCGTCCCCACCAGGTGAAAGCCATAGCGATCCGCAAAGTAGCCCAAACTCTCATGGTTGGTCACCAGCAAGCGCCGCTCTGGCGGAATTTGCGACACTTGCTCCACGATCCAGGCATCTAACGCCTTCAATTTGGCGATATAGCCTTCAGCATTTCGGGCGTAGAGTTGCCTGCCGGCCGGATCGGCCTGGCTGAGGCCATCCCGAATGTTTTCCACATAGTGAATCACCAAATTGGGGTCAAGCCAGAAATGGGGATCTTTCTCCGCCATGTGTTCACCCCCCTGGCTACCCTCCCCAGGAGCGCCACAGATCGTCTGGCCCTGGCTCTGGCGAAAGGGTAAGCCGGCCGCAGCCTCGATCACCTGGCGCTGACCTCCCACATTCTCCAATAGCCGCTCCAACCATACCTCCAAGCCGCCGCCGTTGATGATCAAGACCTGGCTCTGCGCTACTTTGGCTAAATCCTGGGGAGTGGGTTCAAAGGCGTGCGGCTCAAGCCCTGAGGGAAGCAGCGTATCCACGTGCAGGCGCTCGCCCGCCACATTCTGAGCAATATCCGCCAGGAAGGACTCAACCGCAAGAACCTTCAATGTTTGGGGAGATGGGCCCACCTCGGTAACAGCAGGAGATGGAGGCAGGCCGCGGCAGCCTGTCAGCAGCCAGAGAAATAGGGTTAGATACGAGATAAACCGCAGATGGATTCTCATTTTCCCTCCACAGAAGGGGAACTATTGACAACTGGAACACAAGCCCTGGAGTTGCAGCCAATGCTCCTGGATGACGAAACCGCTTTCAGAGGCCACCCTCTCAATCAAGGCACTGAGATCGTCGCCGCTGAAGCGCTCAACCCTACCGCAGCGGTTACAGATCAAGAGATGCTCATGCCCCTCGGCAGCGCGCAGATAGGCATGGCAACCATTCGAGCGATGCAGGCGTTGCACAAGGCCCAGTTGTTCCAGTTTTTCAAGCGCCCGGTAAACGGTCACCAATCCCAGGCGCGGGTAAAGGCGCCGCCCCAGGTCGAAGACCTCCACCGCCTCCAGAGGGCGTGTGGCGCTAGCCAGGATTTGGACGACAACCTTAAGCGGTCGCGTCAAACGATAGCCACTGGCTTGCAATTTCGCCAACCATTGAGCATCCTGAGAAGAGGTTCGTATCATATTGAAAATGAAAATCTTTATCAATTATAACATTGTTCCTTGCCACCCAGAAGAAAATAGGGCACAATAAACCATGTTCAGGAGGTCTGTAAATGGACGAAAATTCACCCAGCGAAGAAAACCTGGCCGATGAGTTCCGCACCCTGGGTCAAAACCTGGTTAAAAGCCTGAATGCCCTGTGGCAAAGCCCACAGCGCAAACGGCTGCAAGACGAGATCGAAGACGGCCTGCACACCCTGATGACAACGGTCAAGGCTGAGGCAGCCGAGTTCAGCCAAAGCCCCACGGGCCAGCGTTTGAAATCCGACCTGGAGGACCTGCAACACAGCCTGCAAAACAGCCAGGTTGAGGCCAAGGTGCGCCAGGAACTGCTCAAAGCCCTGCGCATGGTCAATGCAGAACTGGAAAAAATGTCCGCTGCCTGGTCAAGAGAGGATCAGCCTGCCGACGCGGGAGAGACACGGGAAACTTGACATGGCTTGCCCCTGGTTGAGTTACGAAACCCGGGCGACCGCGCCCATTAAAATCGGCGATAGCCGGCTGGTGCTTTTCTCGCGCGCCCTCATCGTCCGCCTGCCGTGGCTTTCAGGAGGGCTGGTATGGAACCGTCCGGTTGCAGCCCTGCTGATTTCGCCCACAGGCAGGGAGGAAATTCTGCCCATATCCGACTTCACCCGTCGCTTTCGATGGATATTGCTGGCGATTGGAGCCTTCGTAGCCGGGATGATCTGGCTGCTCTATCGCCAACCGAAAAGGAGAGAGACTTATGACTGAAGAACACATACCAGCACGCCAACCCATGGCCGCCACGGCCCTGGTTGAGGGCTTCAGTGAGCAGATGGATAAACTTCTGAGTGTGGCCAGTGTAGAGGCCGTGTTCGCCAAGCCGATTAAAAACGGCAACATCCTGATCATCCCCGCGGCCGAGGTGCTGGGGGCCATGGGGATGGGCTTCGGCTATGGCTCCGGCAGAAGCGCTGAGGGGGCAGAAGATAACGAAGGCGAGGGTGGTGGCGGCGGGGGCGGAGGGCGCACCTTCTCACGCCCTGTGGCAGTGGTGGTGGCAACCCCCGAGAGCGTCCGCGTAGAGCCGGTGATAGATCTCACCAAGATCGCCCTGGCAGCTCTCACTGCGGCGGGCTTCATGCTGGGCATGTTGGTCAAGATGACGCGACCACCCAAAGGTAAATGAACCCCATT
Organism: Chloroflexota bacterium; assembly: GCA_037444705.1. Classification (GTDB taxonomy): domain Bacteria; phylum Chloroflexota; class Anaerolineae; order Anaerolineales; family UBA4823; genus DATCYX01. The sequence goes on along the minus strand of JBBILY010000122.1, from coordinate 634 downwards.
TCTGATAAGCCCAGGCTCAAGCCCATGAGGGACTCCAGCAACGATGCCTGCCATTATTTCAAACTGCCCCTCATGATATAATCTCTCAACCTTTGGTTAGGCGACTATCATTCAAGGAGAGATCAATGGAGATTTCGGTCACTCAATTCAAGCGTTGCGATCTGGTAAAGGTCAATGGGCGGATTGACAGTTCCACCGCGCCTCAGCTGGAGTCAGCCTTACAATCCATCACGGATGCGGGCCGATTTAAGATCGTCTTAGATATGAGCGATGTCAATTTCATGTCCAGCAAAGGCTGGTGGGTGTTGATTCAGGCCCAGAAACGCTGCAAGCGCTATAAGCGCGGCGAACTGGTGCTGGCCAAAGTGCGTGGAGAGATTCGCTCTTCCCTCGACCTGGTGGGAATGGGGACATACTTCAAAATCTTCGATGATGTTACCGCGGCAGTGGGCAGTTTCTAGCCTCGAAGCCCCTCCAGGTGCAATGAAAAGCAAAACCTTCCCCGGCCGCTATGACAGCCTGGCCGAGATCAGTGAATTCGTAACCCAGGCCGCCCGCGCGGCTGGCTTAAACGAAAAAGGAGTCTACGCTGTCCAGTTGGCCGTGGATGAAGCCTGTTGCAATATCATTGACC
>JBBILY010000121.1:1043-9645 GCA_037444705.1 Chloroflexota bacterium | reverse complement strand
CGCGACGCCTTGGCTCGCCGCATCTCTTCCCACTGTAGCAGATGATTGGGCATCTTCTCGCGGTGTTTTTCTCTTGACATGCCAAACATGTACCAGGCTTTCTTAGCAAATCGAAAAATGACCACTGCCGCCAGCGGTTCTCCCTCAACCTCAGCAATAAGCGCTTCGGCATGGGGGATATTGGTCTCATTAGCCCGCCGAAGGAAAGTTGACCAGAGATGGTGGTAATAGGTCTCGTCTCTGATGACAAAGCCGTCTCTGGCTGAGGTTTCAGCGTACATTGTATAGAGTAGATATAAATCTTCTAACGTGGCCAAGCGAATTTGTACACCCTTGCGGGCAGCCAGACGGATGTTGTAGCGCGTCTTTTGCTTCATTCGCGCCAGTAATTCTTCTTCGCTGGCGCTGAGGTCCACAAGAACAGTATTGCGGAATTGCACCTGTTCCTGGGAAAAGAGCCAACCCATCTTGGTTAAATCGCCCACAACCTGGTCACCGGGTTTAGAATCGGGCAATCCCTGGGTGTCCGAATTCTTGAGCCCCACCCCAACTTCTTCTCCTCCCAAACAAATATCCGGATCAATCTTGATGAAAATCGCCCTGCGATTCCATGCCAGTTTTTCCAAGGTTGATAATACCCTTTGGCGCAAGAGGGCATCACTCCAATCGCGCACAAGAGGCCCTTTAGGTACATAAAGCACTTTCGCGGGCAGGCTTATCCCCTTGATTACGAGATTTCTCTGAAGCACCAATGCTGCGGCTTGTACTTCTTGAGGCTTAGGCCAGTTCGAATCCCAATCTCTGCTCGCCTTTGCCAACCCTGGCTCAGGCTCGGGGGTAATTAATGCTGGCTCATCCGCATTAAACCACATGATATACATCGGTTGCCAGCCAAAGCGTCTTTTCACCTCTCCCCATTCCCATGTCTGCAAAATGTGAGCCTCTGAAAAAGTAGCAATCAGGCTATTCCACTGCTCTGGCCTCACCGTTAATCCCCTCCGCGCTTGACCCATTTCGTCCACAGAGAGTACAGGGCGTAGAACGCCGATTGATATACCCGATCCCATGGACCAATAGCCCGCAGTAACTTCCCCCCAAAACCGCGTTTGAAACGATATACTCCCCACAAACCATCCGAGCGGAGAGTAAAATTAGACTCCAAAGTCCGCTCATCTGCATCCGGTACACCCCACAGATCATATTCGACACAGCCCAAAGATCGCGCCCAGCGCATGGCTTCCCATTGAAGCAAATAGGCCGGCATGCGCTCTCGATGGCTACCCGAGGTTGCCCCATAAAAATACCAGGCTCGCTTCCCTCGAGCAAATACCATCAGGGCCCCAACAGGCTCACCCTGGTAATCTGCCAGGAACAAATTACATTCACCCCGGGGGAAAAATAATTCATATGCCCGCTGATAGTACGCTTGACTATGGATCTCGAACTGATCCCGGCGTCCAGTGACTTGCATCAGCCGATAAAACAAGCCAATGTCATGGGTGGGTTTTACCACAATCCCCTTCTTGAGGGCCAAGCGCACATTGTAGCGCGTTTTCTGATGCATCCGCCCCAGTATTGCGCCTTCATCACCGCTGATATCTACTACAAGCGTTCGCAAAGGCTGAATACTATGGTGGCTTAGGCGAAACCCTGTGGGAGGGTTAAGAAGCAAATGTGATGCCTGTCCCCCACCATCATTATGGCAGTTTACTTCCCATAAGTCGGGCTCTACCTTGAGACAAATGGCTCGGCGCTTACGACAGACAACATCTATTTCGGGCCAGAGTGCCTCCCAGTTTTCACCCACAGGCCCTTTGGGAATATACGCAAAGCGCCGCCCTCCCAGCAGGGTACGAAAGAGTATTTGAGCACCGCACTGGGAAGACGGACTAATAACACGTGTCACCTCCCATCCGAAAGTGGCTTTTAATTCCCCCCAGGCCGATGTCTGAAGTATGTGGGCATCTTCAAACCTTGTAAGAAAGGCTTCCCATTCGTCTGCACTGACTTCGGGCATAACTATCTTGGAGATAAACTAATGCAACGCCTATGCAAAGAGTAATGTGAAACGTTATCCAATGGGAACGCACACCGCACCTTATACAATTGCTGTCATGTCAGGAGGTGGGGTACTGCGCACGGCTGCACCAGGGATGCACTCATCTAATACTTTCACGATTGACTCTGCATCCCCTTCACGCGCCAGGTGGATCAATTCATCTACGGTTCGATGTAAGAGCGATCCATCCATAAGGTCCTCTTTCAACAACAGGATGTCTGGGTGAATCGTTGGCTGATACTCAACCTGTTGATCCCATAGTTCTTCGCTTAACTTCTCCCCAGGGCGAATGCCAGTAAAGACGATATCTATATCCCGGTACGGTTCCAAACCCGAGAGGCGAATAAGATCTTCTGCCAAGTCCAGAATACGCACCGGCTCACCCATATTCAGGACGAACACTTCCCCTCCTTTGCCCATAGCTGAGGCTTGCAAAACCAGGTGCACCGCCTCCGGGATGGTCATAAAATAGCGCTCCATATCGGGGTGAGTGATCGTCACCGGCCCACCACGCGCAATTTGCCGTTTGAATTTAGGGATCACACTCCCTCGACTACCCAACACATTACCAAAACGTACCACACAGAAAGGGTGTCCCACGCGAGAAGCCGCGTCTAAGACAATCAATTCAGCCAGTCGTTTCGTGGCTCCCATCACGCTGGTTGGCCGAATAGCCTTGTCAGTTGAGATTAATACCAACCGCTCCGCCTCATAATTAATTGCTACTTCCACAACATTACGTGTGCCCAAAATATTGTTAGTCACCGCTTCCTCAACGTTTACCTCCATTAGGGGTACGTGTTTATGCGCTGCGGCATGAAAAACTACCTGAGGGCGGTGATTTTCAAAAATCGCGCTCAAACGATCCAGGTCGCGTACATCGGCGATTACAGGGAAGACCGGTAGAGAAGGGTGGTTTTCTTCTAACTCCAGCAAGGTTTCAAAGATGCTGTTCTCGCCATGCCCCAAGAGAATAATGGAAGAAGGCCCCCACCGCGCGACCTGATGGCACAATTCCCGTCCAATCGAACCTCCAGCCCCGGTTACCAGAATCCGCCGCCCTCCCAGGCTGGACCCCACGATATGCTCGTCAATATGCACCGGCTCGCGGCGCAGCAGGTCTGTAACCTCAACTTCCCGCAAACGGCTAACACTTACATTTCCACCAATTAACTCATAAATACCTGGCATTGTACGGAAAGGCACTTTTTTTCGCTGGCATACCTCCGTTACCTGGCGAATCACGCGTCCCGGCGCACTGGGGATGGCAATGACCACCTCGTCTATATCTTTGGAGGTCACTGCTCGGGCTAAATCATTTAAGGTACCCTCAACAGGAACTCCGTGTATTTGCTGCTTTTGCTTATTGGCATCATCATCCAGGAAACAGACGGGCTTGAGATCGAGTTGAGGATTCTTTTGCATCTCACGCACGACTAGCGCCCCGGCATCGCCTGCCCCCACCACTAGCACCCGACGCAAGCGCCCCTTGCCTTTCTTACCGTTTGAACGTGCCTCGGCTAGAATACGCCAGGAAAAACGTAAACCCCCAACCAGAAAGAGGGATAACAACCAATCAATCACCAGGGTTGAGCGGGGAAAACCCAGATAACCTGGCCGACGAATCTGCACCGCAGTCATAGCAATGACTGCCAAAGATACTAATATTGAGGCCGTAGTGACGGATAGCAACACCAGCAAAAGCTCTTTGATACTGGCATAAGCCCATAGGCGACGATACATGCCGTAGGCATAGTACACAACCGGCTTGATCAGAATCGCCAGGGCGATCATTCGCAGCGCCTGAGGTAAGAAGTAGAAGAACAATGTACCGAGTTCTAAGCGTAGGGCAAAACTCCCCAAGACGGAAACCGCAATAAGCACCAAATCGCCTGCCAGAAGCAACCATTTAGACGTACTGATTGCTTTCAGGCGCGGTAAATGCCATCTGGGGCGATTCTGACCTGAGTCTGCGCCTTCTACTGCCTTGCTCATCTTCATCTCCCTCGAAAACCGAACACCGTGGCCGGCGTCCGCAAGAGTACCACCAGGTCCAGGATCAAATTGCGATGTTTAATGTAATACAGGTCATATTCCAGTTTTACAACCGTCTCTTCAATGGTCGAAGCATATCCGAAGTTTACTTGAGCCCATCCTGTTATGCCCGGTTTAACTAAAAGCCGCGCCCGATAGAAAGGCACATATTTTTCGAAATACTCCATCAATTCTGGGCGCTCTGCACGTGGCCCTACCAGACTCATTTCCCCCTTTAAAACGTTGATGAACTGAGGCAGTTCATCCAGGTGGGTTTTACGAAGAATGCGACCAACACGCGTGGCGCGCGCATCATCTTCTTTGGCCCATTGTGGTCTTCCATCTGCCTCAGCATCACGCCGCATTGTGCGTAACTTGATGATCTTGTAGAGTTGTGCTCCTTTCCCAACTCGAGTTTGAGTATAGAAAATCGGAAGACCATCATCTAGCAGGATAGCCGGAATGATAAATGGCAACAGAGCGATCAAAAGACAAACTCCAAACACGCCACCCAGAATATCAAGCAGTCGCTTAAACAATTCATAGAAGCCACTGACGCGCGACTCATCCACAAAGGAGCGCAAAATCCAATCCGCCTCCAGGTAGCGTATTGGCACTCTGCCTAATAACTCCTCATAGACCTTAGGCATGCGCACGATTTCGACGCCTAGTTCCTGGGCCTGGAGCAATGCCTGAAACATACGTGGCTGCATTTCTCCACTGATAGCAACCAATAAATCGGAGACATTATGAGACTCGATGATTTCCAGAAGATTTTCGCTACTTCCCAGTACATGATGATTTTCAATCACCTGGTCAGCTTTGCTCGGGTCGTCATCCACAACACCAACCACAAAAAAAGGCGGTGGCCACAGGTCATTCGCTACCTGAAGAATGGCCTGTCCAGCCTTGCCACCCCCAATCACTAACACACGTCTCATGAATTGGGGATCTGTGAAAATGCGAATGTAAAATAAACGCCAGGCAAGGGTTAGGACTGGCGCTGCCATAAAAAATCCCGCCACACCTCGCCGAGGCAGCAAAGACCTGGGAGGATCAACATAATAAAAATACAATACCATATACAAGCCGAGCCCTACCAAAGTGGCCGTCATAACCCCGCTCAGTGTCGCTCGCCACGAACCCGCACGATGAACATCATACAGTTCCACCAACAGGGTCACCCAGATAAACGGGAACAGGAAAAACCATGAGGGTACACGCCTCTGAATAAACTCCAGAGAAAAGCCAGGGAATCTGTCCGCACTGCCCCAGAAATACAAAGCAAATATGAGAGCAGTCAGAGCCATAAGGAGGTCACCGATGAATAACAACAAGCGCCGTTCTCCCACACGCAAGCGCCAAGGATTGGATTTGCGCAGAAATCTATTTTTGTTCATTATCTTGTTACTTCAGTGCTCCAGGGTAAATTCCGCAATCCTCAGTGCCGATTCTTAGTCAGCAACTATGAGAGGCGGTACTCGCCGCCCCGCGCTCACTTTCTAAGTATACTCCATAAAAAACCACCGCCCCAGGAAAAATGCATGGCAATTAGCGCAATCGGCATCCCCAAGACCAGAGAAATATCCCTGTGTCTGATGGCGCAATGTAAGCCCGTGAACCCTAAAGCCAGAGCGTAAAAAGCGAGTTCTCCGACTAATAACCAGCGCATTGGTAAAATACCAATGGACAGCAAACCCGTCACGAATAAACTTAGCAGAAACAGAGGTGGCAATGCCTGCCGCCATCGCAGGGTATGAGGATAGCGGCGCAACATGCGTGCTTTCCAATAGCCGTAACGCCAGTATTGGCGCCCCAAAGCCCATAATCCCGCGCGGGCGAAGTAGCGCGAGCGGATGCTGGGGTCTAACCACACAACGCCACCAGCCTGACGCACCCGCACATTGAACTCGTAATCTTCGTTGGTTAGCAGGTTTTCATCAAAGTAACCTATCTGGCTGATGAGCGAACGGTAAAAAGCGCCAAAAGGCACAGTGTCTACCGCCTGAGCAAACCCGCCTAAACGATAGCGAGCATCGCCAGCTCCAAAGGGATGACTCGCTGCCGTTGCAATAGCTTTCGCCATCCAGCCTTTACCACCGGGTTCAATCTCCCAGACTCCTCCCACATTGTTCCCTTTCCCTGCCTGCAGAGCTTCGACACAGCGAGAAATATAATCTGGGTAAGGGACAGAGTGTGCGTCCAGGCGAACGATGATCTCACCCCGAGACTCGCGAATCGCCTGATTCAACCCCGCCGGGATTGTTCTCTGGGGATTATCAATTACCCGAATGTCAAGGTCATGATGCTCCCTTCTAAAAGCATCAATTCGCTCGCGCGTGGCATCCGTCGAAAGCCCGTCAGCGATAATTACTTCAATCTCAGATCTGGGGTATGTCTGACAATAGATTGCCTCTAATAAAGAACCTATCGTCTTCTCTTCGTTGTAGCATGGGACGATCATTGAGACCTTCGTCATAGACTCATTTTATCCTCTGGATTTCACCTCACCAGGGTTTGACTCTTTACTGGTAACCTGAACATATAAACGCTGCCACCCGCAGGAGACTTCTAGGCCGCAACCGCACCATCATGAACCTTAACACCTATCACGGACTTCTACCCGCCAGTTATATGAAGAATGAGTTTGAATTTTTAGCCGGCTGCCTGGTCAGGAGGCAATGCATCAACGTCTATTATCACCAATCACTGCAATCACTTCGATCTCCACAGCACCACCCTTAGGTAAAGCAGCAACCTGAACCGTTGAACGAGCAGGTGGGTCTTTTGAGAAAAATTCGGCATAGACCTCATTCATCTGAGCAAAATCCCCCATATCTCGTAAGAATACAGTGGTCTTAACCACTTGGTCCAGTGATGAGCCGGCCGCTTCCAACACATGCTTGATATTCGTCAGAGCCTGGCGTGTCTCCTCACGGATGCCTCCGGGTACAAGTTCCATAGTTTGCGGGTCTAAGCCCAACTGTCCGGCAGTAAAGATCAGGTCTCCCGCCCGATTAGCAACGCTATAAGGGCCAATGGCTTTTGGCGCCTTATCGGCAGAAACGATCTGTTTTACGCCCATGGCAGCCTCCTTGTAATGATTTCCCATCATTTTAACAGAAATCCCTACTGCTGTATAAAAATTAGCCAGAACCCTTTGTTGACTCAACGCCTCTGGCATGCTACAATGATAATAGAGATTGGGGATAGTGAAAATCTATTTCCCCGGGTCGAGTAGTTTGAGGAAATTCTCAAATCGTTTATTGTTTTCGCCAAAGGAGGTATTCATGTCCTCATTTCGTATTCTAGCACTTGATGGTGGTGGTATCCGCGGCGTGCTTACTGCCGCACTGTTAGAACGCCTGGAGAAAGAACAACCCGGCTTTTTGGATCTGGTAGATCTTTTCTCTGGGACTTCCACGGGTGGCATTCTGGCTCTTGGCCTGGCTTCTGGTATGACCCCCACTGAAGTGCGAAACCTCTATGAGCGCCTGGGAAGCAAGGTATTCAAAGATTCCTTCTGGGACAACCTGGCCGATTTAGGACAACTGCGAGGTGCTCAATATGACAATGCTGCCTTAAAAGAGGAACTCACTAATCAATTTGGATCCTTAATCCTGGGTGACTTGCCTAAGAGAGTTCTGATTTCCTCTTTCGATTTGGACAACGAGGAAGTTAGCATGGGCAAAGTGCGTTCCTGGAAGCCAAAGTTCTTTCACAACTTTCCGGGGGAAGATTCAGACGCACACGAACGCGTGGTAGATGTGGCTTTGCGCACCAGCGCTGCCCCCACGTTTTTCCCCGTCTACCAGGGTTACGTGGATGGAGGCGTAGTATCGAACAACCCCAGTATGTGTGCTGTGGCTCAGGCTTTAGAGCCAAACACAGGTCAACAGAAATTGACCGACATTCGCCTGCTATCGGTTGGGACAGGTTTTAACCCCAAATACTTAAACGCACAAAGTGAGGATTGGGGCTTTGTTCAATGGGCACCCCATCTCGTCAGTCTAATGCTAGAAGGAAGTATGGGCTTGGCAGATTACCAATGCCGCCAACTCTTGGGGCGGCGTTATTACCGCCTTAATCCAGTATTACCCGTACCCATTGGCCTGGACGATGTGCAACAAATCCCACTGATGAAGACCATCGCCTCCCAATATGATCTCAGTAAAGCCCGCGCCTGGCTGAAAAGGAATTTCCGCCAAGGCAGTTAATCCCCATTCGTTATCGCCTGATTTGCCAGTCTTCCTCTGGTTGAGGTGAATAAAACCTCTCATCAGTTGTCGTTACTTTGCTTTTTAATTTATCCCCGCACACTTGAGCCAATCAGGTAGAGCCTCTACCAACTGGCGCATGATTACGCGCGCTGCCTCCTTAAAGCGCCCCATATCCCCGTAAGCCTCTCCGCCATGTTGGCTGACTAAATCGCTCACTCCACGGAGGATCAAGATGCGACAGTGGTTATGTGTCGCTCCCCAGGCTATGGCACCAGATTCCCAATCTCCT
>JBBILY010000121.1:0-998 GCA_037444705.1 Chloroflexota bacterium | reverse complement strand
CGTTGGGAAATAAATCCCGATCGCCAGAGACGATCAAAGTTTGCCGCACAGGATAAGGATAAGGCTTCAACAACCAGGAGAGGTCTATATCGGTGATGTAGTGAGCCAGATAAGCCTCGCTCTCTTCCATCTGCTCAAAAATATCATAAACGACCGTTCGCTCAACTAAGACAATCTCCCCGCGCACGATATAACCCTCAAAACCTCCGCAGGTCCCCAGGTTAACTAACAGGCTTGGCTGCCAGCGATCAATAGCATATTGGGTAGAGGCTGCAGCGGCGATTTTCCCCCATCCCCCATGAAAGAAGATAAGCGGCACCGCTGCCACCTGGGTCGTGACAAACCAATCCCCAAAAGGGGAGGGTTGATACTGATGCCCAACGAAAATTTCTCGAATCGCCCCCCATTCAGCATTGGCCGAGATTAAAATCACAGCCTTGGACTGGTCCTCCATTCAGCCCTTCCGCGTAGCCAGTATAACCGCTTCGGTTGGGGAAACCTGAATCTCCGTAGCGATCACCCGTCGATCGTTTAGCCAAAATTCGCGTAGGTGCGTAGCCTCTTGGCGTGAACGAAGGGTGACCTTTCCTTGAGGCGGCAACCCGTCCATGACAATCAAACTGCCCTCACGCAGAGCTTGGAGCAGGATTTCAGGATAATCGGCGCGGTTGCTGTTCGCGCCAGCATAGATCATCCTGAAACGCCACTTCTGAAAAAACTCCCTCCAATCCCCATGGATGACGCGCACGTTCAAATATGGATCAAAAAGCGCCCGCACTGCCGCGGCGCGGGTAGGGTCAGTTTCTACAGTGAAGAAAGACGTTGATGGCGATAGAGCGCTTACGATCCAGGCTGAGCCAACACCGCAACCGGCTGCAATTTCGCCGATCACTCCACTTTGAAAAGATCCAGCCAGGAGTTGCAGCAGACGCCCCACATCGTTAGAGCAAGTGGCTGCATATTCCATCTGTTCAGCCAGGTTCAAAGCCCGTTTGACC
>JBBILY010000120.1:0-9685 GCA_037444705.1 Chloroflexota bacterium | reverse complement strand
AGTGGACGCCTGCTGGCTTGCATCGCTGAAGAGCACCATGATGACCAGGGGCTGATCTGGCCCATCACAGTCGCCCCCTATCAGGTACATTTACTGGCACTCGGCGGCAAAGATTCCGCCCAGGTACAGGCTGCTGCCGATCAACTCTATCAGGACCTTCAAGCCAGCGGGATCGAGGTGCTCTATGATGATCGCGACGAAAGCCCCGGGGTTAAATTCAACGATGCTGACCTGATTGGCCTGCCGATACGCCTCACCGTGAGCGAACGTGCGCTGAAGGAAGATAGCGTAGAATTCAAGCGCCGCGATCAGAAAGAGAAACACCTGGCCTCGCGCGAGCAAATCCTGGGCAAAGTGCAAGAAGAAATCGCCACTTTGAAAGCCGCCATCTATGCTAAGGTGGTACCTATCCCCTTTGAAGAATAACCCAGCACAGACAACATGCCCAAAGTGATCAGCATCCATGAATATACCCTTAAACCTGGCGTGGACCAGGCCGCCTTTGAAGCCGCCATCCAGGCGGCGCGCCAGAAAGGCTTGCTTTCCCTTCCCGGACTGGAAGCCTGCTATCTGGTTAAAGGCTTGCGAGGTCAACGTCGTGGTCATTACGCTGCTATCTGGGTTTATGCCAGCCGCCAGGCCTGGGAGGAATTGTGGGGTGCACCCGCTCAGCCACGCCCCTGGCAGGATTATCCTCCCAACTGGAAGGTTTGGGAGACAGAAGTTCTGGCTCCTTTTCTTGATCGCGACCCCGACCAAATTATTTACACCGCCTACGAAGAATTGGGAGAGCCATGAGCGAAAAAGCCTTTCAAGATTATTATCCAGACCAACTCAGTTACTGTTATGGTTGCGGACGATTAAATGAACACGGCTTGCACATCAAAAGTTATTGGGATGGAGACGAAGCCGTGGCGCATTATCAACCACAACCATACCATATCGCTATCCCTGGCTATGTGTATGGCGGTTTGATTGCCTCGCTCATTGATTGCCATTCCACCGGCACCGCAGCCGCCGCGGCTTATCGCGCTGCTGGCCGCCCTATGGATAGCCAGCCCCCCTTCCGTTTCGTCACCGCCTCGCTCCATGTTGACTATCTCCGCCCTACCCCTCTGGGTGTCATGCTTGAAGTGCGGGCAACGGTGAAAGAGATTAAGGGTCGCAAGGTCGTGGTTAATTCCACGGTCTCTGCCAATGGCGAGATTTGCGCTCGCGGTGAGGTGGTGGCAGTGCAGATTCCCGAACATATGATACCTGAAGGGTGAACATTCGGTATAATTCCCTTGTGAATAGGGTGACAAGGGATGGCTCAGCGGTGTCCGCATTGTCATACCAGGTTGAACCCAGGAGTGGAGCATTGTCCCGTTTGTGGGGCTTTTATAAAATCGGGGTTGGATCTAGGCGGCACAATCAAGGTAGTTTTTTACTACAGCCTTTATATCCTGGGAATTGCCTTGATCCCCATCTTCATTGCCATCCCTGATCGGCATCCTTTGCACGTTGTTTGGGAAGATGCAACTGCAGATTTAACCAAAACCCGGCCGCCGCTTAGGCGCCGGGTTTTTCGTTGGCTGCTATTGCCGAACCACGGCGTAGAAAAACACAATCCATATCAGGAGGAAGCACCATGGACTTCGAACTGAGCGCGGAACAACGTATGTGGCGCCAGACCATCCACGACTTTGTGGCACGTGAAGTCAAACCCAAGGCGCGTCATGTGGATGAAAGCGGCGAGTTCAACTGGGAGGCCGTGCGCAAGATGGGACCGTTGGGCTTGTTGGGGCTAAACGTGCCGGAAGATTATGGAGGCGCAGGGGTGGATGCTATCAGCGCAGCCATCGCCATTGAAGAATTAGGCTGGGGTTGCGGCAGCACAGCTCTCTCCATCGCCGCTCACAATGGGCTAGGATGCGCAGCCCTGGCTCTCTTTGGTTCAGAAGAACTCAAACAGCGTTTCCTGCCACGCGTAGTCAGCGGTGAGGGCAAACTCGCCGCCCTGGCCCTCACGGAACCCGCTGCCGGCTCCGATCTAAAAGGCGGAGTGAGCACCCGCGCCTGGCGCCAAGGAGACGAATGGATCATCCAGGGCACGAAAATGTGGTGTACCAACGCCAGCATCGCCGACTTTATCGTCACCCTGGTGCGCACCCATCCTGATGGAGGCTCTCGCTCTTTAAGTATGATCCTAGTGCCTACCGACACTCCTGGCTTACACATCGCTCCATCGGAGAAAAAAATGGGCTTGAAAGGCTCACCCACCAACGCCGTAACCTATGATCAGGTGCGCGTCCCGCTAAATTATTTGGTGGGGGAAGAAGGCATGGGCTTACAGCAAGCGCTAGCCGTGTTGGATGGTGGACGCATTGGCATCGGCGCCCTTTCAGTAGGGTTGGCGCAAGCCGCCTTTGAGGAGGCTGTGCGTTATGCCAAAGAGCGCCAGGCGTTTGGCCAGCCCATCGCCAACTTCGAAGCCATCCAATGGATGTTAGCCGAAGCCGCCACCGAAATCCAAACCGCGCGGCTGATGGTTTATTACGCAGCCTGGCTCAAATCTCAGGGCAGGCCCTTCACCAAAGAGGCCGCCATGGCTAAGATGTTTGCCAGCGAGATGGCCGAGCGCGTTTGCCGCAACGCCATCCAGGTCCACGGAGGCTATGGCTATAGTCGCGAATACCCTGTCGAGCGTATCTATCGCGACGCCCGCTTGATGAGCATAGGCGAAGGCACAAATGAAATCCAGCGGCTGGTCATAGCACGCCAGATTCTGCAGAATTAAGGCTAATCCCTGCACTTGCAGCCTAAGACATATGACGGCTTTGTGACCCAGGATTGATCCTGGGCTACTTTTATTCCCGATTTCCCTACGCACTCAGGCTAAAGTCAAGGGTTCGAGGCAGCCACTGCAATGGAAGTATCCAATAATTTCCATGCCGTGGGCGGCCAATAGACAACCACGGCTTTACCGATCACATTCTCCAGGGGCACCATCCCCCACTGATGGGAATCGGAGGAACTATTTCGATTATCCCCCAACACGAACAAAGAATCGTCAGGCACATTCCAACTGCCTTCATAGGCGGGAGGAGCGCTAATGTACGGTTCTTCTAAGAGAGTGTCATTGACATAAACCTTACCGTCGGTGATGCGCACCGTATCTCCTGGCAGGCCAATCACGCGTTTGATATAGGGTTCACGTTGCGGATCAGGGGGAAAGCGAAAGACAATCACATCTCCACGGTCGGGCTGCCCCAACTTATAAGCCAATTTATTGACGATCACGAAGTCTCCCGCATAGAGCGTAGGCTGCATGCTGATCGACTCGATACGAATGCGAGCAGAGACGGCATTGATCACCGAAAAAAGCACCAACGACAACAATAATGTCTCTATCATCTCCAGGAGAAAACGGCGCAAACCATGGCGTTTTTCCTGGTTCGCCTCCATATCAGGCTCGGTAAACGATTCGGTATGAAAATCTTGCATCATAGTAACCTCGAGCGTATTATACCCCCCGCCAATAAGCGTTGTACACAGGATAAAAGGGCTATTTATCCAACTCTAATGAACGAGTCACTCCTCTGCCCATGAGGCATCTTCCGCCTCATCTCCCCCAATTTCATCTTCGCTCTCAAAACCGCCAGCGCGATATTCAGCTAAGACCAGTAAGGCCTGGTGTTGATAGGCTTCTGGCACCAGGATTTCCACCTCGCCCAATGGGCCTATATTGAGGCCTATCGCCCGTCCGGCTCCCTCCTGAGAGAGCAGCACTGGGATCCCTTGCTCTTCCAGTAAACCGCGCAGAATTTCCGCCTGCAAATCCCCAGACACACGCTCAATCTCAATCCATTTAGATTCAGACATATCGGCCTCGATTCTAAGCCCTTTGAAGTGGATCGGGTTTATTTTACCACCCCTGCGGCTGATGAATTCTCACTTCAGATGGCTATATTAACTGTGGCAAAATGAGATGAAGGCGAAGGATGTTTGCAATGTATAATAAGACTATTAAGACCTTTTTAATCGTTATTATCTTCAATTCGTTGCTTTTACCCGTCACCGGGCTTGCAGTCGCCCTTGTTCCCCCAGGATTGTCGCCGCTTCAGACCAGCCAGCCGCCCACCCCTACCCCATTTCAGCATCATGGCATTTTGATTGACTTAGCCGAAGACGCCAGCCAACTCCAATATGGCGCCGAGGTTTATCGTCTGATCTGCAGCACCTGCCACGCTTACGATGGCAGCGGCCTGACCGCTGAGTGGCGCTCCACCTGGGCGCCTGAAGATCAAAACTGCTGGCAATCCAAATGCCACGGATACAATCATCCGCCAGACGGGTTCTACCTGCCTTATAGCCCACCTCTTGTAGGGGATTACCCGCGATCACTTTTTACCAACGCGCTGGAGATGTATGAATACATCCGTAAAAATATGCGCTGGCATGATCCAGGTAGCCTGACCGAGAAAGAAAGCCTGGAGCGTAACCGCCTATGTGTTATTGCTCAATGGTATTGACCCAGGATCACAACCGGACGCGCCGCGCGCGGCCTCGATCTTGTTACAACCCCCAAACCATAGCACCAACCCATCTTCAATGCCTGCCATGCCCACCTCAACCCTAACCCCATCTCCCGCCCTCATACAGGCAACTCCAGTTCCCTATAACCACGCTTCCCCTTCGCTTTTGCTTATCCTGGGCGCCTTAGCCTTAATGCTCATGGGGTTAGCTCTTTACTCGAGCCGTGAGCGTAAATAACCCCCGTTTGCACGTTTCCACTCTCTCCTGATCAAACACTGCTTATCCCAACCAATTTGTCCTGCAAGCCATCAGCCAAAGGGAAATTTCTGCTGAATCTCATCTTAGGTTTTAAGGTATCGGGTATAATATATTCATCTATTGAACGAACATGACTCTTCGAGGTGATTCTGAGGCAATTATTATGGTAATGGCAGCACCTACGCTCCGCCAGGACTATTGGGAGACTTTCCAACTACAGCCTGGCGACATTGAGTATCTTTATAACCATCTCCTCGAAACTGAAATCCCTCTCACCTCACAGGAATTGATCGAAGTCCTGGTTAAGGAGCGCATTCGCCAGGAGAGGCTATCGTTAGAACAACAGCGTACTTCCAGGGGCGCAATTTATATGCCCAAAGAGCGCTACGAAGTGGGCCAAACCTTGGTCTTTCCCGCTTTAGGTTGGCGCCGCGGGGAAGTACGCACAGTCAGGCCGGGCAACAACCCCGACCTGGGTGAGTTTGAGGTCATTCAGGTGGCTTTTGAAGACGGCGCGGTGAACGAATTCGCCGCCGGATTGCAAGAGCATGCCTTGAACCAGCCTGTCCGCATCTCTGAAGATGAAGTCCATCTGAATCCAGAGTATGTATTGCGCCATTATCGCGAGGACCTGGTCGAGCGCCTGGAAGAGACTTAAAAATCCAACGCGGATTTTGTCCGTATTGCGGGTCGCTGGTTCCCGCGGGCGCTGTTGGTGGACATTAACATCGGTCACTTGAATCTGGCTGAGGCGGTGCTGGATATGACAGGCGGAGGTCCATTGCCAACCTCGGCCATCCTGGAGCAAATTGACATCCCGGCCAACGTCAATCCAAAACTTCTGGAGTTCTCCATGGATTTTGCCCTGCAAGAGGACGAGCGTTTTGATGAGGTAGGCGCCGCCGGCCAGGTGTTGTGGTTCCTGCGGCGCTTAGAGCCTGCGGAGGTATTGGAACCACCGCTTTATCTGCGCTATTCAGAAATTGAGCACGATCGCGCGCTGCTCACTGAAGACATGCTAGCCCTTGAGCGAGAACTCGATGACGAACTCTCGCCTCTGGAGGGCAAAATCAGCCCGGCCGACGAGGTGGCAGTGCGCCTGATCTATCCCCATTGGAGGGCGGGCACGCTACCCCTCTCCCTGCGCCTCAAACCCCTCTTCCCCACGGCTTATGAGGCCCCACGCATCCGCTTCACCCTGGTGGATGGGAGCAGCGGCGAAAAGTTCCCGGCGTGGGTGGTCAGGCCCAACCGCTACGTTTATGGCCTGGGTGAGTGGTATAGGAAGAACGGACTGCAACCGGGCAGCATTATCCGCGTCCAGCGTGGGCAGAAAGCGGGTGAAGTGATCATCCACAGCGACACCCACCGCCCCATACGCGAATGGGTGCGCACGGTGTTAGTGGGTTCCGATGGCGGGATCGTTTTCGCCATGCTAAAGCAGAATGTGCAGTCCAAATTCGACGAACGCATGCTGATTGCTATTCCGGATGTTGAGGCTTTGGACCACGTCTGGATGCAGATGGGTAAAGACCGCTTGCCCTTTGAAAAAGTGGTTGTGAATACGGTGCGCGAATTGGCTAAACTTAACCCCCAAGGTCACGTTCATGCCAGCGAACTTTATGCTGCCGTCAATGTCGTTCGCCGCTGTCCACCTGGCCCTATCCTGGCACTTCTGGCTTCACGTCCCTGGTTTGTCCACCTGGGCGACCTGTACTTTCGCTATCGTGAACCAGGAGCAGATTGATGGAAACCTTGGCTGACAGGAGGGGAAGGTGAGTGAAGTCAGGCGTCCCAGTCTCGTCAAACCCACTCTGGAGACACCCCTTCACATTGACTTTGAGTGGTGGAGGAAAAACGACCGCGACTGGCGAGTTTACTTGTTGAGTAACCTCTGCCCTAAGCATCAGCAAATCTTTGCCGATAGCGGTCTAGAGGCAAAGATTGACTGGGTGGATCCAGT
This sequence comes from Chloroflexota bacterium, assembly GCA_037444705.1. Taxonomy (GTDB): domain Bacteria; phylum Chloroflexota; class Anaerolineae; order Anaerolineales; family UBA4823; genus DATCYX01. Next base: position 2,946 of record JBBILY010000120.1, on the reverse strand, counting down.
GACCGCAGAAGTACACCAGATTGATGGTCTGCAGTATGTTCTAATGAATCACTGCGCCAAAGAGCCAGGATTTATCACCGAACACACTGCACTGGTGGATGCCGCATTTCGCTTATTTCTAGCCAATGGCAACACCCCGATGACCGCAGTTGAACTGGGCAAGCGTCTGGGGAAAGACCCCATGATGGTTTTACGTACGTTTACAGGCAGTCGCGTCTACAAAGGCATTCGTCCAAAGATAGAATAAAGATCCCTCATGTGCCCCCGTAGCTCAATGGATAGAGCACCTGCCTTCTAAGCAGTTGGCTGTGGGTTCGAATCCCGCCGGGGGCGCCTGACGCACTTTCCTATCGTTGGCGAAAGTGATGACAATGAAAGGTTTTTAATTAAACTGTGCGCCACAGGAGAGAAACATGGCTCAAGAACGTACTGGTATCTTTAAATTTTTAGGGCAAGAGGTTACAGTTATTGGCGCAGATCTCAGGGTTGGTGATATAGCACCCGAGTTCACCGCACACACCAAGGATTGGACCACCTTTGCCGCCCTGGAAAACACACGCGGCAAAGTGCGCATCATTGGTTCGTTGCCCTCGCTGAATACCTCGGTCTGCGATCGGGAGACGCGGCGTTTCAACCAGGAGGCCGCTGCCTTGAGCGACGATATCGCCATTTTAATGGTGAGCATGGACCTGCCCTACACTTTAAGAAACTGGTGCGCCGCAGCAGGTGTGGATAAGGTGGTTACATTATCTGACCATAGAACGGGAGAGTTTGGCCAGAGATATGGCGTGTTGCTCAAAGAGCCGCGGATCCTCCGCCGCGCCATTTTCGTCGTTGATCAGGGTGATCGAATTATCTATGCGGACTACATGCCCACTTTAGGCGACGAGCCCAAGTATGATGAAGTATTAAATGTTGCCAGGGCTGCTCTAAGCGGTCATCCGCCTGCCTAATGAGCACCTCGATGAAGGTTTCCTTCATCCGTGGTGGTTGAAGGGAGAGAAGAATGGTTCAAATAGTCTTCAAGTCCGATCCTCAAAAATCTGGGTTCTTCGTGATGGAGGATGTTGCCTACTTCCCCTCCTTGGGACATTTGCATATTGCAGTGCGCTCGCACATCTGGCGCCCACCAACAGATGTGTTTGAAACCGATGAGGTCGTCATTGTGCGCGTGGAAATCGCTGGAATGAAAGAAAGTGACTTCCAAATCATCCTGGATGGGCGCGTTCTTTCCATTAGAGGCGTCCGCAGCGACACCTCCGAGCGCCGCGCCTATCATCAGATGGAAATCCGATTCGGCGAGTTCAGTACTGAGGTTGAACTCCCCTCTGAAGTCATAGCCCAAAACGCCGAAGCAACTTACAGTAATGGTTTTCTGCGCATTGTCTTGCCCAAAATTCAGCCTAAGAAAATACATATTGAAGAATGACACCCGTTGAATGAGGTGGTTTTTTACAAACAAACTATGCCTGCTATCCGCTGGACTGTGAATTTATCCGACCTGCTCGACCAATATGACCTGAATGAAGACGCCTTGAAAGAGGTGTTTTTAAAAACCATAATTCCTCAATTAATCCCCGAAGAAAAAGGCAGCGAAAGCGAAAACCAGGCGGAACGAGACAAAGCAGAAGCGCAAATCCCCTCAGTGTTGCCAATTTTGCCGCTGCGCGGGGTAGTAGTCTACCCCCAAACCGCCGTGCCATTAACCATTGGACAGCCGCGTTCCATCCGCCTGGTGGATGATGTGGTCACCAGCGAACCTCGCCTGATTGGCCTGGTGGCTTCGCGCAATCCAGAATTGGAGACCCCTGAACCCAAGGATTTATACACCATAGGCACGGTAGCCATTGTACATCGCTTATTCCGCGCCCCCGATGGTACCATCCGCCTGGTGGTGCAGGGCCTGGCGCGCTTTCGCGTCAGAGAATATGTGCAATTGGAGCCCTACCTCAAGGCTCAGATCGAGTTAATCCTCGAGAAGGTGGAAGAAGGCGCTGAAATCGAAGCCCTGGCACGCAGCGCTCGAAGCCAGTTTGAACATATCGCCGAGATGGTGCCTTCTATCCCTCGCGAACTGGTGATCTCCATCCTGGCTCTGGAAGACCCCTTACAAACCGTTTACACTATTGCCAACTTCCAGCGCATGGAACTGGCGGATGCCCAGGCTATCCTGGAATTGGACTCGACCTCCGAAAAACTGCACAAACTGGTAGGCATCCTGGCGCGCGAGATCGAGGTACTGGAAATTGGGCAAAAGATCCAAAACCAAGCCCGTTCCGAGATCGAGAAGGTGCAGCGCGAATACTTTTTGCGCGAACAACTCAAAGCCATCCAGAAGGAACTGGGTGAAGGGGACGAGCAGGCAGCCGATGTTGAAGAATTTCGGCGCAGGATTGAAGCCGCCAAAATGCCCGAAGAGGCCGAAAAGCAAGCTCGCCGCGAACTGGACCGCCTCTCACGCCTGCCCACCGCGGCTGCCGAATATGGGGTCATTCGCACCTACCTTGATTGGCTGGTCTCCCTCCCCTGGTCTATCACCACCGCGGATAATCTTGACATTGCCCATGCCCGCCAGGTGTTGGATCAGGACCATTTTGACCTGGAGGATGTCAAAGAGCGCATTTTGGAGTTCCTGGCGGTGCGCAAACTGCGCCAGGAGCGCGCCGCGAAACTGGCTGCTGAGGCCGCCGATGAAATTCACCGTGTGCGCGAAGGGGTGATCCTGTGCTTCGTTGGGCCGCCTGGCGTAGGTAAGACCTCTCTAGGGCGCTCCATCGCCCGCGCCCTGGGGCGCAAATTCATTCGTATCTCCCTGGGCGGTGTGCGCGATGAGGCGGAGATCCGCGGCCATCGCCGCACCTACATTGGCGCTCTGCCAGGGCGCATCATTCAAGCCTTGCGCCGCGTGGAATCGCGCAATCCAGTCTTCATGTTGGACGAAGTGGA
>JBBILY010000119.1:0-9694 GCA_037444705.1 Chloroflexota bacterium | reverse complement strand
GCGGCGGTGAATGCCTCGCTCGTCAACCGCTGGTTCGGCCGGGGCTGGCTGTCGGCGTTCCTCGCCCTGGATAGCGCCGGCAACCCCCACATCAGTTATTACGATGCTACTAACGGCGACCTTAAATATGGGCGTGCCATGGAAGCCACAAGTTGGGTCTTTCTGCCTGTGGTGAACCGCTGAGGCAAGTGGCTGAGCATAAGGTCCACAAAATCCCCAGCTCTGGCAGCCACTGTATGGATCTGATGACTGCTCAGATTGGCAGGCTCATCTGAACATTTGCCCAACCAACGTTATCTGAACAGGCCTTAGGGGTTCACCAGACCCCAGAGGCCTGTTTTTATTCCAACCTCAGGTGGCATCCATCGGCCTGGCTTGATAAAACCACTGACAATTAAGACCTGGTTAAGGTTTTGGCTTTTTGCGACTCAAATCCAGCCCTATTTGCGTTAACCCTATTAGAAAGAGAATGGGAGAACCGCAGAAACCTATGCTTGAGATCTCTACCCCTACCCTGGTGGCTCGTGCTCAGAATGGTGAGACGGCTGTTATCGGTGAGCTATATGATCGCTATCACCTGAGCATCTTCCGTTATCTCTATTATCGTGTGGGCGACCAGCAGGCAGCCGAAGACCTGACCTCAGAGGTCTTTCTGCGCATGATCCGTGCCTTGAATGGCTATCGCCCCCAAAGTGTGGCCTTCGAGGCCTGGTTGTTTCAGATCGCCCGTAATCTGGCTATTGATTATTATCGAAAGATGAACGATGGAAAAATTACCCCCCTTGAAGAGCATTATGTCTCAGGAGAAGACCCAGAGCAACGGTTAGAACACACGCTGACCAGTGAGTTGCTGAGCAAAGCCCTGGCGCGCCTGAATGAGATGCAGCGCGATGTGATCGTCTTGCGCTTTATCAACGGCCTATCCATCACGCAGGTGGCGCAGGCGTTGCATAAGAGCGAAGATGCTATCAAAGCCTTACAACGGCGCGGTTTAAGCGCCTTGAGAGAGATCTTATCTGAATGGGAGATCACCTATGTCTGAATTGGATGAAATTCTACAAAAGAAATTGGAAGCCCTGGAACAAGGGCAACCGCTGGAACAGGTCTTGAAGGACCTGCCGCAAGAGGGTCGAGACCTGGCACCCTTAATCCGCCTGGTCTCCGACCTGCGCAGCCTGCCTCATCCCCAACCCCACAGTTCAGAGGTGCCCACACGGCGGCGTTTGGAGGCCGCGAGCGCTCAAATGCCTGCCCGCCGTGTGCGTCGCCGTGTGGAATGGCCCCTAGGGCATCTGGGGTTAATGCCTAGAATTTCGTGGGCGACTCTGGCCATTCTTTTTGCCGTGGTTGCTATTTTCAGCCTGGGGATGTGGTTGTTGGGGCCGCGTGATGCTCAGGCAGCCACTCTGATGGATGTCCGCGGGGAGGCGTTGGTCGCCTCTGAGGGCAGCGAGGATTGGGTGCCTGTCCTGGATGGCGATCAAGTGCACGCTGGCCAGCGCCTGATCACCGGCAATAATGCCAGTGTCACGCTGGTCTTTTATGAGGGCAGTCGCCTGACCCTGGGCTCTAACACATATATTGCCTTGAGCGAACTCAAGGGCGGCTTGGGTAACGCCCTGCGTGTGGTCATCACCCAGCACGCCGGCAGAACCCAACACAGTGTAGTGCCCTTGCGGGGTGCCAAAAGCACTTATCAGGTGGTTACCCCGGCTGGCATCGCCAGTGTGCACGGTACGCGCTTCAGCGTGTTGGTGGGGCGCGGGGGCGCGGCGCGCTTTGCAGTGAGCAGTGGCAAGGTGGCAGTCAGCAGCCAGGAAAGCCAGGTCTTCCTGGAAGCCGGACAGGCTACAGCGGCCCTTCCGGGCGAATTACCCCAGTCACCCGCCTATACCTTCACCCTGCAGGGGCAGGTCGAGAGCATTGAGGGTGATACCTGGGTAGTCAACGGCGTTTCCTTCCGCGTCACCTCTGAGACCCAGGTTTTTGACGATCCTCAGGTGGGCTCCCTGGTGCTGGTGGAGGGGCGCATCGTGGATGGCGAACGCGTGGCCGATAGCGTATCGGTGATCGAAAGCGGCGAGCCCGAATCCACACTCACCGGCGTGCTGGAAGAAATGGAAGACGACCGGTGGCAGGTAGACGGCGCGACCATCTGTGTAGACCAAAATACCCAACTGGATTCAGGTCTGGAAGTGGGCATGGCGGTCAAGGTCACTTTCACCGTGTCCGAGGATGGCTGCTGGCTGGCCTTGAAGATCGAGTCACTGCAAGAGGAACCTCCTACACCTGAACCTGGTGTTACTGAGACCATCACTGCCACCGAGACGGTCACCCCGAGCGAAACCCCAACCCCGTCTGCGACGATCACTCCCACAGTCACCGTTACACCCACCGTAACCCTTACGCCAACGGAGACCATCACCCCCACGGTCACGCTGACGCCCACCGTCTTCGTTAACTGCACTGGCGCTAACCCGCATCCTACAGGACAAACTCTGGCCCAACGCTATGGCGTGCCCTATGAAGAAATTATGGGCTGGTTCTGCCAGGGCTTTGGCTTCGGCGAGATTGATCTGGCTTACGGGTTGAGTCGCACCTATGGCATCCCGGTAGAAGAAATCTTCGCCCTGCGCCGCTCTGGCCTGGGTTGGGGACAGATAAAGAGGATGGTGCCCTCGCTGACCCCGGTGGCCACCACAGAGCCAGCCCCCAGCGAGACAGAGCCAAGCCCCAGCGAGACGGCTGAGCCGCCGCAGGCCACGCCGACCCCCGTTCCTAAAAACAACCGAGCCTGTCCGGGAGATACCACCTACTCCAGCGCCGTGAGCCTGGCGGCCAAATATGGGGTGTCCTACGAAGAGATTGTGAGTTGGTTCTGCCAGGGCTTTGGCTTCGGCGAGATTGACAAGGCCTATGGCCTGAGCCTGCAGACCAGCACCCCGGTGGCGCAGATCTTCGCCATGCGCGCCTCGGGTATGGGCTGGGGCCAAATTGAGGCTCAACTCATGTCCAAACCCGGAAAACACGGAAAACCGTAGACCGAGATCATTTCTCCCCACCCTTTCCCAGCCCTCACCCCCCAGGGGTGAGGGCTTTCTCGTCTTCGAGGCGGTTTATTTATAGGCTTGCGCCAGGTTGATCAGCGTTTCGCGGTCGGCTATGACCAATTCGGTGCGGGTGATGTGGATCGCCCCCTCATCTTCGAAGCGATGTAACAAGCGACACACCATTTCGCGCGTGCTGCCAATGCGGGCGGCCATCTCATCCAGCGTCAATTGACGCGCCAGGCGGGCCTGGGTTTCATCCCCATAGGTGTCCAACAGGAAGCGCGCCAGCCGCCCTGCCACAGGTTGGAAAGCCAGACCTTCGAGCATCTGGCTGGCGTGAACCATGCGGCTGACCATCAGCCGTGTTAGTTCCCACAGCACTTTCCCGTTTTTTATCAGGATCGGCTGCAGATCGGCACGCTCCCACAGATAAAGTTCACAGGTGTTGCGCGCTTCCAAGGTGACCAGCATGGGGGCATTTTCCAGGAAGAAGGCCATCCCCCAAAAGATATCCCCTACATCGAAAGTGGTCACCAACAAACTCCGCCCTTCAATAGATTCTTTGACGGCGTCTACTTTGCCTCGCCCAATTAACAGGAAGTAAGGCCAAATTTCGCCACTTAGGACGATCTTTTCGCTTTGAGCGAAGCGGCGCAGAATAGCCAGACGGGCGACCTGGCTGAGGTCGTCACCAGGTAAGCCCGCGAACAGAGGGGTTTGCTCAAGGATTTTCAAGAGATGGTTCGTTTTGGTTCAAATTATACCTGCGAGTCTGCTGCTATGGCGATGGGGTAGGGGTTTGCCTTAAAGCAAAGACAAAATTTACACTTTGTGCTAAATATCACATAGTGAATTATTTGAAATTGGAGGAAGGCTTTGAAACACCGTTTATTTTACTGGATGAGCCTGATTATCTGGCTGCTATCGGCCTGTCGTTCTCATCCGTCGCCTTGCACCGAGCATAAGGACGCCTCCCGCTACCTGGATTTAGCCCAACTGATGGCGACGACGCCTACGCCATCAAGCGCCATGACCGCAGTGGAAATCGGAGGAAAACGGGTATGGGTTGACAAAGTGGTTTCTGGCCCATTATGTAACGACACCTGGCGGGGCACGGTCTATGTCACTTGTGATGTTCAGGTCGCCCCATGGCAAGAACAGCCCACTTTTCTGAAGGGTTGTGATCTGAAGATTGAGCCAGGCACAGTGGTCTATGTCGCCGCCCATAACGATGCCGCCTATTATCAGGGCTGCGCCTGCCACACCGCAGAGTTAAACACCCCATAAGCGCCATACCTGAGGTATGCGGCTAGAACTCGGATCATATCTGAAAATCAAAAAGGAGGTTCACACATGAAGATCAATCATCGTTTAGGGGCCATTCTGGCTTGCGTCTCTGCCCTGATGGGTATCATCGGGCACTTCGTCCTGTTCTTGAACTGGTATCACGTGGGTATGTCGGCTGAGTCGGCGGAGCCGGGATGCGAGATTTTGTTAAAGTACATCCATCCCATTATGGCTGACTTTGGCCTCTTAGGCGGGGTGTTTTTCGCCGTGAGCGCCTATGGCTTCTTCACTAAAAAAGATTGGGCTTTCCTGCTGTCGGTGATTGGCATCGTGCTAGCGTTGCTGGGTTCGTGGTTTGTCAATGTGCCTTACATGGCGGCCGGCCTGCCCCCGATTTATTTCCCCCTTTTCTGGCCCTATTTGCTGTTCTACTTCTTGTTCATGCGCCGCCGACGCGCCGGCCCCAGGGGGAGGACGCTGGTGGCGTTGCTGAGCGGTATGGCCTATATTTTCTGCTGGATGAATGGCGTCTCCAGCACCAGCCGTATCATCACTGTTGGGGCGCCGATCTTTGTCCTGGTGCAGCGCCTGCATTGGGTAGCTATGCTGGGCTGGGCTGTAGTCACCGTCGGGATTTTGATTAAACCTAAAGCCTGGATGCAAGTTGTTGGACTGATGGCTGGCACCATAGAAGTCATTGTGGGCACGCCGCTCGCGATTGTTACGGCACAACAACTGGGGCGCTTCTCCCTTTTTGCCCTGGCGCCAATCGCCTGTCTGATCCTGGTCGTCTTACTGGTGTGGCCGCGCTTCTGGGAAAAGAATGTCGCTGGCTCGCTCAGCCCGCTGGCAGCCTGAAGGTTGGCTTTTTATAAGCCTCTCCAGGAAGGGGAGAACCCTCTCGGTCAAATGGGCCGCCAGGGGCCTTTGAGGGGCTGGCATGCCCCGCAGGTGGACCTGGTGGCCCCAAGCGCGGCATGAGTCGCCACCCGCCGCATCATTGGGTGATGACCGGCTCGCTCGAGGCAAGTTGATGAGCCAGTCTGTGACAATTGTCACAGACTCAGAAGGCAGTTTGTGCAATAATGAACATAGTCAAGCCGCTGTGGCGATTCAACACCTTTTCTGGAAGGAGAGTGCTCTATGACCCTTTTTGATAAAGCCATCCTGTTGCTCACGGGCCTGGTGTCCATCTATGTGCTTTGGAAATTTTATGGCCGCTATGCCCGCACAAAGCAGTTGTATGATATTTACTACATGGGTGGATTTGCCGTGCTCCTGGTGGCGGGGCTGTTGCTGATCTTCTTGGGATATGGCATCCTGGCTTCGCCCTATGTCCTCACAGTTGCCAGCCTCATCCCTCTGGGCATCTCGCTGGGCATCGCCAATCAATTTTACCCCTCCTGGAAGAAGGCTTATGCCTGGTTTGCCCTGGTTGGCTTCCTGGCCATTGCCATCACCAGCATTGGCGGCCTGGAAGGGTTAAAGAAGGTGGCGGTGCCGCTCTTTCATGGTGTGGCGGGTTTGGTCATCTTCCTGGGTCCTTTCTTCGCCAAGGGCGCTGCCAAAGGCTTCTGGTGGGTGGGCATTGGAGGCGCACTGATCGGCTTGGGAGGCATTGCCTTGGCTTTCCTCTCCATAGGTGCGCAATTGTTATTCTTCAGCCAGCAGGTGGTGCTCACACTACTGGCTCCCCTTTTGCTCTTGATGACCCTGGCCTTTGCCTGGGGATTTGTGAGGGACATTCAAAAATAGAAAGGTGAACGTTGGAGCAACCACGCTCCAACGTTCAACCCCTTGCTGAACGTTGGAGAAGCGCGATGCAGTTTATCAAAAACCGCTTGACCTACCTCTTTGGCTCTACCAAGGGTCTGATTCTGGTGGCTGTCGCCATGATCGCCCTGGAGACAGCCCTCTTCGGGATGCTCTCCGGCCCCATGGCCGAGCTGGGTGTGCGCGAGGTGGTTGTGCATGCCCTGGGTATGGACCTGAGGCCGGCTGAGCGCGAGGGACGCATCATCATCTTGTATCATTCGATCGCCATGGCGGTGGTGGCAATTGAAGTTTATATGATTACCGGCTTGCTGAAGATGAAGGCATTTTATAAAAGCGCCGTGCGTCTGCTCATCACCGTCGGATACTGGCTGGCCATGGTTTTCGGTATGGTTTTTGCCTATTGGGGGCATGAGTGGACCTTTCACGGCTTATATATCGTCGGCCTGACCCTGGTCTTCTTCGCCGGGGTGTTGCTCACCGTCGCCCTCTGGCCCTGGGACAGAGATTATTTCCAGCCCGACCCCGCCTATGCCCGAACCAGAAGCGGGGTGGACCTGGAGCGGCTGGCCTTTTTCGCCACTGCACTGACCACGGTGATTTCGGCCATCTTTGGCGCAGTGCCTGGTTCATATTTCGGTAATGGTTTCAGGGTCTTCCTGGCCGAGAACATCATCCGCTTCCCCGAAAAGACCACTCTGGAATATTCGATCATTGGCCATCTCCACATCATGTTGGCTTTGATCGCCATCATGATCACGCTCATCATTGGACGCTGGTTGAATTTCAGAGGCATTCTGCACAAAATCGCCATGCCGCTGATCATCCTGGGCACTATTGTGCTCAACCTGGGGGTGTGGGGCGTGGTCACACCGCTGGAGCCGGTTGCCCACATGATCATCTACGTGGGAGCCACCCCAGCCATGTTGGGTGCCTTGATGTTGGTGATCTTCGGCTGGGATCAGCAAATTCGCAAGGGCACGGCTGGATTGGAGAAGCCTGGCGCCTGGCAGAAATTCAAAGCCCTGTTGAGTGACCCCCTGCGCTTCGGGCCGTTGTGGCAAATGGTCTTTATGAACTTTAATGTCAGCGGGATCGGCATTTTCTACGCCATCCGCCTGGATGAGATCATCCGCATGTGGCCGCATCGCGAAGAGCGCATCGAACTGACCGGCCACTGGCATGTGCTCTCGGCGATTATCGCTACGATTATCTTGCTCTACTACGGCGATATGATTGGCTTGAAGGGCAGACTGCGCCACTGGTATGGTTGGTTCATCATCCTGCTCTCCGACCTGGCGTTTGGTGCTGTTACCCTGTTCGAGACCAAACGCCTGTTCATCTCCGAGGCTACACAACAACCTCTGGTCAACACCCTGATGCTGCTCATAGATTTCGGCCTGGGAATGTTGCTGGTGGTGCTGGCGTTGGTCATGATCTGGCGCCTCTTTGACCTTTTCAAAGCCAAAGGGCGCTGGACAGAAGAGGTTGCCCACGAACTTTCTGCGGAGGTGACGCAATGAAACGCCTCGCCCTGCTTCTGCCTCTGCTCGCTGCCCTGCTGGCCGCTTGCACCTCCGTGGATGTCAATGCCCCTGTCCCGCTGTATGATAGCGGCGTGGATCCCAATGCCTGGGCGCAAGTGGCTGCGTGGGAATTCCTGGCTGGTCAGTTTAATGATCCCACTACCCTTGACTATGACTATGAGATCATGGTCACCGACGTCACCGTAGCCCAATATGTGGGCTTCTTGAACGCCGCTCTAGCCAGCGGCAGGGTTAAAATGAGCGACCAGGCGGTGGTGGGCTATTATCCGGGGGATGCCTATCATGGCGTCAAGCATGAAATCCGCATTGACGCGGGGGATTATCTGCTTATGCCCTTGAACGACCCGGCCTCGCGCTTTACCTTTGAGGGCCAGACTTTCTCCCCCAAGCCTGGTTGGGAAAACCACCCCATGACCAATGTCTCCTGGTTTGGCGCCTGGGCCTATTGCGGGTATTACGGTTGGCGTCTGCCGAGTGAAATGGAGTGGGAGAAAGCCGGGCGGGGTAGTGACGCTCGCGCCTATCCGTGGGGTGATGAAATCACCCGCCACCATGCCAATTTCTATGCCAGCCGCGACCCCTTCGAAGACATGCGCACCTTTGGCTCGCGCACCACGCCTGTCGGCTTTTACAACGGCAAGAAATATGATGGTTTTCAAACCCTCAACGCTGTCAGCCCCTATGGCCTGTACGATATGGCTGGCAATGTGTGGCAATGGATGGGCGATGTGCAGCCGCAACCCGGATTTAGTGACCGCCTGATGCGAGGTGGCTCGAAGGATACCTACGCGATGGACCTGCGCCTGTGGGTGCGCAACAGCGCGCCACCGATGTATTATAGCCCGGGGGTTGGCTTCCGCTGTGCAAGGTAATTCGCCTCCTGGTTTTGTCTCAATGGGCCTGCAAAGGATGAATGATCACCTCTCTCCACTATTTATTCACCACACTAAAAAGTGCTCAACGTCCGAAAGCAGGCAATATGGAAATTTTTTGGTCGTTGGTGCTTGACAATTAGGCTCAACTCGATCACACTTAAGGCTTGACACCTGGTGCTGAAATCGCCCAAGGAGTTTGCCGTGTTCACCTCCCTTCGCAAGATCCGCCTGTATTGGCCTTTGATTAAATCGCTGCAGACAGGTCTGTTGCTAACCACCGCCATCGCCGGTTACCTCAGCGCCCACACCCGCCCCCGTCCGCTGATCTTGCTCAACCTGGCTGGTAGCCTGTTCCTTGCCATCAGCGGTTCGACCATCCTCAACATGTGGTACGACCGCGATATTGATGCCAAAATGAGGCGCACTTGCTGGCGACCTTTGCCGGCCGGTTTGGTCACCCCCTCCGAGGTCTTTCGCTTGGGACTGTTCTTGTCGTTCCTGGGAGTGGGCTGGGCTTTCTGGCTTTTACCGCTGTATGGAATGGTGGTCTTGGGTGGCTTGTTTTTCGATGTGGTGATCTACACTCTCTGGCTCAAACGGCGTACTTGCTGGTCTATCGTCTGGGGAGGTATTTCGGGTGGCATGCCCATCCTGGCGGGGCGAGTGTTGGCGCTGGGGCAGGTGGATTGGATCGGCATCCTGCTCACCCTTTCTGTGCTGTTCTGGATTCCTACCCATATCCTGACCTTCTCTATGCGCTACTTCGAGGATTATCAGGCAGCGCAGATCCCCACTTTTCCCTCCACCTATGGTTTTCAATTTACCCGCACCACCATTGCCCTTTCTTCGGTATTGGCTGCCGTGGCCATCATCTGGGCAAGCGTTCTGATTGGAGTTAGCGCCGGCTACCTGCGCTTGATGGCGGTGCTCTCGGCGGGCTTACTCTTGCTGGCCCTGGCGACTTTCCGCCTGCAGTCGGAACGCCTCAATTTTGGCCTCTTTAAGTACGCTTCTGTTTATATGCTCAGCGCTATGCTCCTGCTTGCTCTGCACGCCTTCTAACGCCCGCGGAATTTTTATGGCCCACAAAGTCAGCGGGAAGATAACCCGATGAAAATGACTCCCCTCGACCGTATCCTGCTGTTGCTCAGTGGCTTGCTGG
>JBBILY010000118.1:0-9736 GCA_037444705.1 Chloroflexota bacterium | reverse complement strand
GGCAAGCCTGGGGTGGATGGGAAAATCTTTCTATGACCAATGGACTGAGGCTCAAAGCCGCCTGCGGTATCACCTTGAGGAATTATTACCTCGCTCAATCGAATTCGCCTTCGAATTTGGGGCTAAACTCATCATAACCTTCGCTTTTGGGCATGAGAATATGCCTCCCGGAGAAACACCAGAAGAAGTGCTGAATTGTCTGAGAATAGCGGCAGAACAAGCCGGAGCAGCGGGACTTATCCTGGCTTTGGAACCAGAGGCCGGCTATTGGGCTGATACTGGAGAACATACAGCCTGGATTGTGGAGACCATTAACCATCCCGCCCTGGGCATCAATTGGGACCCTGCCAATGCCTTCTGGGCTGGTGACCTGCCCTATCCTGACGGCTATCAAGCGGTACGGAAGTGGGTGCGTCATGTCCACTTTAAAGACGCTGCCCTTAATGAGGATCAAAAACCTTACTACACGCTACATGGTCAGATTGACTGGAAGGGTCAGATTCAATCTTTGATAACCGATCATTATGAAGGCTTTATTTCTATAGAAACCCATCTCAAGCCAAAAATTGCTGCGGCGCGCACCGCGCTTGAGCGCTTACGTGGGCTCATTACAAGCCAAATCTGCTAGAAGGAGGAACTGCTATGACGGACATCAGTCTTAAAGGGATCATTCCTGCAGTAATCGTGCCCATGCGCCAGGATTATTCGATTGACTTTAACGCCTTTGAACGTTACCTGGAGTGGGTGATTTTACAAGGCCCGGTCGGGATCGCCGTAAATGTGGACACAGGTGAGGGGCCTTATCTGACCCCTGATGAACGCGTGGAAGTCATACGCACGGCGCGCAAAGTCGTTGCAGACCGATGCCTGATCATAGCAGGCGTCAGCGGACCGGGGACAATGGCAGCCATCGCCAACGCCAAAGCCGCCCGCCAGGCTGGAGCAGATGCCTTGCTCGTGTTTCCCACGCCAGCCTTCTTAAACGACCCGTTAGATGAGAGCATCGTCTATAACTACCACAAAGCCATCGCTGACGCCTCCGATTTGCCGCTGATTGTATTTCAACTCGGACCTATTTTTGGCGGTGTGAACTATCCGACCCACGCCTTGAGGAAGGTGCTGTCTTTGCCTCAGGTTATAGGCCTGAAAGATGCTTCCTTTGATGCTCACCGCTTTATGCTCACCCGCGACCTTGTGTTTGGCGCAGACCATCCTGTTACCTTATTGACCGGAAATGATAATTTCCTGCTGGAATCCTTCCTATTGGGGGCTCAGGGTGGCCTCTTGGGTTTTGGCGCAGTGGGTGTGGGTTTACTGGTAGAGTTGCTTTCGGCGGTTAAGAACAAAGACTTCGACCGGGCTATCGCCATGCAACCCCGCGTTCAAGGTTTTTGCGATTACATCTACAAAAAGCCGATCGGAGATTACAGAGCCCGGTGTAAAGTAGCCTTGGTACACATGGGTCTCTTAACTCCAGAGCAAACATATGTCCGTCCCCCCTTCCTCTCCCTCTGGGAGAGCGAAAAGGAAGCTGCTTATCAGGCTGTGGAGCAAGTTGGGTTGTTGGGTGTGGTCTCCGCTCACGATTAGGGCAAATGAGGGCTGAGAATGAAGAACAAGGTCGCGGTAATTGGCGGTGGTTCAACCTATACCCCGGAACTGGTCAGAGGCTTCCTGGAACGGGCTGAACAGTTTCCTCTCAACGAGTTGTGGCTCATGGATATTGACCCCCAGCGCCTTGAGATCGTCGGCGGGTTCGCCCAGCGCATGGTAAGGGCAAAGGGAAGCCCATTCGAAGTCGTCCTCACCCAAGAGCGGCAAGCAGCCTTAGAGTCAGCCAGTTATGTCATCACCCAGTTGCGTGTGGGACAGATGTCTGCCCGCCGTGAGGACGAGTATCTGGGAAAGCGACACAATCTGATTGGCCAGGAAACGACGGGTGTGGGTGGCATGGCGAAAGCCTTGCGCACCATCCCGGTTATTCTGGAAATCGCGGATGAGATACGTTCGCTGGCTCCAGGGGCAATGCTGGTCAATTTCACCAACCCGGCCGGCCTGATAACGCAAGCCCTTCATCAGTATGCCCCAGACATTTTATCCGTAGGCGTGTGCAATGTGCCCATCACAACCAAAATGGCTATCCTGCAGCGTCTGGAGAAGATTATTGGTGCTCCCATCGACCCCCAACGAACCGAACTAAAAACTTTGGGTTTGAACCACCTGTCCTGGCATTATGGCTTCACTTTAGATGGAGAAGATGTATGGCCCATGGTTATTCAGGATTATCTCACCACGCTGGAAAACTCACCTGAGCCAGAATGGGAGCCACATCTAATTCGATCTTTGCAAATGATCCCCAACTATTACCTGCATTATTATTACTACACCCGCCGTATGCTAGCCCAACAGGAAAAGTGGCCGCCCTCGCGGGCTGAAGTAGTGATCGAAGTCGAAAAAGATCTGCTACGCCAATACGCTGACCCTATGCAGGTCGAGTTACCCCCGAACCTGATGAAACGCGGCGGGGCGTATTACTCCACGGTTGCAACGCAGTTACTCAACGCCCACTATAACAATCTGGGTGAAACCCATATCGTAAATGTGGCTAACCAGGGAGCGGTGAAGGAATGGCCGCATAACTGGGTGTTAGAGATGCCGGCGCGGGTGGATCATCACGGCATTCATCCTCTCCCGACCCAACCTTTACCGCCGGTCTGCTTCGGCCTTCTGGCGCAGGTCAAGGCCTATGAACTGCTTACGGTTGAAGCCGGGGTCCATGGAGACCGTAATGCCGCTTACCAGGCTCTGCTTGCCCACCCCCTTGGCCCTGAGGTAGAGAATGTGCAGGCGGTACTGGAGGATATGCTTGAAACCAATCGTCCATATCTGCCTAAATTCTGGCGAAGGTAATCATGTCGGAAAGCCAGATACTCCCGGAACCTCATTAGATACTATGTGCTAAAAAGTCTAGCCCTGTCACTCCTTCCAAATACGACATAAATATCTCGCGGAAGCGTTCTCGAGAAAAACGCAAAGCATTATGCCGAATGGACTGGGTGTGCCAGCCCTCTCGGCTGCGTTCGAAGGCAAGCACCGTATCAATCAGAGCCTCTACGTTTTGGGCTGGAACCAGCAAGCCGGTCTCCCCCTCGCGCACAATCTCCGCCGCACCGCCCCTGGCATAGGCGATCACCGGGCAGCCGGCCGCTTGGGCCTCGGCCATGGCAATGCCAAAATCCTCGGTAGCCATGTGCACAAAGGCTTTCGCGTGCCCCATTAAATCAGCCACAACGGGATCGGATCGGCGACCCAATAATTGAACATGAGGATAGCTCATCCTCTGCAAGCGGGGGAACTCAGGCCCATCGCCCACTACGATCAGAGGCAGTCCGAGGCGATTGAAAGCCTCGACGATTAAATCTGCCCTCTTATAGGGCACTAACCGTGAAACCAGCAAGTAAAAATCGTCGCGCCTTGACGCAGGATGAAAGCGTTCCACCTCAACGGGAGGATAGATAACCTGAGCCTTTCGTCCCCATGCTTGCTGGATACGATGGGCTGCCCACTGCGAGATCGCCAGTAAATGATCAGCCCTAGCCGCCACAGCACAATCCCATTGGCGCAGCAGACTGAGCATTAGTCGCACGAGGCTATTAACAGGGGGCTTTTCCAAATGATGCAAGTGGATGTAATCATCCTGTAAATGCCAGGCATAGCGCATGGGTGTACAGATATATGAAATGTGTACCTGATCCTTCGAGGTCTTGACCCCATGCGCCACTGCATGGGAGATGGACAAAACCAGGGGATACCCACCCACATTTAAGCGCTCGATGGCCACAGGCATGAAGGGTAATAGCAAACGGTAGAGATTCTCAACACGCGGCACCTTTTGTAAAAAGGAGGTTTTAACCTCATGTTCTTCCATGGGTGTTCCGAGCAGATTCCTGGAGTTGTGGATCAGGGCGAAAACCTGAGCCTGAGGAAACAGACAAAGGATTTCGGCAAGCAGGCGCTCTGCTCCACCGAATACATTCAACCACTCATGGACGATTGCTAGCCTCATTAAAGGCTTCCTCCAACACAGCCAGGGTCTGGTGTGCCGCTCTGTCCCAGGTGAACAGCGCCGCACGTTCCAGAGCGCTTTCTCGCAATGCCGCAACCAATGAGGGGTCATCAACAACACGGCACATGGCTTCGGCTATCTCCTCGGCACACAAGGGGTTAACCAATAGAGCGGCTTCGCCAACCACTTCCGGGAAAGAGGTAGTGTTTGAAGCGATAACCGGGGTGCCACACGCCATGGCTTCAAGGGTGGTTAATTCAAACCCTTCATATAACGATGGCATCACCAGCGCGATTCCGCCCGCATAAATGGCGGGCAAATCCTGATCGGGAAGATAACCTAGAGAACGCGCCGGCCAAACCTGCCACCTCTCCCGGGCAAAAACCCTGCCTCCTGCACCAACCAGAACCAGATTGAAACCAGAACGTCTGGCTTGAAAGATCTCCCAAGCCTTGAATAACGTGGCCAGATTTTTGCGCGGTTCGTACGTGCCGACGAAGAGAAAATAAGGTTGAAGTAAACCGTATTTTGTTTTGACCCTATTGATTGCCGTGGGGGATTGTGGTTCGAACGGTTTCCCAACGCCGTTTGGGATAACCCTGATTTTGCTTCGAGTCAAACGAAGATAGCGCATCAACCGCTGACACGAAAAATTTGAGACCGTGATAATAACCCTCACTCTTTTCGCCAGTAGGCGCCATGAAAGGCGCGTCCACCTTGCAAAGGCAGGCTGGAACCATTCAGGGTGATCGAACACGCTGGCATCATGCAGGGTAACCACCTGTCTAGAAACCCCCCAGGGGCCAGCGTTGGCAGGGGACCATAAGATTTCTCCGCGCCGCATACGGAATGGCAAAATCATCTGCTCCCAGATATGACCACTGATCAACCCCAAGGCTCGGGTTGGGACGATAAGGCGTGCCACCTCACCCAGCCGCTTCGAGATTTCTGAGGCGTAGCGCTCCACACCTGTCACTCGCCGCAGAGAATAGCGCCCGTTGATAGCAATCCGAAGGGACATAGCAAACGTATTATATTGCAAAAACCTATCTAATTTGTCCATATATTATGGCGATCTTTACCTTCCTGGCGCGAATGGCTTTTGCACTGACGATTATTCTGGCGCCAATCCGATGGCGCGTCGTCCTCGTGTCGCGCCCCAATCCACCTGTATATGGCGACTACACAGATTTTCTCCTTTTTGCCCCCGATATCACCATGCTGGCTACTCTGTTGTTTTGGGGCATATCCCTGATATTTCATGGCCGTCAGGCGAAATTTGGGAAAAGCCACATTAGTCTGCCCCTGGTTGGACTGATGGTTATGGGTTGGATTTCTATCTTCAATAGCCGTGATGCTTTGCTCTCCACTTGTCATGCTATACGACTGGTGCTACTGTTCTTCTTTTATCTCTTCATCCTCAATGAAATTTCTTCATTCACCTGGTTCGTTTTCCCTGTCAGCCTGCAAGTGCTCAGTCAATCTATCATTGCCATTGGACAGTCCCTATTGCAAAGAGATTTAGGTTTGCGCGCCTTAGGTGAATATGCCCTGGAGCCTGCCTGGTCTGGGGTAAGCATCGTCGCAGCCAACGAGGTGCGCTTCCTGCGCGCTTATGGTTTGAGCGATCACCCCAACATCCTGGGCGGATGCCTGGCTTTCGGGATGATTTTATTAATGAGCACCTTCTTACCTGAGGGAGAGGTCTATCTACTCTCACCTAAATGGCTCGCGCAGCGCTCAAAGATACGAACTTTAACGGGGATGATTTTTGTATTAGGTTTGCTCGCTCTGGGGACAACATTCTCACGCTCAGCATGGTTGGCTCTGCTAGGTGGGGCTGGATTAATGCTCACGATGGTCATTGCAGGACAGGGTTGGAGGCGCCTCAAGCCTATCTGGATACTGGCGGCGATCAGCCTGATGGCACTGACACCTTTTATCTGGATCAACCGTTCTTACTTCGGAGTGCGCTTCAATGCAGGCGGATCTTTCACGAAACCCACAGTAGAAAATCAAGCCCTGGGTGAAAGGGCAATAATCAATTCCGCAGCCAACCGCATCTTTGCCGATCATGCCTTGAGCGGTGTAGGGCTTGGCGCTTCTCCCCTGGCGCTGAAGGAGCGCTACCCACAATTTCCCAGCGATTATCAGCCTCCTCACTTTACACTGCTCGTTGCTGCCATGGAAACCGGGATTTTTGGTGCCGTGTTTTATTTTCTGCTCCTCACAACGCCATGGTTCGTTTTTCTATCTCATAAAGAACATACCCAGAGCAATCCTCTTCTGGTCACGACCATAGCGGTACTATTTGCTATCGCTATTGTAGGACTATTCGACTATTACACATGGTTGTTAGTACCCGGACGCATCTGGCAGTGGATGGCCTGGGGTCTCTGGAACATGGCCTTGGAGAAACGTGAACTGGCTTGATTCGTTCTTTGCACCTATCGCCATCATCTATTTTCTGGTGGTCACAGCCTTGTTTGTTTATGGACTGAACTTCCTTTATCTTGCCTGGCAGGCCTGGAAGCGGCGTGGCATTCTCACTAACCCGCCCAAGAATCCCCTGGATCGCCTGCCGGCGGTTACGGTGCAACTTCCCATTTACAACGAACGCTTCGTCGCCACCCGTTCAATCGAGGCTGCGGCTGCGCTTGACTATCCGCCTGAATTACTCGAAATCCAGGTTCTGGACGATTCGACCGACGACACACAGCAGCAAGTGGCCGAGACAGTGGCACGTCTGCGCGCCCAAGGGTTAAATGTCAACCACCTCCATCGTTCCAACCGCCAAGGATTCAAGGCCGGCGCTTTGGGTGAGGCTTTAGCCCGAGCGCAGGGTGAGTTCATTGCCATCTTCGATGTGGATTTCTTGCCAAAGCCGGATTTTCTAAAGCGTATCTTGCCTTACTTTGATAAAGATAATGTGGCTTTTGTTCAAGCCCGTTGGGGGCATCTCAACCGCTATTATTCTCTGCTCACCTTTCTGCAATCCCTCTCAATAGATGCCCACTTTGCAGTTGAGCAACTGGCGCGTGCCCATCTGGGTTACTGGTTCAATTTCAATGGCACAGCAGGCGTATGGCGCAAATCCGCCATCCTGGATGCTGGGGGATGGAAAGCCGAAACCCTAACCGAGGATTTGGATCTCTCTTACCGGGCGTTTCTACGGGGTTGGACAGCCCGCTACGCGGGTGAAATCGAGGCCCCTGCCGAACTACCTGTGAGCATCGCAGCCTATCGCCGCCAGCAACACCGTTGGGCGCGTGGCAGCCTGGAATGCGCCCTCCGCTTTGCACCTCTGGTCTGGCGTTCAAAGGCTTCTCTACCTTGCCGGCTGGAAGCATTGCTGCATCTCAGCGGTTATGGCGTACACTTATTGCTTTTTGCCCTGGCTCTTCTCTATCCTCTTGTGTTGCTTTTATCGCTCCACTACCCGGGTCTGGTAAATCTCTTTGGCATTGCTGTGCTCTTGAACTTCACTGCCTTGGCACCTACTATTTACTTTATTGTGGCACAACAGGCGCTGGGGAGGCGTTGGCTTCTTTATCTGCCGGTTATCCTGTTTATGACGGTATTGGGCGCGGGGATGATGGTCAACACTTTGCGCGCTGCGCTACAAATTATCACGCGCCGTAAGGCAATTTTTGAACGCACACCCAAGTATGGCATCACCCACGTCAGACGGGTCTGGGATAGACAGCATTACTCCCTTCGTCTGGATGGGTTGGTAATGGGCGAAATCCTGCTGGGTGCTTTCAACCTGATCACCACTTGGCTGGCATTTCAACTAGGCAATTATTTAATCGCAATCTATGCTGGCATTTTCAGCCTGGGATTGCTTTTCGTCTCCGGACTAACCCTGGCTCAAGCCATTTCAGCTCATTTTACGCTCAAATCTTCAAGAAGATGATAATCTCAATGCATTCAAACCCAGCCCTGGAACACGCCATTCTCGAGACCTTGGCTTACTCTGACCTCTTTGATTACCCTCTACGCCTCGAAGAATTGCATCGCTATCTAACCTATCCGGCTCAACTCACCAACTTACCACCAGCCCTGGAGCGCTTGCGTGGCCGAGTAGAGGAGTTAGACGGCTATTATTTTCTCAAGCAGCGTTCTCACGTTGTCTCATTACGAAAAGAACGTGAAGCGCGTTCCCGCCCTATCTTTGCTCGGGCGCTTCAGTATGGTCGAATTATCAGCGCCATCCCCTTTGTCCATATGGTAGGGCTGACCGGATCTCTGGCGGTCCGTAATTGCGATAAAAGCGCTGATGTTGATTACATGCTGATCGCCTCTCGTGGGCGTGTGTGGACGGTACGCGCCCTTGTCCTTGCTCTCGGGCGCTTGACACATCTCATGGGTGACACAATCTGTCCTAACATTATCATCTCCGACACAGCCCTCGAATGGCCCTGGCACGACCTGCATTCGGCGCGCGAACTGTGTCAGATGCTTCCCCTCGCGGGTTTTGATATGTACAGGCGTTTGCGCGCGGCTAATCGCTGGACGGAATACTTTCTGCCAAATGCCCAATCCAGCCCTACATTCGTGATAGAGCCACCTGGCGATACCTTAAAAACTCCAAAGATGTGGCTATCACACATCCTAAGAAATTCCATAGGTGATTATCTAGAGCATTGGGAAATGAAACGAAAAATCGCCCGCCACTCCCAGCAATCAGGTTTTGGCGAAGAGACCATTTTTACTGCTGATATATGTCAAGGCAACTTCCACCACCATCGCAAACGAACCCAGGAACTATACAAAGCCAGGCTGGCTGGCTTAGGTTTAGAGGACTCTCTGTTAGCAAACCAAAGTTTAATGATGGAGACCGTATGACCAGCATCCTGTTTGGCCAATCTTATTATTTACGTTTCGACCCCAAGTTGTGGGAGGCGATGCAACCCTATCCTCCTCTTGGAACACTATATGCTGCCAGTTACCTGCGCGCTCATGGCTATCAAGTAGCCTTATTCGATGCCATGTTAGCCAGCTCGGAAGAAGAATGGGCAGAATCCCTGGATGCTCACAAACCCAAATATGCTGTACTTTTTGAGGACAATTTCAATTACCTCTCCAAGATGTGCCTGTTACGCATGCGTCAGGCTGCTTTTACCATGATAAAAATGGCAAAAGAGCGCGGTTGTATTGTCATTGTCTCCGGGGCAGACGCCACAGATCATTTCGACAAGTATCTCGCCAATGGATCAGACTATGTCCTGTTGGGCGAGGGGGAAGAAACGTTGAAGGAACTATTGGATCATCTTGAAGGTCGCTCAGCGCCACAGGAGGTTATTCCTGGATTGGTCTCACCTAATACCCTTGAGGTTATCCGCCGGCCCGATATACGTAACCTGGATGCACTCCCCTTTCCAGCCTGGGACTTGGTGGACGTTCCACGCTACCGCAAAATCTGGCACGAACGCCACGGCTATTACTCGATCAATATGGTCACCACGCGTGGCTGCCCCTATCATTGCAACTGGTGCGCCAAACCAATTTGGGGACAGCGATACAACTATCGTTCTCCTGAAAACGTAGTCGCCGAACTAAAATGGCTCAAAGACACCTACCATCCAGACCATATCTGGTTCGCTGATGATATCTTTGGTCTCAAACCAGGCTGGATTGAGCGCTTTGCCCACCTTGTGCGAGAAAATG
>JBBILY010000117.1:0-9867 GCA_037444705.1 Chloroflexota bacterium | reverse complement strand
CCAGGTGTATTGGGTTTCGGCCCATAACCCGGTAGAACAATTGCGCCGTTCGGTGAGCGAATTTCAAGCCATAACCCCCTTCCGCCCCATTGTGCCGGTCGGCTCAGCCTATATCGCCGGCTCCTGGGCGCCCACCCCTGCCGATGTGGTGGAATTCCTGCAAACAGCCCAAAGTTTGAATCTGAGCGCAGCAAATTTCTGGGAGTGGGCCAATTGCCGCACCAACCTGCCCGAGGTGTGGAACGCCATCCGCGATTACCCCTGGTCAGGGCAACCGCAACCCCAGGACATCACTCAACAATACATTGCCGCCCTTAACACTCGCGACCCCAATAAAGTGGTCAGTCTCTATAACCCTAACGCCGTGCATGTCACAGCTGCCCGCACCATTCAAGGCAGCGATCAGATCCGCAATTGGTTTCAGACGTTCTTTACCTCAATCCTGCCCAACGCCACCTTCACACTGACCAACTTTTCTGGCAGCGGTTCTTCCCGCTTCTTCACCTGGACGGCAAATTCCAGCGCTGGCAAAGTCTCGAACGGCAGCGACACCTTTGGCTTGATCAACGGTAAGATCGCCTATCACTATTCTTTCTTCACTGTGACGCGCTGAAAAGAAGCCCCGCAGGGATAACGTGGGCGGGGTGGACTAACGTCACCTCACCCCTTTGTGCTCTTCCTGGCGGCCTGCCTGCTCGAGGTTGACTTACCAGGGGTCCTGGCCGCCTTTTTGGCTGAGGTCTTGGCTTGAGTCTTTGCGCCCGCTGGCTCTTGTTTCTTGCGCCTGGGCCTGGTTGTGGGCTCACCTGCCACAGGGCGCTCCACCTCGCGGGCGACGGTCAGGCGCACCACATAATCTCCTGCCTTCAATTCCAGGATATTCTTCCCGCGCGCAGCCCGACCTTGTAAGGGGGCTTCGTCCAGGCGCACCATTTTGGGCGCCAGTTTCGCCAGATGCAAGGCGACCTGTTGTGTGCCTTTACCTACCGCCAGCCCCACCGCCCGGACCTTGGTGGGCAATTTCCAGGCTAATACGCCCTGGCCATAGCGTCCCTGCAGGGGGAACTGCGCCAGAGCTACGCGTTTGGCACTGCCATCTGAAGCCACCATAAAGGCTTCACCCCCTTTGGGAAGCACCTCAGCCCCCACGACCTCATCCCCAGCCTGCAGTTTAATGCCCATCACCCCGGCCGCCGCCAGGCCCATCGGACGCACCTCATCTTCGCTGAAGCGAATGGCCATGCCCAGAGCGGTGAGCAACAACAACTGGGCTTGCCCATCCGTGAGATGCACCCAGCCCAAACGATCGTCTCGATTCACTTTGACCAGGGTAAAGGCATTAGCCGATGGCCCTGGCAGTTCCTGGATGGGAGTTTTCTTGATCATTCCCTGACGCGTGACGGTGAGCAGGTAGCGATTTTCGGCGCGCTGCTCTTTTGGCGGTAGGGTAAAAGCCGCAACCAGGCGCGACTCAGGTTTCAACGCCGAGATTTTGTAATAGGCTATGCCTGCAGAGGGCTTATCAGCCTCTGGGACGGCGTGTACGGGCAAAGCCGCTGTCTCACCATCCTCACACGCCAGATACAGCGTATCGCGCGTGTTCACCTGGATCAAGATCAGCGGCGCCTCGCTGCCGCTCAAGCGCGGCAGTTTATCCTCCGCCGTGCGCGAGATCAATCCTTCTGGA
Organism: Chloroflexota bacterium; assembly: GCA_037444705.1. Classification (GTDB taxonomy): domain Bacteria; phylum Chloroflexota; class Anaerolineae; order Anaerolineales; family UBA4823; genus DATCYX01. Next base: position 8,180 of record JBBILY010000117.1, on the reverse strand, counting down.
TTAATCAGCACCCAGGCTTTTTTCTCTGGCGCCAGGGCTTCTACAGTGAGTAAGGATTTTATCGCTTGCCCCTCTTTCAGGTTGACGATTTGAGTATGCCTGCGATCGCCATACGCCTCCTTAACCTCTTGCAATTCATCCGCGACCACTTGGCGCATCTTCTTGGGAGAGCGTAGCAACGCCTCGAGCGCTTTGATTTGAGCCTGCACCTCCTTATATTCTTCCTCGATCTTCTTCCGTTCCAGGGCTGCCAGGCGACGCAATTGTATATCCAGGATGGCTTGAGCCTGGGTTTCACTCAATTTAAAGCGTTTTATAAGCCGCGTCCGCGCCGTCTCGGCGTCGGGAGCCTTGCGAATTAATTCGATAACTTCGTCCAGAAACTTTAGGGCAATCCGCAAACCCACCAGGATGTGGGCACGCTGGCGCGCCTTTTCCAGATCATATTCGCTGCGCCGCCGCACGACTTCCAGGCGATGATCCAAATAGACCCGCAAGGCTTGCTTCAGGCTGAGCAGACGCGGCTCCCCCTCCACCAAAGCCAGCATAATCATGCTAAAGGTGGACTGCATTGGCGTGTGTTTGTACAGGTCACGCAAAACACTTTCCGCATCGGCGGTTTTGGACAATTCGATCACGATGCGCATCCCCTGGCGGTCAGACTCATCGCGTAAGTCGGCTAAGCCTTCCAGTTTTCCCTCCCGTGCCAGTTCAGCGATGCGCTCAATCAAAGCCGCTTTATTGGTCATATAGGGCAATTCGGTAACGATGATGCGGCTACGCCCGCGCTCCATCTCTTCTACATGGGCGCGCGCCCGCACAGTCACCTGTCCGCGGCCGGAGCCATAGGCGCTGGCCAGGGTTTCATCCCCCTCCCCTTGCAGGAGGATGCCGCCCGTAGGGAAGTCAGGGCCTTGAATGAAACGCATCAGATCATCCAGGGCAATATCGTCCAAACGCTCCCAATTTTCCAGCATAAACCGCAAGGCATCCACCACCTCCCCCAAATTGTGCGGCGGGATGCTGGTGGACATGCCCACCGCAATACCGGTTGCCCCATTGACCAGCAAGTTGGGGATGGCGGCAGGCAACACCGCCGGCTCTCTCAGCGTGTCGTCAAAATTGGGTTCAAAGTCTACAGTATTTTTGTGAATATCAGCCAGCATATGCATCGCCGCTGGCGCTAGGCGGGCTTCCGTGTAGCGCATGGCCGCCGGCGGATCACCATCCACACTGCCAAAGTTTCCCTGCCCATCCACCAGGGGCAGGCGCATGGAAAAATCCTGCGCCATGCGCGCCATGGCCTCATAAACAGCCATATCCCCATGCGGGTGATACTTACCCAAAACTTCGCCGACAATGCGGGCAGACTTTTTGTACGGCGTATCAGGGCGTAACCCCATATCGTACATGGCATATAAAATGCGGCGGTGCACCGGTTTCAGGCCATCGCGGGCGTCTGGCAACGCCCGCGAAACAATCACGCTCATGGCGTAATCCAGGTAAGCCTGCTGCATCTCCCGATCTATATCTATCTTGCGAACCAATCCCAGTTCCATATCTTTCCGCTCCTGCTAGGCGTTTGACCATTAACAAGAAACCCCCGCTCTTCCCTGCCCATATTAAGGGATAACAGGTTAAACGTCAAGGAGAGGTCTCATCAATCCAGGGGATAGATTGTCGCTTTGACCCCCAGGCGTTTATCTCAGATTATCTATGACGGCCAGCAATTCAGCATTGCTGGGGATAGCGTACATGGCTTCACTGTAGTGGACAAAGCGGATGACCCCCAGATGATCCACAATGATTTGGGCGGGCATGCGCCCCAAGCGCAGCCAGTTGCCCTCCTGACCGTAGAGGCGAAGCACTTCGTGCGTTGGATCTGGCAAGCCGCGAAAAGGCAGATGATGGTCTTGCCAGAAGCGCGAAAAAGCCCTCGCCTCATCCGCGCCGATGACCAGAATCACCACACCCCGCTTTTCAAACTCGGCGTAATCCTGGCGCAACTGCACCATATGGCGGCGACAGAATGGTCAGGCAAAACCGCGATTAAAGACCAGGAGCATAACCTTGCCGCGCAACTCCGAAAGGCGTACCTTTTGACCGTTAAAATCGCTCAGTTCAAAATCTGGGGCTGGCATGCCAGGGGATACTTGCGCCATGCCTGTTGATTATCTCACAAAAACCTGCGCTCGCTCAAAATCCCAGCACAGGATCAAGAGCGATCGAACCCGCGCCACTGAAAAGCAGAGCCAGGGAGGCGGCCAGCAACATGAAATCCAACTCCCAACCAGTGGTTTGCTGTGCTATGAAAGGGACTCTCATAAAACGAATTTTGGCGACCAGGGTGGCTACCAGCATGTCAATTGCAAATAAAAGCGCCAGGATGCGCGTGCCCAAACCGACCACCAACAATATCGCCCCTACCGTCTCAAGCAAGGCCACCACCCAAGCAAAGAAACCGGGCAGGGGAATACCCATCTGCTTAAGAAAACCGGCAAAACCAGCCACGCCTTTAAAAGGCGAATTCGGGTTGATCTTGGGCCAGCCATGGGCAAAGAAAACAATCCCCATCGCCAGGCGCAATATCAGCAGCCCCCAATCGTCATAAGGTGAAAAAATGCTTTCCAACATAAGGCACTCCTTTCATTTGCACTTCAGGCATCACTTTCTTTATTCACAGCCAGCAACAGTTTATTGCCCGAGGGATCTTGCAAGAACAACCCTTGCGGCAATAGAGCATGTTCAAGGCCCACCTGTTCCACCCGCTCCCGCACCTGTTCCCATGCCGCCACATCTGGCAGCAGCATGCTGAAATAGCGCAGGCCCAGGGCATCCGGCGGGGGAGGGGGTGCCCCCTCCCCCTGCCAGGTGTTAAACCCAATATGGTGGTGATAACCACCCGCCGAGACCATGCCCATGCGGAAGTTGCGCGCCATCCCCATGTGATCGAAGCCCAGGAGTTCATGGTAGAAGTGCAAGCTCTGCTCCAGGTTTGCCACATGCAAGTGGACGTGCCCTATTCGCGTCTCCCTGGGGAGAGGAACATCCAAAGGCTGGTTAGGGTCAAGGGTTGTAAAAAGGGCTTCAAGATCCAGCGCCTCCCGTCCATCGCTTAAACTGCCGTCCGCCCTACGGGCGTAGAACACATCCTCCTGCATCACAAACACCCCATCTTGCGGGGATTCTACGTAAACCTCGATGCCGTTGCCTTCCGGGTCGTCGAGATAGGTGGACTTGGTCATGATATGGTCAGTCGGATAGTTGCGCACCCGCAGTGCCAGAAGGCGAGCGATCACCTGGGCCAGATGGCGCCGCTGTGGCAGCAAGATGGCAAAATGGTACAAGCCGCTGACACCCCGATAGCGCCGTCCCCCAGGCAGACGGCTCAAACGCAACAGATCAGCCGCGCCGGCCCCTAAACCTGCGCTATCATCCTCACGCCAGTGCAATTGCAGGCCAATCACCCGTTGATAGAACGAAATCTGGCCTTCTAAATCGGCCACGTTGAGATGGACATGCCCCGGCCAGGTGGCGGGATGAATGCGAAAGGGAGGCAACCGATCAGGCTTCAACTTTCTCCACCTCGGCTGCGCCTTCAGGCTGCTGCACCAGTTCGACGTCAATGTTGATGTTGATGATGTCCCCTACCAGCCAACCGCCAGCTTCCAGGGGCACATTCCAGGTCAGACCCCAATCTTTACGGTTTATACGGGTAGATGCAGAGAAACCGGCGACATTGGTGCCCCAAGGGCTTTTGACCAGGCCGTTGTATACCACATCCAGAACGACTTCACGCGTGACATCGCGGATCGTCAAATCACCAATCAGGCGGGCATGCTCCCCGTCAACGACCTCCACCCGTCTGCTTTTGAACGTGATATACGGATAGCGCTCAACATCCAGAAAATCGGGAGATTTCAGATGAGCATCGCGCTGAGGCTCGCGGGTGGTAATGCTGGCTGCATCAATCTGCACATCCACCGTGGTGCTGGCGGGGTCGTCTGGATTAAAATTAACCACCCCATCCAATTTTTCGAACTGCCCATGGACATGAGCGATCATCATATGGCGCACGGAAAAAACCACGCGCGAATGGGGGGCATCAATTTTCCAAGCCATGTTTTACCTCCATGTTGTAAAGTTTAATGTGCGGTAATTTCACATTCACTATTTTAATATTGAACTATATGAGTAAAAAAATTTAATCCTGGCTTGTAACTTCCTCTCTGACCTCCTCAGGTTTACCAAGTTTGCGACACAGAAGAGCCAGGGTCTCCTGCTCTTCTGGAGTCAACACGCTCATCTCTTCTTTTATCGCTGCCAGGTGTTGTGGAAACAGGCGGGCGATTAATTCCTTGCCCGCTTCAGTGAGCACAATTTTGATAAAACGGCGATCTTCAGAATCGCGCACACGCCGTACCAGCCCACGTTTTTCCAGATTGTCAATCACCATGGTGATATTACCGCTGCTTTTAAGCAATTTATTACCCAAAGCCGTTTGGCACATCGGGCCAAGATGATAGAGCGCCTCCAGCACGCCAAACTGGCTGACCGTCAGATCCCCCATGGTGCCGCGCTGAGATAAGCGTGCCAGCAGCGACTCAGTCGCACGGGTGAGCTTGATAAAAGTGTCCAGGGCGCGCACCTCTTCTGGGGGGCCTTGATAATGGGTGGGCATATTATTCACCATTAAATAATTTGATGTTGAAATATTATCAGGGATTTGCTCTCCCGTCAAGGGGCAATTCAGCGGTGAAATAGTTTAATACCCAGATAAATTATAGGCCCCTCCGAGGCTGGTTAGGGGTGAATAATGGGCATTTTATGAAAAAATATGGCCTATCAGCCGCTAAACGCGGCTAATTTTAAGCGTAATCTTGACATGTAGATCACCTCTATGCTAAAATTTAGTTGGTGTCCGCAACAAATTAGACGGAGGAGTATGTCTATACCCTTGAAAGGGAGCACTACTCTGGTCAGGGGGATGAATTTAGCCGCTGTACTACAGCGTCTTCATCGAGACGGTTCACTCTCGCGCGCCCGGCTGGCTCAACTCATTGGTCTCAATAAATCTACCGTCTCTAGCCTGGTCGAAGAATTGCTCAACCGAGGCCTGGTATATGAGGAGGGCCTGGTTGCCTCAAAGACAGGTCGCCCCAGCACTTTGCTCAGGCTGAACCCTCGGGCTGGATGTGCCATTGGCTTAGAACTTGGTGTGGGTTACGTTACCATCCTGGTCTCTAACTTCGTTGGGGAAATTCTTTGGCGCAAATACGAAGCCCTGGACTCGATCACCCAGCAAGACGAAGTCCTGAGGCGGGCTTTCTCTTTGGTTGACGAAGCCCTCGTTGTAATTCAGGATTGCAGCATGCAGCCATTAGGGATGGGGATTTCTCTGCCGGGCATGGTTGACGTAGAGATGGGCAGCCTGGTATTTTCCCCCAACCTGCAATGGCGCGATGTCCCATTGCGCCAACTTTTCTCTGAACGCGTGGGACTAACGGTGTGGATTGATAATGATGCCAACGCGGCTGCGTTGGGTGAACATCTCTTTGGGGTTGCACGCCACGAACGACATTTCCTTTTCATCGTGGCAGGCGTCGGCGTTGGTGGAGGGCTATTTCTCAATGGCGAACTCTATCGCGGTGCTCATGGTATGGCTGGGGAGATTGGCCACACCAGCATTTTGTTTGATAAATCTCGACCCTGCCGCTGTGGTAATTGGGGCTGCTGGGAGAACTCGGCTAACCAATCTTCACTTATCGAAAGGGTGCGCGCCCGCCTCGAGGTGGGGCGACAAAGCACCATTACCAGCATTTTAAAGCAACAAAACCTGCCTTTGAACCTCGCCACCATCATTCAAGCCGCCGAAAGCGGCGACGAGGAGGCCCTGGGAGCATTGAGCGAAACGGGTGAAGCCCTGGGCCTGGGTGTCGCTAATTTAATCAACATTTTTAACCCAGAAATGGTGGTCATCGGAGGCGCCCTGAGCAAAGCCGGCAAATTTATCCTGCCTTCAGTCAAAAAGGTCGTCGAAGAGCGGGCATTGGACGTCATCCGCAGACATACGCGCCTCGCCCTTTCAGCCTTTGGGCCAGATGCCGGCGCAATGGGCGCCACAGCCCTGGTGATACAGGCCATCCTGTCCAAGCCTCTCAGCCTCTCTGGCGTACAAAGTATCCAGCGATAAGAGGACAAGCACCACGAAAGGAGGTGAGGTCTATCCTTATAAGTCTCCCTACCGGCTCCACTGATTGGAAATTCCTAAGTTTGCTTTTTACAGGAGGAGAGTTATGTCCCACAAGCGTTTCACCTACACTTTGCTGGCTGTGCTGATGCTGGCAGCCATTGTGCTCTCGGCTTGCAGACCCGCAGCCACACCCACACCCACCGAAGTGCCACCAGCCACCGAGGCGCCTGCAGTGACCGCACCGCCTCAACCCAGCCCTACGACACCGCCCCAACCGACAGAAACCCCTGTCCCCGTTGAGAAGAAACTGGAGATTTTCTCCTGGTGGACCACTGGCGGTGAGGCGGCCGGGTTGCTGAAGTTGTTCGATATGTACAAGGCCAAGTTCCCGGATGTCGAAATCATCAACGCCACCGTGGCTGGCGGCGCTGGCTTCGAAGCCAAGCCCGCCCTGAAGGCCCGCATGCTGGGTGGCGACCCGCCAGACTCCTTCCAGGTGCACATGGGGCACGAACTGATTGATACCTGGGTGACCACCGGCTACATGGAGCCCCTGGATGATCTCTTCAAGGAAGAGGGTTGGGATAAGGTCTTCCCGCCCGGCGTGCTGGAGATCATCTCCTACGATGGTCACTACTGGTCCGTGCCGGTCAACATTCACCGCGCCAATGTGCTCTGGTACAACAAGAAAGTCTTCGAGGAGAACGGTTGGACACCACCAACTACTTTCGATGAGTTCTTCACCCTGGCCGAAGCCATGAAAGCCAAAGGCATTACCCCCCTGGCTTTGGGCGATGTCGGCATCTGGGCTTCCACCCACCTGTTCGAAGTCGTGCTGGCTGGCACCATGGGCGCTGAAAAATACAAGGGCCTGTGGACCGGCGAGACCGACTGGAACGGCCCGGAGGTCAAGCAAGCCCTGGAGAACATGGCTAAGATGCTGGACTACGTCAACGCCGACCACTCCGCCCTGTCCTGGGATCAGGCCAACGATCTGGTCATCCAGGGTAAAGCCGGCATGACCATCATGGGCGACTGGGTGGATGCCGATAACCTGGCCAAAGGCTTCAAGGATTCCGGTTGGGCTTCGCCGCCCGGAACCCAAGGCATCTTCATCGCCCTGTCCGATACCTTTGGTCTGCCTAAGGGTGCCCCACACCCAGAGCAGGTGCGCGAGTGGTTGCGCCTGATCGGCTCCAAAGAAGGGCAGGAAGCCTTCAACCCGCTCAAGGGCTCGATCTGTGCTCGCAACGACTGCGATGCCAACCTGTTTGGCCCTTATCTACAAACGGCCATGCAGGATTGGGCTAAGGATGCCATCGTCCCCAGCCTGGCTCATGGCGCCGCCGCCTCCGAATCCTGGGTGACGATGATCCATGATGTGATGACCGCCTTCGTCACCGATCGTGACGTGGCTAAAGCCCAGGCCAGCCTGGCTCAGGCCTGCAAGGATGCGGGCGTGTGCAAGTAGTGACTTCTGTGGTATAACGATAGGCGCAGGCGAGACGCCTGCGCCTATCTGTCTCTGGAGTTCCGTATGCGGCGCTGGTTGAATTGGGATCGCATTTTTTCTATTCTCTTGATTTCGCCCTCTATTCTGGCGATCGCCGTATTTGTCTATTCCTTCATTGGCTGGACCGTGTGGGTCTCCCTCTCCAAGTGGGATGGCTTGCGCCCGAATCTTGCCTGGGCCGGCTTGGTGAATTATGCTAAGTTATTCACCAACACCCGCTTCCTCATTGACGTCCGCAACACTGTCGTCTTCACCCTTTTCTTCCTGGCGGCGTGCATCTTCCTCGGCTTAGGCCTGGCGGTCTTGCTGGATCGGGGCATTCGCGGGGAAAACTTCTTCCGCAGCCTGTTCCTTTTCCCCATGTCCATCTCGTTCATCGTCACCGGCGTAGCCTGGCGCTGGCTCTTAGCCCCAGGCGATCCGGCAACCGCGCGGGTGACAGGAATTAACGTATTGTTGGAGAGAGCAGGCCTG
>JBBILY010000116.1:0-10016 GCA_037444705.1 Chloroflexota bacterium | reverse complement strand
CCAGGCTTTCGCCCTGCTTGTCACCAGTAATTCGCGACTTTGAGAAAGCCATGATTGCTAATACAACAGCCGATTGACAAAATATAATTCTTTTGCGAAAATTAGATTGCCCAGGGGATCATATTGTAGAGGTTGGGTACTGCAATGGGTCATAGCGCCGTATAAGTGAAGGATTAGAGATGGACCAAAGTAAAACCAGAAGCACCGATTCAGCAGGGGGAGGTTTGCCTGCGGGCCAAAAGAAGCCTGATGGAACATGGCAAAAATTGGGGTTCCATTTACAAGGCAAGCCTGTAAATCCAGATCATCTATCGCCTCAACGTGTGTTTATCGTCACCATCGTGGCTATATTTTTAGCCGAAATCGTGGCGATGATTGTGATCTATTATTTAACTCCCTTGCCCTACTGGGCAGACACCCTGCTCGATGCAATGATTATGATCGTGATTATTTTTCCAATCATGTATTATCTGGTATTTCGCCTGCTGCTCCTACAGATCGAGGAGCGGAAACGGGGGGAGACTTTAATGAAAAAGGTGTTAGAAATTTTGCCCGTGGGCATATGGATCACAGATGCACAAGGCCAGATTATTCAAGGCAATCCAGCCAGCGAGCAGATCTGGGGCGGGGCTAGATATGTGGGCTTAGAACAATATGGAGAATATAAAGGTTGGTGGTCGGATACTGGAAAACCCATTGAACCTGAAGAGTGGGCGGCAGTTAGGGCGATTAAACATAAAGAAAACATCTTGAATGAGGAAATCGAGATTGAAGGGTTCGATAACACACATAAGATTATCCTTAACTCCGCTCTGCCAATCCTGGACGAGAAGGACAACCTGCAGGGTGCAATTATCGTCAATCAGGATATTACCCGACGTAGATTGATGGAGAAAGCCCTCCTCCGCACCAACGAACTTCTGGAAAAATTCTTTTTTAACATCCATACGCTGATCGCTTATATGGACCGCGATTTTAATTTCATTCGAGTGAATGAGGCTTATGCCCGCGCGGGAGGGCACCCTCCAGAGTTTTTCCTTGGGAAAAATCATTTCGACCTGTATCCGAATGAAGAAAACCTGGCAATCTTTCAGCATGTGGTTAAGACAGGGGAACCGTATTCGGTGATTGAAAAACCTTTTGAATATGCCGAGTTTCCCGAGCGCGGCGTGACCTATTGGGATTGGAGTCTGCAGCCGGTTAAAACTGATCTGGGTGAGGTGGAAGGTCTGGTACTCAGCCTGGTGGATGCCACTGAACGGGTGAAGGCCAGGCTGCAATTGGCAAAGCAGAACGATGAATTGCGCCAACTATCTCAAGCGGAACGGCGGCAACGTGAGTTTGCTGAGAGTTTGACGCGGGCTACTATCACTCTCAACACCAGCCTCGATTTGGAGCGCGTGTTGTATGCCATATTTGAACAAATACGCAAGATCATTCCGTTTTCGGGAGCCGAAATCGCCCTTGTCGAGGGGCAAAATTTACATTTTGTGGGATGGATGGGTTTTGAAGATCATTTGCAAGGCAGACAGACCGGCGAGAAAATCCTGCCGTTAGATGTGAATCCATTGCTCCGAAATGTTTGCCAGGTACAACAAGCGCTGTGGATTGACGCAGTTCATGCTTATCCTGATTGGCTGACAATCTCAGGTTTGGAGTGGGTTGCATCCTTTATGGCGGTGCCTCTCATCGCCAAAGGAAGTGTCATAGGTATTATCAATCTATATAGTGAGACCCAGGGCGCCTTTACTCAAGAAGTCGTTGATCGCCTGCAATCTTTTGCAGCACCCGCGGCGTTAGCTATCCAGAATGCACAGTTATATGAAGCCGAATTGAGAGCCCGCCAGACTGCCGAGACGATGAGCGCCGCAGCGCAGGCTTTCTCCCAGAAACTTGATCTAGAGCATGTTATCACCACCCTGCTTGACTACATTAACTGTATTGTCCCTTCGGACATTTGCAGGGTTGTCTTACTCGATAGCAATTATCCGTTAACCCGGATTGCTCGCGGTTATGGGGAATGGGCCAATTTAGACGTGTTGCCCTCTTTTTCTTCGGGCGACTTATCCGATTCTGTGCTGAGACGATTGATGGTTGACCGCCGCAGCCTTTCATTCTCAGGTGGACTTGCTCCTTCATTTGAAGAGGGCCAAGAGTCCGCGGCACAGATTCTGTTCTGGCTATTAGTGCCCATCACTGAGGGGGAGAAGGTCATTGGGTACGTGGAATTAGGTAGGGCCAATCCCGAACCCTATGTCCTGATGCAAATTCAATGGGTTGAAACCATGGTAGATTTGTCACAAGTGGCTATTGAAAACGCCCGTTTGTTCGAGCAGGTTCGCTTGGGGAATGAGCAATTGCAATCTCTGGCGCGAAAATTGGTGGAGGTGCAGGAAAACGAACGTTATCATATCGCCCGCGAATTGCACGATGAAGCAGGCCAGGTGCTTTCATCCTTGAAAATGAGGCTGGGGCGGCTAGAACAAGCCGCAGGATGTCCCGCGCATATCCGTCAAGAATTACATGACTTAAAAGAGACAACGGATGATGTGTTAGAGGAGTTACATCGCTTGGCTATGGACCTGCGCCCCGCTGTCCTCGATCATCTGGGTCTGGTGGTGGCTTTGGATCAATATGCCAGCAGGTTAAATTCCGATCAACTCTCTGTGCAGTTTAAGGCGGTGGGCTTTAAAGGGAAACGACTCTCGCCCGAGGTGGAAACATCTCTCTATCGTATTGTGCAAGAGGCCCTTACGAATGTCGTGCGCCATGCTCATGCCAGTAATGTAGGTATCCTGTTGGAACGAGGTTGGGGCAAGGTGAAGGTTTTTATCGAGGATGATGGTATCGGTTTGGACCCTGAGCGGGTGATCAGCGCTAATTGTATGGGACTGATCGGTATGCGTGAGCGGGCGGAAATGCTTGGGGGTAGTTTGAGCCTTGAAAGCGCTCCCGGAAAAGGGACGTCCATTATCGTGGAGGTACCAGATGTCCATACGCATCTTAATCGCTGATGATCACGGAGTCATGCGGGCGGGGTTGCGGGCTTTGCTTGAGGATGAACCCGGGATGGAGGTCGTGGGGGAAGCAACCAATGGAGAGCAAACATTACGCCTGGCGGAAGAGTTGGCGCCTGATGTGGTGCTATTGGATATCGGTATGCCAGGGCTGGATGGAATTGAGATAACCCGCCAATTGAAGAAGAAAGTTCCTCAAATTCATGTGCTGATCCTCAGTGTTTATGAGGATGAAAGCCTGCTACGTGAGGCCATGCGGGTAGGGGCGTCGGGCTATATCATCAAACGGGCTGTTCAAGAAGAATTAATGGCTGCCATCCGCGCCGTATCACAAGGCTATATGTACATTCATCCCGCAATCACGCATCTCCTGGTGAAAGATATCTCCCCAACCATACTTTCCCAAAGAGGAGCGATTGAGAAACTGACACGACGTGAATTAGAGGTCATGCGATACATTATCCGTGGTTACACCACCCGACAAATTGCTGAAACGTTGTTTATCAGTGCCCGCACCGTAGAAGGCCATCGCGCCAACATATTTAGTAAACTGGGGGTCAAAAATCGCGCCGAACTGGTTGCCTTTGCAGAAAAACATGGCTTGATGGATTAATCGCTACGCGCGTATTTAACCATGATTTAACCCGAACTACGCACGGGCTTAACTTGGGGGAGAATCATTCCCTGGGCGTAGTTTTTAATCTGAAAAACCCACAGTTTCTACGGATTACAGGCGAATCAATTAACGCTATATTAACCTTACAGATTTGTAAGGCGTTTCGGCTTTTATCGCCTAAGAGCACCCGGCTGGACTGTGAAATAGCCTGTTGTTAAATGCCAATACTTTGGGCAGCGGAGGGGAAGTCTGCTACCAAAAGGGGACATGACCCTTGAATAGAAATGTTTTTCCACCCATCCCCCAAGAGACGATAGACGCAGCACGTGCCATCCTGGAGGAAGACAACTTTTATCTGATGGTTGGCGATCGAATGAATGATCTATTTCGCGGAATATCCTTGAATAAACCCAACGGATGGGAAGATCTTTCTCAACCCATGCTAGCCATGCTTTATGTGGTCACAATCTTCCAGTATATCGAGAGCCTTTCTGATGATCAGGCAACAGAAGCCTTGGAGACGAGAGTGGATTGGAAGTATGCCTTACATCTACCGCTTGGATATCGGGGTATGGAAGCGACCTCTCTTTGTGATTTCCGTCAGTGGCTCTTAGCCTATCCAAGGTGTATGCAAACCTTTCAGTTGCTCCTGGGGCGATTGGCGAAGATCGTAGAGGGGAGCCGTAAAGAACACTTCAGCCTGGATGCCAAGGAAACACTTCAAGATGTGTGCTTGTTTAGCCGGGTGTCTAGAGTGTGGGATGCGCTTGGGGCTGTATTAGAACTCCTGAAGACCCATCAGCCGGGTTGGTTGCGTTATGGTCATATATTGCATTGTTATACACATTACACCGGCCGTTGTTTGACTACTGAATTGAATGAGATCGCCAGGCGGGAGGCTATGACCAATATCCTTGGTCTCAACGGCATCTTTCTGTTAAAGATTATCTCCGAATCCGGCGTAGAAGGTCTGTCCGAGCAACCTAAGGTTGTATCCATGAAAGCAGTGTGGGGAGAGCAATATGAATGGATTGAAGGGCGACTGCAATGGAGAAAAGATGCATGCGCCAGTTGTCTTCTATCTGGCACAAAGGCGCGTCAAATTGATGCGGCAAATCATAATCAATAGGAGGTGGGAATCGGGGAGATGAGGACAGGATCGCTTACCGTGGAATTCTGTAAATGTAAGCAAAAGGAGAAAAAATGAACAAGTATAAGCTCTTAAACGCTCTCTTGCCATTGCTGGTGATCGCCTCTTTAATCATGGCGGGGAGTAGATCTGCAGAGGCTATGCCCATGAGCCCTACCGATGAGTCGAAGGTGCCGCATTACTTTGGCCCATATCCGAACTGGGCTAATAGCCCGTTTACCCTGCCGGATGTGGCTGTGGAAATCGTTGGCGATGGGCAAGGGGCTAGCGCAGTCGCCTCTGTCGGGGCAGATGGCGCCGTGACTGGTATCACGGTTACCAACCCTGGGTCTGGCTACACCACGGCAACCGTCGATATCACGGGAGGTGGCACTGGCGCCACAGCCGAGGCAGTGGTTACAACCTCGGGTGTGGTTGTCGCCATCAATGTCGTTAACGGTGGTGCTGGCTATATCAGCCCTAGTGTAACGATCTCAGGGGGAGGTGCGACTGTAGAGGCTACGGCAACCGCCTATGGCGGGGTAGATTCAGTCACCCTGACCAATCTGGGCAGTGGCTATACTAACCCGACGGTCGATTTCGATCTACCCGATGCTCCAGATGGTGTAAAAGCCAGCGCTCATGCTGTGCTTTTACAAGATGGATCGGGTGGGATAGCGGAAATCGTAGTGGACAATCCAGGCTCTGGCTACTCATCGGCGCCTAACGTGGTTATTCGCGATGGCACCATTTTTGATCCAATTAATAACGGTGGCTCAGGTGCTCAAGCGACGGCGACTCTGAGCATTCTATCCATCCAGTTAGATTCCTTTGGAGAAGGCTACACTTCGATTCCAACAGTGACCATCAATGATCCCAATGGAACGGGAGCATCCGCAACGGCTGTGGTGAACGCTGGCGCTGTCACCAGTATCACGGTCACCAACCCTGGCTCTGGATACATTACTCAGGGTGGTATTAAGAAATTCAAGGATGGGTTACCTGTGCTTTGTGACCCAACGCTTGGTTGGGAAAATTGTACCGACAACAACTTGGGCCAGCATATACCGATCGCTGTACCTGATACCACCACCTTTTCAAAAGCCAATGGGTTCGCGGTTGACGCTGACTATTATGTGATTGCTGTAGTTCAACATCGGGAACAAATGCATTCCGATTTACCGCCTACGCTACTGCGTGAGTATGTACAATTGGAAACCCCAGCCAACGCTGCCTGGAGTAAGCACGTTGCATTGCAAACCGATCTGCTCGATGGCACCTCAGTGCCAACCTTGATGCCCGATGGTTCTCAGGCATATGCGGTGGACGACCCCCATTATCTGGGCCCGGTGATCATTGCCCAGAAGGATCGGCCTGTCAGAATTGTTTTCTATAACTTGCTGCCAACCGGCGCGGCTGGCGACTTGTTCCTGCCTGTAGATTCTACGTTGATGGGTTCAGGCGAAGGCAATATGAACGCGCCCTATGACCCTAGGCCAACCACAGGTGGGACGGTCATGGACGAGGTGCGTAACCCAATGTGCAGCGAATATCCTAAGAGCGACATGTGCTTCAAAGATAATCGCGCCACCCTGCACTTGCATGGCGGTATTAGCCCATGGATCAGCGATGGCACGCCGCATCAATGGATTACTCCAGCCAATGAGAATACTCCGTGGCCGCAAGGTGTAAGTGTACAGCCTGTACCCGACATGTCTAGGCCGGACCTGGGTGTGCCAGATTGCTCAGCCCCCAATGACGGTTGTATGACTTTCTACTACACCAACCAGCAGAGCGCTCGCCTAATGTTCTACCATGATCACTCCTGGGGCATCACCCGCCTGAATGTCTATGCCGGCGAGGCAGCGGGTTATCTCATCACCGATGCTACTGAACAGAAACTCATCAGCCAGGGGATCATCCCGGCGGATCAGATCCCGCTGATCATTCAGGATAAGACCTTTGTGCCACAGGGAGATGCGCAAACTCGTAGCGGACAGCTCTATGAACAAGATCCAACCTGGGATGAGACCCGCTGGGGTGGTTTTGGCAATCTGTGGTATCACCATGTCTATATGCCCGCCCAGAACCCCGGCGACCCCGGTGGCATGAGCGCATATGGCCGTTGGATGTATGGGCCGTGGTTCTGGCCGCCTGCAACTGACGCGAAGTATGGGCCAATTGCCAACCCTTACTACGATCCAAACTGTAATTTGGATGATCCAGCTACCTGGCAGTACCAGACCGATCCATTCTGCGAACCACCTCTAATCCCAGGTACGCCGAATATATCGGTAGGGATGGAGCAGTTCAACGATACCCCTGTGGTCAATGGCACAGCCTATCCAACGCTTACCGTGGAGCCGAAGTCTTACCGCTTGCGTATCTTAAACGCGGCCAATGACCGCTTCTGGAATTTGCAATGGTATGTGGCTGATCCGAGGACCGGGACCGATAGTGAGGTGGCCTTGAATCCGGCTGAGTTGGCAGCGGCGCAGACCGATCCAGTCGTCTTCCCAACACCCGACACTACCTGGAGCCCTGCAGGACCAAACTGGATCCAAATTGGCACTGAGGGTGGCTTCTTGCCAGCGCCAGTGGTTATTCCCAATCAACCGATCACCTGGATTACAGATCCCACCCGTTTTGACGTTGGCAATGTGGACAAACACTCATTGTTGTTGGCACCAGCCGAACGAGCGGACGTAATTGTTGATTTCTCAAAGTACGCTGGCAAGACTCTGATTCTCTACAACGATGTCCCAGCCGCCTTCCCGGCGCGTGTGCCTAGTTATGACTACTACACTGGTGCTCCGGATCTGAGCCCGGTTGGCGCACCGGCTATCCTGCCTGGATACGGGCCTAACACTCGCACGATCATGCAGGTTAAGGTCGCGGCCAGCGCTCCTGCTCCGGCTTTCAACCTGACAGCACTGCAGGCAGCCTTCCGCCATAAAGCCGATGGTTCGGGCGTGTTTGAATCTGGCCAAAATCCCATCATTGTTGGTCAGGCGGCTTATAACTCAGCATATGGTACGAGCTTCGCTGCCAGCAGTTGGTGCAACGCCCCTGGCAGCACCAACACCCGCTGCGATGGCTTCGCCCGCATCTCGGAGCAAGGAGGTGACCTATTTGGGTTCAACACGCTGAGGGCTCCAAATGTCAAGATGCAAATCCCCCTTCAACCGAAAGCCCTCCACGATGAGATGAACGCTTCATCCTTCGACGAGTTCGGCCGCATGCAAGCGAACATTGGTTTGGAGGCTGTCCCGGCGACCCCAGGCTTGCAGAACGTCATCTTGTATCAATTTGTCAGCCCAACTACGGAGATCATAGATGGGACAAACCTGCCCAGGGGTGATGTCAAAGTGACCCCGATCTCCTCCGCAGCCGATGGGACTCAAATATGGAAGATTACCCATAATGGTGTTGATACGCACCCGATTCACTTCCACTTATACGATGTTCAATTACTCAATCGGGTCACTTGGGATAACATCATCATCCCACCCGACGCTAATGAACTCGGTTGGAAAGATACAGTGCGTATCAGCCCACTCGAGGACACGATTGTCGCCCTCAGACCGATCATTCCGACGACACCATTCGAGTTGCCAAATAGCGTTCGCTTGCTGAGCCCAATGATGGCTGAGGGTGCAACCATTGCCAGCGCAACATTGGCGGGTCAACTGGGTCTAGGAATGAATTCCTTCAACCCGGCTGGTGAGCCTATTGACATCTACAATCACTATATCAACTTCGGCTGGGAGTACGTCTTCCATTGTCACATCTTAAGCCATGAAGAGATGGATATGATGCGGCCGGTCTCGGTGGCGCTACCACCCAACCCGCCAGATGGCCTGGCATGGTCGGTGAGCGGACGCGGCAATAGCGCCAGCTTGACGTTGGTTTGGAACGACAATTCCATCAATGAGACGGCGTTTGTGGTACAGAGGAGGGCAGGAACAGGTGCCTGGGTGGACCTGGCGACCATCCCCTCTCCACTGGGTCAGCCGAATACACATGGCGTGCGTACCTATACTGATGCGACCTTCCGTTGGAACACAACAGTGTATTCTTATCGGGTGGTTGCTCAAAACACAGTCGGTGATACCTGGAATTACGCAGATCCGGCGATCAACGGAATTGTCAGTGGCGGATTCCCAACCGTTACTGCCCAATCTGCCTCCGCCTCAGTGGCAGTGATCCAGGCGCCCAGTAATCTAACAGCGGTACTGGCGGCTGGTCCTCAGGTCAACCTATCTTGGACGGATAATGCTACGAACGAGAGCGGTTTTATCGTACAACGCTCAAACGATGGTGGTGTGACTTTCGTCCAGATCGCTGTTGCCCCTGCGCGCAACAACACTGGCAGCGTCAGTTTCGTGGATGCCAGCATCCAACCCGGGATGACGTATGTCTACCGCGTGGCAGCAACCAGTGCTGTAGGTCAGTCGGCGTACTCGAACACAGCCCAGGTGGTTGTACCTAGCGTACCAGTAGCCCCATCCAACTTCATAGCGGTAAATGGTCCGAATGGAAACGGTAATAACCGCACCGTGATCCTCACCTGGACAGATAATTCAAATAACGAAACCGGTTTCACTATCCAACGTGCCACCAACGCTCAGTTTACAAGTGGGCTAAACACGGTAACCGTAGCGGCGAACACCACCGCTCTTACCCAAACCGGTCTTAGTCGGAATACGTCCTATTACTATCGCATCCGGGCGAACAATGGCACCATCATCTTTTCCGCCTGGGTCAATGCTACGCCGTTTCCGATCACAACCAATCCGTAAAATCATTGTGCGATGGGGAGGGAGTAATCCCTCCCCATTAAACCTCCAGATTTGTACAAACAGCATTAAGACGAGGAGGGTTTTGGGATGATCACGCGCCGAGAATTCTTGAAATTTAGCGCTGCTGCGGGCGGTGCTTTCTACTTAGCAACTCATGGGCGGTTTCTGGGACGGACTTTAGCGGCTCAAAGCCCGCCTCTACCTGGCGGAGCCATCCCGAAATGGGTAGATGCGCTGCCGCTCTTGAGCGTAGCCGGCGGCCCAATGGAAACCATCATCGCCGGTTCAGATGAGATAAGGCTTTACATGCGTGAGTTTCAAGCCAGTGTGCTGCCCACAGGGTTTGTCCTGCCTACAGGAGCAGCGTACGCCGGCACCTGGGTATGGGGATACCTCGGAGATATAAATCTTCTGACAGCCCCTAGGGGCACATACATAGGGCCAGTCATTAT
>JBBILY010000115.1:8599-10150 GCA_037444705.1 Chloroflexota bacterium | reverse complement strand
GTGAGCGGACTAAGTAGTGGAGTAGTGGCGATTGCCGCCGGTGGAACGCACACCTGCGCCCTGATCACAGGCAGCGGGGTCAAGTGTTGGGGCTGGAACGCCTTCGGTCAACTGGGCGACGGCGCCGCCTGGCGCACAACCCCGGTGGAGGTGGTGGGCTTTGAGGGGCAATCATTCATCTACCTGCCCCTACTCTCAAAATAGACCTTAGTCACACTCACGGGATAGCAGCAAGGGGAATGGGTGATCGGCACGAAGTGTCTCGCTGGGGTCAGGGGCCCTCGACCCTGACCCCCCAGCCGACTCAACCTCCCTGCGGTGGGGTCAGGCTGCCCTGCCAATCTCAAGGCTTTGAATAAATTCCCCTGAATTCATTCCAAAAGACAACCCAGACTCCGCCCGTCACTCGGGGGATACGGTAACAAACATACCAGGCGGTTGACCACCTGCTTTTACATGGCTAATATTAGATAAACAAACTCCATTTATCTCGTTTTGTGACAAAAATCACATACTTATATGTCTCTCATGTTATGATTAACTTGGATATGGGTAGAACCCCCTCTCAGCACACGGTTTCTCCGAGGTGAGCCAATGAAACTACCCCTTTTGATCAGCCTGATCGCCCTGGTGGTGGTTTTAGGCGTCGGGTTTTACGTTACCGACTTCACCGCGTACCTGGGCAATAACCCGTCTACATGTAACAACTGTCACGTGATGGACGCGGTCTACGAGAGTTGGTATCATGGGGGACATAAACTATGGGCAAATTGCAACGATTGCCATACCCCGCATGCCCTGATCCCCAAGTATCTGGTCAAGGCGCAGTCGGGCTTCCGTCATGTTTCAGCCTTCATTTTGGGGGATATCCCCCCTGCCATCCGCCCCCGAGAATCGTCCAGGGAAGTGATTCAAGAGAACTGCATTCGCTGCCACGCAGAGACGGTAGCCAATCTGCTGGATAGCCCCATGGAATTTGACCGCTATTGCTTTGATTGCCATCGTACGGTGGCCCATGGAGAACGAGGTATCTCCCTTTTGCCTTATCAACACACCGAGGAGAAGTATCCATGAAACAAGCAAGCCTTACCGCCATTCTCACAGGGATCATCATCATCCTGGCAGCGGCCCTGGTAGGGGTGCTGCTCTACCTCAAGAACCAACCGCCTCCAACCCGTGGTATTACTCCTATTACCCCAATCGCCGACAAAGAGCCGGACTCGTCGAAGTGGGGCGTGAATTTTCCCAACCAGTACTCCACCTTATTGCTCACCGAGACCAACAAAGCCCGTACCACCTACGGCGGCTCGGAAAGTTACTCTAAACTGGAACAGGATCCGCGCCTGAAGACCCTCTTCGCCGGCTACAGTTTTAGCAAGGATTACAATGAGGAGCGCGGCCACTTGAATAGCCTGAGCGATGTGCGCGCCACGAAACGGGTGAATGAAACCACACCCGGCACGTGTTACTCCTGTAAAACCGCAGATGCCCCGCGCTTGTGGGCTGAGATGGGCATGGCTCAGTTCGACAAGACCCTGTTCAAAGACCTGG
>JBBILY010000115.1:0-8589 GCA_037444705.1 Chloroflexota bacterium | reverse complement strand
TGTAAACCCGTCGTGGCCCCGGGTTGGGGGCCGTATTTGGGCTGGCGTCTGTTGTCAATACCCCTGTTCAACAACTGGGCGAGAGGATTACCCATCCCATTGGCTGCGCTAACTGCCACGAAGCCAATACCATGCGCCTGATCGTCACCAACCCCGCCCTGGAGGAAGCTCTAACCGAGCAGGGCAAAGACTGGCGCACTTTCACTCGCCAGGAAATGCGCACGGTAGTGTGTGCCAACTGCCACGTCGAATATTACTTTGCCGGCGAGGGGAAATATCTCACCTTCCCCTGGGAAAATGGCACCCGCATCGAAGACATCGCCGCCTACTATGCTCAACTGAACTTTAAAGATTGGGATCATCCCCAATCTGGGGCGCCGATGATCAAAATGCAACATCCTGAATACGAACTTTTCACCGCCGATAGCACGCATTATAAGGCTGGGGTGGCGTGCGCCGACTGTCATATGCCCTATACGCGCGACGGGGCAGCCAAGTTTTCCACCCACGATGTGAAGAGCCCCTTGCTCAATGCCGAGGTGGTCTGCGGCGCTTGCCACACGGATGTGGCTTATGTCACCGCGCGGGTGGCCGAGATTCAAAAACAGGTGCGTCAGACTATGGATCGAGCCGAGGACGCCCTGGTCGCCGCCATTCAGGCGATTGAGGCAGCAGCCAAGGTTGCAAACGCCGACGCCAACCTGCTGGCCGAAGCGCGCAACCTGCACCGCGAAGCCCAATTGCGTTGGGATTTTATTGCCGCCGAAAACAGCATGGGTTTCCACAACCCTGAAGAAGCCTTGCGCATTTTGGCGGCAGCCACAGATATGGCCCGCCAGGCTCAGTTGAAGGCTGTCCAGGCGGCGGGTAGCCCAACCGCCCTTCACATCAGCGGGAACTGACAGCCCTCACATTCCCTCCCCAATCTGGGCAGGAAGGGCGACCGACGCCCTTCCTGCCCAATTTTGTCAATCTTCTAACGAGACCGAGACCATCACCGGGTTGCGGACGATATCCAGCAGCGGCGATGTTTTCTGGACGTAATCGCACAGCGCTTCAATCTTATCCCGCGGTGCATCGCTCTTAACACGATACGACACTTTAATGTTCTGGTAACCCGGGCGCACTGCCTCAGATAGCCCCAGGAAACCGTGCAGGTCAATATCGCCTTCAAGCGCAAAATCCAAGCTGCGGAACCCTAGATTGGAGAGATGCGATGGGAGAATTGCGGTTGGAGGCAAGTTTTTCGAACTCGTACGCATCCACCCAGATGGAATGATCAAGAATAAAAACGCCATCTTCAAAGGCGAAGATGGCATTGGCAGAACCAGCGCCTAAGGCGTTATCCAGCGTCTGACGCAGCGCATGGATAGTGCGATAGAGATTGTTGGCAGCGGAGACAGAATCCTGGTCGCGCCAGAGCATGTCTATCGCCTGATCTTTGCTCAAGCGCCGTTCGAGAGCGAGACGGCCAAAGAGCGCGGCAGCTTTGTGCCGCCTCCAATCTGAAGACTTCAGCACTCGTTCACCTTGGGCGACTTCAAATCGTCCCAGGAGATAAATACATATGGGGAGAGGCGCGCCTTCTGGCACTAAACCCCTACGCTTCCGGGTAAATACAGGCAATAATTAAAGTAATTTTATCTATATTTACCAAAAAATCAAGCCCTACTCACACGGCGCTCCTGCCCACAGGTGCAGCGCTCTCTCATCCAGGATTTCGATCTGTCTACGCCGCACGCGGATAGCACCGCTGCGCTCCAATTGGCGCAGAGAGCGTGCCACCACTTCCCTGGCTGTCCCCAGGCGAGCCGCCAGTTGATCTTGAGTGATGCCTTGACCGCTTGGCCCCAATTGATCCTCGGGCAACTGGCTGAGCAGCCGTGCCAGACGATTGGTGATATGGTAAAAAGACAGTTCTTCTACCATCCCCACCAGCATTCTCAGATTTTGGGTTAAATTCAAGATAATCGCCTGACTCATCTCCGGGTGTTTGCGCAATGCCCGCCGAATCACCTCAGGCTCAATCACCCACACTTCACACTCCTCCAGGGCAGCTACATTAACCGGGTTTGTGCCGTGGTCAAAGACCGGCACCTCGTTGAACGTCTCCCCTTCTTCAAAGACCTTGATGATCAATTCGCGCCCATGGGGGGAGGTTTTAAATAACTTCACGCTGCCCCGCTGCAAGATATGCAAACCAGCACAGTCATCCCCCTCCCAAAACAACATCTCACCCCGCTCGAAGCGCCGCAAATGGGTGCCCTGGCACAGTTCATCCAATATTTGCTCATCCAGGCCGGCAAAGTAACGATTGTTACGCAGGGCGTCCTTTTTGGCTTTCAGGTCTACCACAATTGTTTGCATGCTTCTTCATTTTCATGTAAGAAAGGTCAATGGTCCCTGGGGTCCGTCGGTTGTTCGAGTGAACGCCGCCGACGGATGTGCTCTTGCAGGGTTGCCTTTTCGGCCTCGCTGAGAAACGCAATTTCCAGGGCATTGCGCTGAGCCTGGCGAATTTGCTCCGAGGTCAGGCCGGCGGCTGGCGCGGCGACCTGATACTCATAAGCCAAAGTGACATTACTGATACCCGGATCATCGGTATTAATGGTGGCCAGGATACCACGATCAAGAAAGTGGCGCAAAGGGTGGCTGGCGTAATCCGCCACAGTGCTGGTCTGCACATTGCTGGTCAGGTTGGCTTCGACGCCGATACGGTGCTCCGCCAGGTAGTCCAGCAAGGCTGGGTCTTGGATAGCGCGCACGGCATGCCCCAGACGGATAGCTCCCAGGTCGTGGATAGCCTGCCAGATACTTTCAGGCCCGGCCGCCTCTCCCGCGTGGGCGGTGATCTTCCAGCCGGCTTCACGCGCGGCGCGCAGATGTTCCACAAACAAATCACCCGGGAAGTTGGCTTCGTCCCCTGCCAGGTCCAGTGCCACCAGATGCTCACGCTGGGTGAACAAGGCCTGCAACTCCTTCCAGGCAATCTCTGCACCATAGGTGCGGCTGAGGATGCCAATCAGTTTGACCGGAAAATCCAGGCTGCGCGCAGCCGCGTTGACCCCATCCACCACGGCTTCAACCACACCTGCCGGGTTCAAGCCGTGCGGTTGCGCCATGAACCAGGGGCTGAAGCGCAGTTCCACATAGTCCAACCCCTCTCTCCAGGCGTCCTCCACACTCTCAAAAGCCACGCGGCGCACGGCATCATAATTCACCAGGACACCCGTCATCCACCTGAATTTGGCGATGAAAGCCATCACCCCTGGCTGTGGCTCAGTCACCTGAATATGGGGCCGTAGGCCATCCACATCCCAGGCGGGCAGGGGCAGATTGTGTTTGCGCCCCAGGTCAAGAATGGTCTCCAGGCGTAGGCTGCCATCCAGGTGGCGATGCAGATCTATGATGGGCAACGAGGGATCAATCATCTCATGATTCTCTGGTCAGCGAGAGCGGTATTCCTCACAAAACTTCAGCCAAAAGAAAAGAACAGATGCCTATGTATTGTATAATATCACCAAATAGGCGAAATCGACGGATAGGAAGGAGAGGTGCAGATGAAACGCCTGATCAGTTTTCTCAGTGGCGCCGTCACGGGCGCAGTTGTAGGTGCGGTCGTGGCTTTGGTGTTGGCCCCCGCCTCAGGGGAAGAGTTGCGCATGCGCATCCAGGAGCGGGTCACGCGCCTGAGAGAAGAGATTAGAAAGGCTGCTGCCCAACGACGGGCAGAGTTGGAACAGCAGTTGGCGTCCTTGCGCGCCGCTCCTCGAGGTGAGGAATAAGGGCTGACAATCAAGGCGTAATTTTTGGGAAGGACAGAATTAGGACTGCCGCGGGTAAATACAGCATGGGGCGTGGCGCTCAACCTCGACCAGGTGGCTAAATGGATGGGTTTAGGGCAAACTTCCCGTTTCCCCTGCTGGAGTTCATCAGAGGTCAACATCTAAAAAAAGATCGAAGGCCCCTTTTTTCTCGGCTTACAACGCAGTCGCCAAATTCCCTGAACGAAAACATGTGAATATTCGCAGGCTATAAAACAGGATAAAAACTGCCTCATTTCTTCGAGAAGTTCCTGTTCCCTATACCATACGAGGGCGACGAAGGCAATTAACAAGCCCAACCCGGTTAAACTGGGATGTGGCAGGAACAATCTGCCGTAGGGAAGCCACTTTTGACCAAACTCCAACCAGAGCGAAATCAAGACGATCACCAGAACCACAGAGAGAGCTATATATCCGTAATCGAAATAGGGGTTGAAGTAATTGTGGAGGTTGGTCTGACCCTCAAGATTGCCCGAGAACATCGAAGGGGTTTGCCAACCAAAGAAATCTTGCCCCCAACTTGTTTCTTCACCCGCATAAACAAAGAAGAGGCCTGCCATGAGGAGATAAACCAACATCAGGATTGAGCGGCTTTTGATTGGATTGTGCCCTTCTCGCAATTTCCACACGGTAACACCTAATAAAATTGCGGCAATAGTCATTGCCGTTGGAACAAAAAGATCGAGCACACCATGATCCTTAGCGTATAAGAAGTTATAGATTGCAGGGAACTTGGGTGTCAGGCGCATACTCACAATCAGCAGCAAGCCACTCAGGGATGAAACAATTAGAGTAAACTTGGGTGATGGCTTGATCGTAGCATAGGGGAATAATGGCTCAAGTAAAAACGCTTGTTTCATTCTAATGCGCCAAGATTCATCTCGTAACTTGAGAAGGCTAACCCCACCACTGAGAAGCAAGGCGACTCCAAAATAATAGGTGAATGCGAGTTCCCGCATTCCCTCCGCGGTTATCTTGTGGTCCCTTGAGAAATACAGTTCTAATAAGCCACTGACCTGATGATAGAGGAAGGGGGAAATGACGGCCAATGCAATGCTTCCCGCCACCACAAGTATTCCGATTTTCCGCAGGTCAATATCCGATCTTATCTTAAACATCTGAACACCCTATCCCGAAATCCGGTGCATGCCGTTCACCAGAACCTTTCGCGCCACCTGTCAGGGGGTGAAATAAAACTGATAACCAGCCTGCTGACGAGTGAAACGCGTCGTGCCAACGACTACCAGGACCGCCTCATCCAGGCCCGAGCCAAAGTTCAAGGGGATGTCGGCTGTGTTGTCAGGCCGCAGAGCTATCTGCTCCACTGTGATCTGCCGACCGGTGTCGCGGATGAGAGCCAGGCGGAAGGTCTGAGGCAGGCTGTTGGCAATGCGCACGAATCCCTGTGCTTCCCAGCCGCCGTCGTCGTTCTCAAAGTCGCTAAAGTAATTTATCTGGTGGATCGCCACATCATCCAGCAAGAAGCCCTCGCCATTCACCGCTGCATCGGTGATGTATTCAAAGCGCAATTGCACCTTCTGCCCGGCAAACTGCGAGAGATCTACCTGCTCTTGAATCCACTGAGGACCATCACCGCTTAACCCATTATAGCCCCAGCCATAGTTGGCGCCAGTGGGATCTTCAGCCGTGCCCGAAGGTGTTTTGAGAATTTGCCATGTTTTGCCGTCCAGCGAGGCTTCCAAATAGACATAATCGAAGTCCTCCTCCAGGTCGTACCAGGTCCAGTAAGACAGGGTGAGGCTACCAGAAACGCCCGAAAAATCAAAAGTCTGGGTGAGGCTCATATCGGATTCGTCCCCCTTATTGGACCAAAAGGCGTAGATGCCTGAATGGGGGTTGGCAGGCAAGACCCCCACCTGGGTGTCGCCAGCAAAATGCAGGGTGACATCTCCCTGACAACGAATCTGAAGGTAATCTGCCCCATATTGATGCACCTGACGACTTTGCTGGGCATCGCCACAAGTGCGCAGGCGTTCGGTTTCCAGGGCACGGGGGGCGTTGGGGTAGTTGTGGTAAGTATAACGCCCGTCAGCAATTTTGCCATCCCGCAGGTAGGAGGTCAACAACCAGTCCATCACCACATCATCGGCGGTGACGGTCTTCCCATTGAAAGGATCAGTGATGTTCAATTCCGCCAGGACTTTATCAATGCTATCCAATCCGTTGTCCGCTTCAGCCACCAGAGCCTTAGTGGCCGCTTCTCCAAAGCGGTCAAGGAAATAAGTGGTAAAAAGAAAAGACGCGCCATAATGGGGGGTCGTCTCGTCCTGATCGGTGGGCCAGTCGTTTAATTGGAGATCGGGGTCTAGCACATAAACGTAATCATGACCCCCAATATCGTAGCCGTTCAAGAACATTGCCAGGTCCGAAAAGCCTTCGTTAAGCCAGGTTTCCTCGTTGCGGTCACGATACCAGTGAATCATATGCTGGAACTCATGAGCCAAAACCCCGTAGGTGAATTCCTCGCTCAAGGTGATGTTATCAGCGTTGAGGACAAACATCTCATGGGCGTTTGAATATTCCTGAATGGCGGGGTGATATTCATCCGCGGACGAGAAGTAACCAGCAATGCCGCTACCCAAACCACGGGCGTAGAGAATATAGAGATGGGGATCACCGTCCACCCCCGGCGACCACTCGCTGCCGAAAAATTCGCGGTTGGTGGGGTAGATATGCTCCTCAAAGGTTTCAGCCAGATCCTTCAACTCCCGCTCTTTGAATGAAACCCCGTCCTCGATCCAGAAATAGGTATGATCGGTCACGTATTGCAAGGTGGCTTTCACTTGGAAGTACTCATTGGTGTCGGTATTGGAAACCCAGAAGGTTTGCTGATCTCCAACCCGCAAAGGTGAGGCTGGCGCTTCCAGTGTGGCAGGGATGTTTTCCTTGCCTTCCAACCGCCGCGCCAGATCGGCCGGGTCATTGATGGGGACCAGGGTGTCTTTCAAGGTTTTGAGAGTCTCCCAACCAACGCTCGAAGTCGCCAGGATAGCCGTAGGGGTGATGGCTGGCGTTGCAAGCGAGGGGCTTTTAGATGGCGTGCGGGTGGGTGAAGCGGGGGTGCGCGAAGGCTGTGTTGGAGGAGGAGTGGGTGTGTCCAGCGGGGCGAAATAGGGCGTCTCAGGCCGCGATGCAGACTGGCCGCGCCAGAATGCCACCACGCCCACCGCCGAAACAGCCAACAGGCATACACAACACCAAAACACGATGATTGAAACAGCAACAGGGATGATCCAGGGTCGTTTCATAGCGCCTCAACAGGTATCACGGAATGGAACTCGGGTTTATGACTTGCCATTCCCAACGCATTCTTGCTCAATTCGCGCCTCGCCCTCCTTGCGGTTGGGTATACACCCAAGCGGCAGCGGTGATCAAACCAAAGACCACCCACATGTTTGGGATGGCAAACGAATCGAAGGATAAGGCTGAGGTAGTAAAAACAATCAACCCAAGTAACCCCGCCCTACCCCAAAATTTTGCCTGGGGATCGTCTGCACGCCATAAAAACAAGGCGCAACCCAAGACAGCCATGAGAAAAGCCGCAAAGGCTGCCAACCCAACCAGGCCGGTTTCAGCCAGGAGGCGAAAGTAAAAAACCTTAGGGGTGATCAACCGCCCACGATTGCCTTCAGGGATGAGCAGCCGCAGCAATTCTGGGGTAACCGCCAGAGGGCGGTCGGGCATCATCTCGGGGAAATAAAAGGCATAATTGCCCAGCCCCACACCCAGGATGGGATTGGCTTCATAAGTCCTGTAGGCGGCTTCACTGTAAACCAGCCGCGCCCCAAAGCCCAGGTATTCCAGGTAATCGCTAAAATTGGCGTTCTTAGCCTGACGCCAATAATCCCACAGGCGAGCGAAAAAGGGGTTTCGGGTGCCGGCAACATACATCAAGGCTAAGACGATCGCCCCCACTGAGCCGAGCGCCGCCAGGCGTTTGAGCCAGCCCCAGGGGCTGGATCGCCCAGAGCGCTGAGGCAGGAAGAAGAGAAAGGCTACAACGAACAACACAAACAGGTTCATCAGACCCGCCCTGGAAAAGGTAAAAACCAACACGATCACCGCCCATATCAGGAGCACGCCCTCCAGGGTCACCCAGTGCCAGCGCCAGCGGAAGGCACTATACCCCGAGAGCAGTGAACCCAACAGCCAGGGTAAGAGCAGGAAACTGAGTTGCTCAGCAAACCAGTTGGGCTCATAGGTCATGCCGGAGGCGCGGTTAATGAATAACCTGCGGGTGGAGAGGTAAGATTGCAGTTTATTTAGGAGGTGGAAATAGTCTTGATCAAAGTGGATGACATAGACCGCCTGTAATGAACCCCAAAGCATAGCCAGCGCAAAGCCAAGATAAAGCCAGCACAGGGCGCGTCCCAGGTCATCGGGAGAACGAGGTAGAGACGCCACCGTGACATAAATGGCACCACCGATGCCCAAGGTGCCCAGTGCGCGCAGCATTCGCCCCGTCAGGGAAAAATTCCCCGTGGGCTCAATACCCCGCAAGGTGGATACCACCGAACTGGCCATTGCTACCAACACGAAGGGGAGCAAGGCACGCAGGGTAGGAGGGGCTGGCCTGGTGAAAAGAGAGGGTAGCGTAACCAGGATCAGCAGCACCAGCAGTGGATATAACGAAAGCGGTCGTACCAGGGCGCTACCACCCATCACCCTGGGAAACAGGGGGAAACTTGTCCCAGCCAGACAAATGAGGAACAGCGCCCAAGACGCTTCCCGAAACACAGCCAGG
>JBBILY010000114.1:0-10153 GCA_037444705.1 Chloroflexota bacterium | reverse complement strand
TTGGACGAAGTGGATAAACTGGTGTTCGACTTCCATGGCGACCCCGCCTCGGCTCTCCTGGAGGTGTTGGACCCAGAACAAAACTCCGAGTTCCGCGACCACTACCTGGAAGTAGCCTTTGACCTCTCCCAGGTGATGTTCATCACCACGGCCAATTCCGTGGAGACCATCCCCGGCCCCTTGCTAGATCGTATGGAGGTCATCCACCTCTCAGGCTACACAGAAGGGGAAAAAGTCGCCATCGCCCAACAATACCTGATCCCGCGCCAGATCAAAGAGAATGGCTTACGCGCCGAAGAAATCCAATTTACCGTGCCCGCCCTGCAGAAAATCATTCGCTCTTACACGCGCGAAGCCGGCGTGCGCAACCTGGAACGCGAGATCGGCTCCATCTGCCGCAAGGTTGTCACCCGCATCGCCGAGGGGAATAACGGGCGGGTGGAAATCACCCCTGACAATGTGGAGGAATTCCTGGGACGACCCAAATTTTGGGGCACGGAAGAAATCGCCAAACGCACCTCCGTCCCCGGCGTGGCTATTGGGCTGGCCTGGACGCCGGTCGGCGGTGACATCCTCTTTATCGAAGCCACCGGCATGCCGGGCAACAAAGGTTTTCAGATTACCGGTTCTGTGGGCAATGTCATGCAAGAATCGGCGCGAGCCGCACTATCCTATGTCCGCTCTCGGGCGGAAACATTGGGCCTCGACCCCAAATACTTCGAGAAGTCAGACATCCACTTGCACGTGCCGGCCGGCGCGCAACCCAAGGATGGCCCATCTGCAGGCGTGGCAATGGCTACAGCTCTGGTATCCCTGGTGAGTGGCCGTCCGGTGCGCCCAGACGTTGGCATGAGCGGTGAAATCACCCTGCGCGGGCAAGTCTTGCCTGTGGGGGGCATTAAGGAAAAGGTGCTGGCAGCCCACCGTAGCGGCTTGAAAACCGTGATCCTCCCCAAGCGCAATGAGGCCGACCTGGAAGACCTGCCCGAAGAGGTGCTCAAGGAACTCAATTTTGTCTTCGTCGAAACCGTGGATGAGGTCCTGCAAGCCGCCCTGGAAGATGTCTCGCCTAAGACCAGACGTAAGCGGCGTAAAACCGAGCAGATATCGAGAGAGCCCATTCATGCCTAAAGTGATGCTGATTGAGGACGACGCCACCATGCTCTCCCTTCTGCAGACCCTGCTGGAGTTGGAGGGCTTTCAGGTGGCCAAAACTGATAACAAAGGCAGCCTGGATGACCTTATGAATGTCCTACGCCAGGAGAAGCCCCAATTAGTCCTTATGGACGTTTATCTCAGGGGCTTTAACGGTTTTGACCTGCTTCGGCAGATACGCCAGGATGAGCGGTTGAAATCCACGCCGGTGCTAATGTCATCTGGGATGGAACTGGCGATCGAATGTCAGCAGGCTGGGGCAGATGGTTTCATCCTGAAACCGTATATGCCAGAAGAACTGGTGGGCAAGATACGCAAGACCCTGGAACAACAGGATCATGTAAGTCGGGCAGGTGAATCATAGTTGCGCCTGCCCTCCTCAAGATGGGTTAACTCTTCCACAATTCATGGGACGATAACCCAACATTTCAAATTTACAGGCATGAGCAACCTCACAGATTATGATGATGATTTCGGTTTCATGTCTGGTGGGAAAGTAAATAATATGGGAAAGAAACGCACACGCGCCGCTATGCAATGGCGCACTATGGACTTGCACATTCACACGCCGGCCTCGAGCGACTATCAACAACCCGAGGTCAGTTATCTAGACATACTCCAAAGAGCCGAAAATCGAGGCCTGGACATCATCGCCTTGACCGATCATAACACCGTCGCCGGTTATCGTCGGCTACAAGAAGAAATTCAGCAACTTACCTTGCTGGAGAAACTGAATCGCCTGTTGCCCGAAGAGCAGGCACGCTTGCGCGAATATCGCCGTCTGATGGAGAAAATGCTGGTGCTGCCGGGCTTCGAATTCACGGCAACTTTCGGCTTCCATATTCTGGCAATCTTCTCGCCGGACAAACCCGTGCGCGAGATTGAACATCTCCTGTTGGACCTACGCGTTCCCTCCGACCAACTGGACGACGGAAGCGCCACCATCGGCGCTTCGACCGATGTATTGACCGCGTATCGCATGATAGCCGAGGCGGGTGGTTTGGTGATCGCGGCCCATGCCAACTCCAGCAATGGGGTGGCGATGCGCGGTTTTGCTTTCGGCGGTCAGACCAAGATCGCCTATACGCAAGATGTTCATCTCCACGCCCTGGAAGTGACCGACCTGGAACAAAAAGGCAGACATACCACCGCCGCCTTTTTCAATGGCACCAAGCCCGAATATCCGCGCCGCATGCACTGCATTCAGGGTTCAGACGCTCACCGCCTTACCACCGACCCACAGCGCAAGAAGAACCTGGGTGTCGGCGAGCGCGCCACCGATGTGCTCTTGCCGGAACTCAGTTTTGAGGCTTTGCTGGAATTATTCACCAGTAACGACTTCGCCCGCACCCGCCCACACCGCCACAAAGAAGAACCGCTGTACGATTTCATCCACGCCGCCCGCGAAGAAGGCGCCAACATCGTCCAGGATTTCCATGAGAGCCTCACCGTGCGCGGCGGCAAACGCTATGCCATCATCGCCGATGTGTGCGCCTTCGCCAACACCAATGGAGGCACATTGTATATTGGCCTCAGCGCTGACCCTAAAAAACCCATCCTCGGGGTCCCCGATGCCGAACACGCCATCGCTCAGTTGGAGAAGGAGATCAGTAACCGCATCAGCCCCCCCTTACAATGCACCCTGGATGTACACGAAACGGGGGGCAAAAAGATCATCCGCATCCTGGTGCCTCGCGGCGATGACCCTCCCTATGCCGTGGATGACAATAAAATCTACGTGCGTTCTGAGGCCGAAACCGCTCTGGCCGTGCGTGATGAGATCGTCAGCCTGGTCAAACGCGGCCTGGAGGCGCATTTTGCTCCATCTGTGCCGACTGATACCACACCCACCGCAGTAGAAACCCTCAGCCAGGTTATTCCATCCGAAAGCGAACCGGAGCCGCCGCGCACCGGAGTGGAAGTGGTCGAGGTAGAAGAACGAGAAGGCGCCCGCTACTACACTTTACGCGATCTGCGCAACGGCAACGTGGTGAAAAACGTCACCCAATCTTCCGCCCGGCGCTTGTGGCATTATGCGATCACCCGCTTTTCTCGCTATCCCGCTGATCTTTCCCAGGCTGGCATCCATTGGATTGGCAACCTGGGGCTGGTGCATCGCTACCGTCAAGGCAAAAGCCTGCGCTACGATCTGGTGCAGCGTACGCCCGAAGGCTATCGCTACTACTTCGGTGTCACTGAGGATGGCATCCATGGACCTTGGGAAAAATTGGTCGGCCAAGAAAACGACCGCGGCGCTGAATAAGCGCTACCGCTTGCGGCCCTTTCGCTACCCTGAAGACTATGCGGCAGTCGCCCAATTGTGGCAAAATGCTGGACCTGGAGTACACCTGGGGCGCTCAGATACGCCTCAGGAAATCCAGAAAAAATTGCAGCGCGATCCCGATTTATTCCTGGTGGCCGAGGTGGATGGGCAGGTGGTTGGCAGCGTCATCGGCGGCTTCGACGGACGACGTGGCCTGATTTACCACCTGGCAGTCGCCCCCGAGCACCGTCAGCAAGGGCTTGGCACCGCTCTCATGGACGAGGTGGAACGGCGGCTGAAGGCTAAGGGTTGCCTGCGCGCTTACCTACTGGTGACGCGCGACAACCTTGACGCTCTGGACTTTTACACCCACCGCGGCTGGGAAGTCATGCAGTTATACATATTGGCGAAAGACCTGGAGTAGCGCCATGAATATACGTGTAGGTATCCTAACCGTCTCCGATCGCTCATGGCGGGGCGAACGAGCGGACGCCTCTGGTCCTGCCCTGGAAGAAGTGGTGACCCTGCAAGGTTGGACGGTTGCGCGCAAGGCCATCGAACCTGACGATCTAGCTCGCTTGCAGCATACTCTGGCTAACTGGGCTGACTCAGGCGAGATGGACGTGATCCTGACCAGTGGGGGTACGGGCTTTAGCCCGCGCGATGTCACCCCAGAGGCCACCCTGAGCGTAGCCCAACGCCTGGCGCCGGGCATCGCCGAAGCCATGCGCGCCGCCAGCCTGCGGGTCACTCCACATGCCATGCTTTCCCGTGCTACCGCCGTCATCCGCGGCAGGACGCTGATCATCAACTTGCCCGGCAGCCCCCGCGGCGCGGTCGAAAACCTGCAAGTGGTGCTCCCGGTGTTACCCCATGCGGTGCAGTTACTGCGCGAAGAGCCCGAAGCCGAGGCTGGGCATCGCCTGGCCTAAGCCCACTCAACGCCTAGGGATAGGCTTGTTTAAGCCAGTCCAGGGGATCTACCGCCACGCCACCCACCCACACTTCCCAGTGTAAATGAGGCCCTTCGACGCGGCCACTGTTGCCCACCCGGCCGATCACCTGGCCTGTCTCAACGCGCTCGCCTACCTGCACCAGAATCTCCGATTGATGCAAATAGGCGCTATAAACCCCCCAGCCATGATCTATCACGGTGGCATTGCCGCGCACTGTGAGCGGCCCGGCAAAGACCACCACGCCCGGCGCGGGCGCCAGGATGTCGGCGCCTATCTTCCCCACAATATCCAGGCCCGTGTGGTAATAGTTATAGGGGCTGCCATTATACGAACGGCGATTGCCAAAGCGCGAACTCCAACAGTCGTTGGTCTCCAGGCAATAAGCCTCAGGCAAGGTCGAAGGCAGATGGAAAATCCCCTCCCACTGTCGTTGGGGGGTGGCTTTTACCATCAGGGTTGTCCAGAGTTCGTCTTCAGGGCCAGTGACCGTCGGGTCTATCGTCTCAGCGTCCACCTGCAAGGGGCGATCATAGGGATAATTCACTGCGCCTACCCCCACCCTCTGGGTGAAAGCAAAAGGTCTGCCATCGGCCAGAGTTCCCTGTAGCGTCAGGGGGTAAAAACCGGGCTCCGCCATGGCGTGCACCCCTAGCAAGGCGACGTACCTCCCTGCTCCATCGGGGAAATAGTGGACCTCCCGATCTATGAAAGCCCCCTGCAAGGTCATCTCTGCCGCAGCCGAAACAGCGATGACCGCCGTCTTACCCTGCCTAAAAGGCAGAGGCCGGATTTCCACCGCCAAGATAGCCCCTGGCAGAGCTGCCGGGCCATAGCTCTCAACCGCGGCGTCCGCCGGTAGCAGCAAGGTCTCACCAGGAATAGCCTCGTTCAGGCTGCGTAAGCCATTGGTCTGCACTAGCGCCCAAGGGTTAACCCCACCCAAAGCCGCCAGTTCCAGCAGAGATTGACCCGGCGCCAGCAAAAGGCGGCGCACTTTGGGCAGGCTCGCCCTCTCAGCCGGCAACACCAGGTTAAACCCGACATATAATTCCTGTGGGCTCACCAGGTGGTTTAAACGCGCCAGCATGTCCTCCGACACCTGGTACCTGCGGCTGAGGCTGCGCAGCGTTTCGCCAAAGGGCACGGGCACCGTGGTCAATTCACCTTCGATGCCTTCCAGGCCTGGAATTACCAGCCTGGCCCCGGCTGAGAGCAAATTGGGGTCGCGGATATTGTTCGTCCGAATCAAATCCTGCACCGAGACCCGAAAGCGCCGCGCAATTTCGCCCAGCGTGTCTCCCTCCTGAACGACATAAAAAGCCCCCTCAGGTTGTTCTCCCTGGGCATCTACCCAACCCGCCGGCTGTAACATTACCACCACGAACCCCAATCCCAGGATCAAGCGCGCTAACCGGCTAATGCATCCGCTCAAGTTTGCCTCAAAGTGATGCCTACATTTCTTCAATGGCGACTTGGTCTCCGATCTGAAAAAGGTTCAGGCGCTCAGGAGCCATCTCTAACACATAACGTGCCGGCTGCCGTGGCAGATAAAATGGCCGCCAACGTCGCGCCAGGCAGGAGTCTACCACAATTCCCTGGCTGTTGATCCAGACCACGCCTAAATCAACCCAAACGCCAAGCATGTGGATGGCAGACTCCAGGCGGCTGTCTTGGGCTTGAACCAGCAATAGCGCTGCATCCCCCAGGGCGCGGCGGAAGGTGAAGCCGCGCAGGCGACATAGAAAAGAGGCGCAATAAATTGCTTGTACGGGTTGAGCACTGCCCCGACTAAGATTACGAATCAGCACGCGGCGCATTAAACTTTCAACCCAAATGCCTAATTGCCAATTGCGCCTTGATTTACGCCAGTACCCTTTCGACGCTTTCCACCAGGTCTTGTGGGCTGAAAGGTTTGGAGATATAGGCGTCCACCTTGGCAATATGCAACCCCAAAACCTTATCTATGCTCTGAGCTTTGGCGGTGATCACAATAACCGGTATCCCACGCGTGGCTTCATCGGCTCTCATCTGTTGATAGACATCCCATCCGTCCATATCCGGCATCATCAAATCCAGGAGCACCAGGTCGGGACGCAACTGGCGCACCAACTCCAGCCCCTTTCGCCCTCCGCTGGCGCCCACCACCTCAAACCCCTTGCGACTCAAAATTAGCCGCACCAGGTCAATCATCTCTTCTTCATCTTCGATGTAGACGATGCGCCGTTTGTTTTCGACCATAGCACCTTCCTGGTTTGCGTCTAACTTTTTAAATGGGTATCTAACGACTGTCGGGTTTCACATCCATAAACAACCACAGCCACACCTGCCAGTTGCTCACCACTGGCGGGGTGACAACAGGGGTTGCAGTCGGCTGGGGAGTGCTATTGGCGGGGGGTAAGGGCACAATCGGATTATCGCCAGGTCGAATCATCTTCCCTTCTTCGTAGGCCCAGCGCACCACTGCCGCCTCTGAGGTAGCATAAGCAATCTGGGTTTCCAAATAGGTCTGGGTCTGTTTCAATCCCTCCAGTTGAGCTGCCACCCGCTCTTTCTGCTCGCTTAATTGGCGCAGGCGCACCATCCGCCGATTGAAATCCACCCCTAATGAGGCCAGGACAACTAACCCGATGATGATCAGAGCGTATTTCCAACTGAAGTTCGGCGGCTTCATACTTTCATCTTACCGCAGGCTGGCTTAGGTTGCAAGTGATTTAAGCAACATCTCCCTACCTGAAACAGGTGAGGGAGATGTTGCAACATCCATGCCGAAGGTGGGATTTGAACCCACACGGGCGTAAGCCCACTACGCCCTGAACGTAGCGCGTCTGCCAAGTTCCGCCACTTCGGCTTGCGCGCCTAATTTTACTCTGAATCAGGCTTTTGTCAACCTTGCTCTTTTATAATTTTCTCATCTTTCGCCTCACCCCATGCTATAATCAGCCTGATCGAGGTGGATATGAACGTCTTTCTTCAAGAATTGATTAACCTGGTCACCACTCCCCCTGGAAACCTAACCTACCATCTGGTATTAGCCTTCTCGCTAGTTGGGGCTTTGCAGGCCGCCTATCACAACTGGCGCGAGAACTCCCTACCCCAAAACCGGCGTACGGCCATCGGGTTGAGTCTCCTGCTGCTCTTGCGCTTGGGAATGTTCATCATGGCTGGCATTGCCTGGCAGGGTTTGCTGAACGAACATCTGCTTCTGCCACCTTTGGATCGCTCTGTCAACCTGTTGAGTTTAACGATAATCACCTGGCTGTGGATTTTCCCTGAGCCACATAAACTGGCTGACGCCGCCACCTGGTTGCTCAGCCTGCTAATCATTACCCTATCCGCGCTGACACTGACCTGGTGGATAGAGCAAGGCAACGCCCTCTCCTATAATGGCTCCTGGCCTGATTTTATCGGTGAAATTGCCGCGCTTGCCCTGTTGCTGTTAGGCGTTTTCTTCTTGCTGGCGCGTAAGCCAAGCGCTTGGGGCTTCGGCCTGGGCACGCTGGGGTTATTGCTGGGGGGGCATCTGGCTTACCTCAATCTGCCTCTGCCTCCGGGCGATTTTGCCGGCGTGATCCGCCTGGCACACATGGCGGCTTACCCAATTCTCCTGGCTCTGCCTCAGCGCCATCCTGTGCCAATCTCTCACCCCGCCGAACAGACGGACGAAACCAAGCCTCCCCACCTGGCAATTGAGGCGCAACAACTGGAAGCCTTGCTGGCGTTGGCCAGCGGAGACGAGGCGGATGAGGTCACGCGCGCCATTCCAGGCGCGGTAGCCCGCTCTTTGCGGGCAGACCTGTGCCTTTTGCTATCCATTCCAGATCAGTACGGCGACATAACCGTCTACAGTGGTTATGATCTAATTCGAGAAACACACCTGCCCGGCGGCATTCTCCCCGGGCAGCAGATGCCCTTGCTGGCCTCCGCTCTAAGCCGAGGAATGCCCCTTCACCTACCGGCCAGCGACACCACAACTGACCTCCAGATTCTGGCTCAGAGCCTGCACTTGAGCCACAGCGGCCATCTTCTACTGGCGCCCCTCTTGGCGGACGATGGCAAGCCCCTGGCAGGCTTGATGCTGCTATCCCCCTATTCCAACCGCTCCTGGAACAACGACGATCAAGCCTTAATGAGCCTCTTTGCTCAGCCCCTGGCACGCCTCTTGCAACGCACTCAGAAGTTGACCCTTCTGGAGAGGGAACGCTCACGCCTCAACCAGGAACTCGAGGATTTACAGCGAGCGCAGCAGAGCCTGGTGCAAGAAAACCAACACCTACAGGCTCAACTGCTGGAGGTGCAGCAGGAAAATGAGAAAAATCGTTCTCAAGCCGAGGCTCTGGCTGCCCTGGTTGCGACTCCGGGTGCCCCTGATCAGGTTACCACTGCGCTGCTAAAGGAGGCAGGCGCTGAACGGGAACAGTTAGAAGGAGAATTGCGCCTGGCATTAGAGGAGGTGGCTCGCTTGAAAGCCGCCCTGATTGAGATGGATCAAAAATATCTGGCTCTAAAGGACCAGAGTGGTGAAACGATGAGCTCCAGCGAAAAATTGGAAGAGATATCTGCCACAATTCAGGAGTTGCGCCAACCCATCTCCTCAATTTTAGGCTATACCGATTTTCTCCTGGGCGAGTCGATCGGCATCCTTGGCGCATTGCAACGTAAATTCCTGGAACGGATTAAGATGGCATCCGAACGTCTGAACCGCCTGGTTAACGATCTTTTGCGCCTGACCGTTTTGGAGAAGGAGACTCTACCCTCCCTAGAGCCTGAGACCGTGGACGCCTACAGCGTTGTGGATGAAGCCATTGCTGAAAGCATGGAAGAGATTCGCAATAAAAACGTTGACCTCCGTGTAGAGATGCCCGAGGGTCTGCCGCCTCTGCGCACCGATCGAAACACACTGAAACAGGTGCTGATCCATCTGCTTGAGAACGCGCGCCTGGTCACCCCTCAAAACGGGAGCATCACCCTGCGCGCCAGCACCCAAAGCCTCGAACCGCAGCAGAGTTACGTCTTATTCCAGGTCAGCGATCAGGGTGGTGGCATCCCACCCGAATATATCCCGCGCCTGTTTACACGCTTTGGCTATGCCGATGGCAAGCCTCTGCCTGGCACGGGTATCAAAAGCGCCAGTCTCTCTATTGTCAAGTTACTGGTGGAGAGCCTGGGCGGGCGGATATGGGTAGATAGCGAACTAAATGCTGGCGCCACTTTTAGTGTTCTGTTACCTGTAGCGCCTGAACAGGCTACCGACGCAGCCCCTGGGATTGAGGTATGAGCGGTATTCGTCAGGTTGGCCTGGGCATTTTGACTGCGACTTTCTCTACCATACTGATCCTTGGTAGCATGCTCCTGGCTCTGACCGAAGGGGGCTATCACGCTGCTCTAGCGCTCACCCCAACACTGGCCACCCTTGCACTGGCTAACACGCCTAAACCAGGTGAACCCACCTTCACCCCCTCACCTTCCCCTCTACCCAGCCCCACCCCAACCATCCAGGGCGGTTTGGTGTGTGTCAACACCCCCTCAGACTGGATGCCCCATGAGGTGCTGCCTGGCGAAACCCTGAGCGAGATCGCCCAGGCTTATGCCGTCTCTGAAGAAGCCTTGCGCCTCGCCAACTGCCTGAGCCTGGATACCTTGCTGGCGGGTTCTGTGCTTTTTGTGCCTCCACTACCCAGCCCTACCCCCACTCATACCTCCCAACCCTTCACTGCCACGCCTAAGCCTCCACGTAACGAGTGCAGTGGACCACCAAGATCGTGGATACCTTATACCGTTA
>JBBILY010000113.1:0-10418 GCA_037444705.1 Chloroflexota bacterium | reverse complement strand
CGAAGAGGACCATTTTGATTCATTTGTCAAGGAACTTTGAGAAAGCCATCAGGGGTAAAGCCTTGTTGAGTGGTGGCAAATCACAGGTGGCATGGAGTAAAATAGCAGGTGAACTCAATGCCATTGGAGGAAAAAATATGAGCGAAACCATCACCTATGGCGGCCCGATTGTCTGGCGGCCTACCCCTGAATACCTGGAGCGCGCCCATCTCACCCACTTCATGCGCCAACACGGCATCGCCTCCTTTGATGAACTCTGGCAGCGCTCAATTCAGGACGTGGCCTGGTTCACCGAGGCCCTGCTGCGCTATCTGGATATCCGTTTCTATGTGCCTTATACCCAGATAGTGGATCTTAAACATGGCATCGCCTGGCCGCAGTGGTGTGTGGGTGGCCAGATGAACATCGTGCACAACTGCCTGGATAAATACATGAATACCCCTGTGGAAGCGCGCCCAGCTTTGATCTGGGAAGGTGAGGAAGGGCAAACGCGCCGCCTCACCTATGGCGATCTTTATCGCAAGGTGAATCAGGCCGCCAATGCCCTGCGCAGTCTGGGGTTGGGGCGAGGTGATGCCATTGGCCTGTTTATGCCTATGACCCCTGAGATTGTCATTGCCCTGCTGGCGATTGCCAAAATCGGAGGCATCATCCTGCCTCTCTTCTCTGGCTTTGGCTCCGCAGCCATCGCCTCGCGCCTGGCCGATGCCGAGGCCAAGGCCCTGTTTACCGCTGATGGTCTGCCGCGTCGTGGCAAGGCAGTAGCCCTCAAGCCTGTGGCGGATGAGGCGGCCCACCAGGTGCCTTCATTACGACACATGATTGTGCTCAATCGCACTGGCCTGGAGGTGGAGATGGTTGCCGGGCGCGACCACTGGTGGCATGAGTTGATCGAGGGGCAAGCGGTTGAAGCCACCACCGAGACCACCTGGGCAGAGGAAGTTTTGATGGTCATCTATACTTCTGGGACCACAGGGAGACCCAAGGGAGCGGTGCATACCCATTGCGGTTTTCCGGTCAAGGCTGCCCAGGATATGGCCTTTGGCACCGATGTCCATCCGGGCGATCTGATCTTTTGGGTCACCGATATGGGGTGGATGATGGGCCCCTGGTTAGTTTTCGGCTCGCTGATCCTGGGTGGCACGATGCTCCTTTACGATGGCGCCCCCGATTATCCAGCCCCCGATCGCCTCTGGGCGATGGTTGAGCGTCACCGCATCACCGCCCTGGGTATCTCGCCCACGTTAATCCGCGCCCTGATCCCTCACGGGGAGGAGCATTTCCGCAAGCACGACCTGTCATCCCTGCGACTATTCGCCGCTACCGGTGAACCCTGGAACCCTGATCCCTGGATGTGGTTGTTTGAGAAAGTGGGCGGAGGCAAACTCCCGATCATCAACTACTCAGGAGGGACAGAAATTTCCGGCGGGATCGTCATGGGCAATCCTATCCTGCCGCTTAAACCCTGCGCCTTCTCAGCCCCGTGCCCGGGTATTGCGGCAGATGTCTTCGATGAGGCAGGCCGCTCGGTT
This sequence comes from Chloroflexota bacterium, assembly GCA_037444705.1. Taxonomy (GTDB): domain Bacteria; phylum Chloroflexota; class Anaerolineae; order Anaerolineales; family UBA4823; genus DATCYX01. The sequence goes on along the minus strand of JBBILY010000113.1, from coordinate 8,886 downwards.
CGAAATCAAGTGGGAGAACTGGTGATCAAAGCCCCATGGATTGGGATGACGCGCGGCTTTTGGAAGGATCCCCAGCGTTATGAGGAAACCTACTGGTCGCGCTGGCCCAATGTATGGGTGCATGGCGACTTCGCCGCGGTGGATGACGATGGTCAATGGTATATCCTGGGGCGATCGGATGACACGATCAAAGTGGGGGGAAAACGCCTGGGTCCGGCTGAGATCGAGTCAGTGGTGGTCAGCCATCCGGATGTGATTGAAGCCGCGGCGATTGGTGTGCCCGATGAAATGAAGGGCAACGCCGTGGTGCTGTTTGTAGTCCTGGCAAAGCCCTGTGAGGATTGTGAGGCCTTGCGCCAGGAATTATATCAACGCGTGGTTCAGGCTCTGGGCAAACCTCTGGCGCCTAAGGAGGTGCTCTTCGTCAGCGATCTGCCTAAAACCCGCAACGCTAAGGTGATGAGGCGCATGATCCGCGCCGCCTACCTGGGACAAGACCCCGGAGATACCTCGTCTCTGGTCAACCCCGAGGCGGTAGAAGAGATCCGCCGGGCGCGCTGATGGCCCTCGGCTGTTGGGATGTGCCCTCCGCTTTAGTGGCTGGCGAAGAACTGAGCTAACAGGCGCGTGTATTCTTCGGGGCGGCTAAGATAGGGAAAATGCCCGGCATTTGAGAAGGTGTGCACCAGGGCCTGGGGATAAGTTGACTTTAACTGCTCCCGCAGCGCAGGGCTGATCAGGGGGTCGTTATCCGATTCGATGATCATCAGCGGTATCGCGGGAGTCCTGAGGCTGAATTTCTCAATCACGCAATGATAGCGTCCAACCACCTGAGCTTTGGTCATTCGTCCATAGCCGATCTCGTTGAGAAAAGCCAGGGTCAGTTCATCGTTGCCCGAGGCGGGATAAATCATTTGTTTGAAAGACGAGCGCAAGACAAACATGACCAGCCATTCAGGCGCATAGGGCAGTATCCCGCCAACCAGGCGATATTGCCGCGCAATTTCATCGTTGGGCGGGAAGGTGTTGGCAAATACGGCAGCCTGGATGCTCTCAGGATGCCGTGTAACCAGAAATTGGGCGAGGTATCCCCCCAGGGAGGTGCCCACGAGGTTGACCTTCTGGATGTGTTCTTTCTCGAGAATAGCCAGGATGCCCTTATCCAGGTCTTCCAGACTTGATACGGCAGGGTATGTCACCGACACCAGGCGACATTGCCCCTTTAAGGCTTCAATTTGTTGCCACCAGATGTCATAGGCCCCGGTCATGCCATGCAAAAACAAGATCGTCTCTTCTCCCTCGCCTGCGACGACATACTCCCAGGTGTTGCCATCAACTGTGAGGTGTTGTAGCGAATAAGCCTGGCGAAAGGCTGTGAGTGAGGCAAGGCGGGCTGGCTCTACCCGAGCATATACCTGGTTGAACGGCGCTCCTGGCGCAGGCCAGAGATAGAAGCCGATCGCCAGAACGAGCAAGAGCAACAGGACGATCCATCTGAATTTCAAGCGCATTGCAGTTCCTCCTGGCCAGATTTATCTACGGCGAGGGAGAAAGACAACCTCTCTCGGATGTTTTCTTCTCTATGGCGTAGCCTTACCCTCGAGGCGACTCAGTTCGTGCAGTTCGGATTGGATCCACCAGGCCACCCCGAGCACACCTGGGCCGGTGTGCGCACCGATCACCGGGGTTAGTTCGGTGATATAACTTTCGCTGGGGTGAAAAATTTCCCTCAGGCGTTGTGCCAGCGCCGCGGCTTCTTCGGCGGCGTCGGTGTGGCAAAAGGCCAGGGCCACTTTCTCCTTGGGTAAGATGTCTTCTAACCAATGCACCATGCGTTCGACCGCCTTGCTCTTGGTGCGCGCCATGCCGATCAGGCGGATCTGGCCATGGGCAATGTAAAGCACGGGGTAGAGGCGCAAGGCCGATTTGACCCACTGTTGCGCCTGGGCCACCCGCCCGCCCTCAACCAGGAATTTAAGTGTATCCAATACGCCCACAAACCCCACAGCCTTTTGAACTTTCTCCACCGCTTGTAACAGGCTACCCAGGTCCTGACCCGCCGCTGCCAGCCTCGCCACCGCCAGGGCCACGAAACCTTCCGCCGGGCCGGCTACGCGGCTGTCTACCACATGTACTGGAAAGCGTTCGGCGACCATCTCCCCTGCCAACCGCGCCGCCTCCCAGGTCTGGGTGAGTTCCTTAGGAGGGGTGATGACGATGCCGGCCTGATGGGTTTCAGCCAGTTGGCGGTATAAATTCAGGAAATCCCCGGGTGAAGGCGCGGAGGTCTTGGGAGAAATATGGTTTTCTCGCAGCATGCGATAATAACGCCGTGGGTCAATGTCCACACCATCGCGATAGACTCCATCCGGCAGGATCAGCGCCAGAGGCACGACGTGTACCTTTTCCCGTTTACACAGGTCGGCCGGCAGCGAAGCGACGCTGTCGGTGATCACAGCGATACGCAGTGGGGATGTGGTCCGATCGCGCGGGGAAAGCCAGAAAAGCAACAACTTGCCCTTGTTGGCATGCCGCCGCCAATCCTCTAAGATTTGTGGGACGGTGCACAGCCCCATGGTGAGCAGGAGGATCGGGGGAGCCAGGACGATAGCTAGAGGATAGCCACGCCAGTAATTAATGCCTGTCAACAGCCCCAGAGCGACCACCGCTCCAGTCACGGCGCTGCCGGTGAAAACCAGATACACCGCCCCCAACACGGGTAACACCAGAAAAGTCTCCAGCGGTGTGAAGATGAGCAAGGCACCCAAAGAGGTGGCCAGGCCCCTGCCGCCGCGAAAGCGAAAGTAAATCGGGTAACTATGGCCAATGACCGCGGCGACGACTCCTGCCAGGGCAATCGTATCGGCCAGACCCAACCAACGGGCAGCCAGCACTGGCATAGCCCCTTTAGCAAAATCGGCTACACCCACCAGCGCCGCCGGCAACAAACCCACGCTGCGCGCCACATTGGCCGTGCCGGCATTGCGGTTGGCTAAGGTACGAATATCCTTCCGCACACATTACCAGGTGACCAGGATGGCCGAAGAGGTGGAGCCAACCAGATAACTGCCAAGCACCAATCCAAGATACATCAGCCAGGGTGTCATCGCCTGCCTCCTTTTGCACCAATCCAAACCGTTGTATTTCTATTTTACACAACCCCTTTAGGTTACGGACGTTGCTTGCGTAAGCCTGCAGACCCAACAAGTTCAACCGATAGCGGGAGCCTCGATCACGATTTCTTGCAGAGCGGCCAGGTTTGCGGCATAGGCTGCCTCCCAGAGCGGTGGACAATCCTTCAGTTTTTTCTGCGCCGCGGCCAGTTTGATGGCAAAGGTATAGCAAGTTGGTTCACCACAAGCCTTACAATTCGTTTGAGGCAGGAGTTTAAAGATCGCCATAGGCGTTGGGCGCTGATGGGTTTCGTAGTCGGGGGTGATCTCGGCGCGTCGTTCCCAGGTGCGGTTGACCAGGTCAATCAGGCTTCTGAGTTCCTTCTCAGCCTCCTGACGGTCTGTAGCGTTGCTCAGCGCAATCTCATAGGGATGAAAGGCTACCAGATGTCCGGCCTTACGCCAGGTGAGGGCATTGGCCTCTTTATGATAAACTGCCCCCCGTAGAGTAGCGTTTAAATAAGGCAACACCTCAGATATGTTCACCGCTAAGCGAGCAATGGCCGAAAAGCGCTCTGCGCCCGGCTCGCAAGGCGGGGTGAAGACCTCAAGATCGTAGTGTTCGATCAGCATTGCGTCTCTCCTTTCTGGACAGTCTGATGAGATTAAATTCCGTCCCCAGTCCTCCAGCGAGCACTCAAATACATTCAAACTCTTGAATGAAGTTTATCACATCTTAAACCCCTCGTTCAGATCAAATTTTCCTGTTCCCTGCATGTTGTTTATCGCTAACTGTTGAGTTAAAGAACAGAGCCCGGCACACGGAACAAAAAAATGGAAGCCTCTATTGGCGCACCAATAGAGGCTCATCGGTCTCAAGCGGCGGTTGGGAGGGCTTTAGCGGCTTAAATCGTTCACTTTATCTCCCTCTTACTCACCTTTATGTGATACTTGCCGTAAAGGTTCTACACGACCTCAATCTGAGGATTCCGTAGGAAGGTAGACTGGCAGCGTGGGGGCTGGGCTTTCTACCAGGGTGACCTGCTCCTTATAATAGCGCCTCTGCAAACTGAAAGCCGCATTCACCAAGCTGATCATCACTGGCACCTCAATCAGTGGGCCGATGACAGCCGCAAAGGCGACCCCGGAATTTATGCCGAAAACGGCCACTGCCACCGCGATCGCCAGTTCGAAGTTATTGCTGGCTGCGGTGAACGAGAGCGTTGTGGTCTGACGATAATCTGCACCCACGACGCGTCCCATGAAGAAACTGATCAGGAACATGATCACGAAGTAGAACAGCAGTGGAATAGCGACGCGTACCACATCCGCGGGGATGGTTACGATCAATTCACCCTTGAGGCTGAACATGACCACAATGGTGAACAGCAGGGCTATCAGGGTAATTGGGCTAATTTTGGGGATGAAGCGACGGTAATACCATTCCCTGCCTTTGGCTCGGATCAGCAGGAAGTGAGATAGAAAGCCCGCCAAGAAAGGGATGCCCAGATAGATCAGGACACTTTTGGCGATCTCCCCGATTGTGATGTCCACAACGCTCCCTTGCATCCCTAATTTGGTGGGCAAGACCGTGATAAAGATGTAAGCATACAGGCTATAGAAGAGCACCTGAAAAACGCTGTTGAAAGCCACCAGGCCCGCGGCATACTCTGTGTCTCCATGAGCCAGTTCGTTCCATACAATCACCATGGCTATGCATCGCGCCAGGCCGATCAGGATCAAACCTGTCATGTACTCAGGGTAGCCGCGCAAGAAGATAACTGCCAGGGCAAACATCAGCAGCGGGCCAATGAGCCAATTTTGCAGCAAGGAGAGGCCTAATATCCGCCAGTTGCGGAAGACGTCTCCCAGTTCTTCATAACGTACTTTGGCCAGCGGTGGATACATCATCAGGATCAACCCAATGGCGATGGGGATGTTGGTTGTCCCCAGCGAAACGGCTTGATTGAGATTCTTCACCGCGGTGGGGAAAATGTATCCGATGCCAACACCGAAAGCCATAGCCAGAAAAATCCAAATGGTCAGGTAGCGGTCGAGGGTTGAGAGGCCGCGGCTCTTGTTTCTCGACAGGGGTTTTGCAGCGGTGGAAGCCGTTATGTCACTCATGGGAGGCCACCTCCATCATGGCGTTTGCCAGCCAGGTCATCACCTCGCTAGGGTTGGGAATGCGTCCCGAGCAGACCACTCGGTTATTGATGACCAGCCCTGGGGTGGATAGGATTGGGTATTGCATGATCTCTTTGTAATCTGTGACTTTGACGATCTCGGCTTCTATCCCCAAGTTAGCGACTGCCTGACGGGTGATAGCCTCCTCTTTTCTACAGTTGGGACAACCCGGGCCAAGGATTTTTATGACGACCATGTTCACCTCCTGTTGAATTTGATTGAATTAGGGACATTGAATCACACCTTGCGCCCACAGACAACCGCCACAGGTGGGGAAGGTGTTGCCGTAGCAATCTTCTTCGTTGGCTTCTGAAAGATCGCAGCCACCACAAACTGTGCAGGGAGCAAAATTAAAAGCCTGGACACGCAGGCGGAAATCAACATATTCGGGAGCATTCCACAGTTCTAGTAGGTCGTTCTGCGCCAGATTGCCGATAACATAGCGGCGCGAACGCCTTAGTCGGCGGTTTAGATAACTCACATGACCATGCATCAGTGGCAGGCAAGGACTCAGGTTGCCATCCCAGGCAATGGTGGTGGAGCCGCGCTCGATGAAGGGGCAACGGTCGTTTGCCCGCCCCATGTTATCGCCATTGAAACTCAGGTTATAAGCCGCGCGCAGGATGGCGTAGTGTACTTTGCGTGTCTCTGGAATGGCGTCCATCCTGGGCATATCCAGATGGGGCACCCAACGGGAAGGGATATAAGTGATCTCGGTCAAAACGCGCTCATACAAGACTTCGTCGCACAACTCGGGTGTGTAAGGGAGGACATTGGTGACCAGATAATACGAAGCTCCCAGGCGGGTGCTTAAATGCAGTAACTGCGGCAGGTCGGCAATATTGCGCTTCATAGCCACAAAGGCGATGCCGATTTCAGGCGTAGGGCGATGGCCCTTCCTGCGCGCCGCGCGAAAGCCATCAATGTTCTTTAACACTTGTGGCAGTTCTGCCCCGAGGCGCACATCGGCGTAACTCTCGGGGCGGGCGCCATCAATGGAGACCCAGAGCAAATCCAGTCCCGCCTCCACCAAGGCGCGCGCACGCTGGGGGGTTAACAATGTGCCGTTGGTGATCAATTCCACGCGACAGCCGGCGGCTTTGGCTGTGGCCACCATATCCACAATTCTGGGATGGAAGAGCGGCTCTCCAAAACCGCCAAAGGAGATGATAGGAGGCACGGGCAAGGCGCGCACTCCCTGCATCAAGCGCTCCCAGATTGCCATGCTCATCAATCCCATAGGTTCGTTCCAGACATTGCGCAGACAGGTGCGGCAGGTCAGGTTACATTCGCTGCTGGGCTCAACATAGATCTTGGCCAGGCTATCCACCGCACGGTGAAGGGTCAGGCCATTGGTTTCCTCGTCAATGCGAATCAGGCTGCCAGGTGTCCACACATAGCGAGCCGCTAACTCGGCTGGAATGATTAAACGTCCTTCTTCGTCCACCCTGGCCCAGAAGGTGTTGTTCGTTTGACTAACAGTGGTCATAATGGGTTTCTCCTTGCCCGCTGGCGACCGAATCGCGAACAATCTTCACTAACCCCTGCAGATTTGTGTTAGAGGCCAGAATCGTATTCAACTCGATGAATGCAATTCTATTGGATTTTAGGGAAGCGTCAATTGTGAGATATGTAACCACTTAACGGTGACAAAAGGTCACCCCGGGGATACAGCAGAAGAGCGTTAAAAGCGGGCAAAGAGCGATCATTGGCAGGGCTCTACCCTGCCAACTTCCGCCGAGTGCCTAGCGCTGATGCCTGAGCATCGCTCTCAGGCAGTTTGTGCCACTGGGTTACATTTGGGGCAGGTGCAAACTTTAGCGGGGTTGAAGATCGTTCGCAGGAGCGGCGTTTCGCCACTGAGGCGCCTGGCGCCATCCAGGATGGCATAGATCTCGGGCTGGCTCACCCGATAAAAAACGTTCCAGCCTTCGCGGCGGTCTTGTACCAACCCAGCTTCCCGCAGCACCATTAACTGTTGAGAGATATAAGCCTGACGATAGCCCAAGACGGATTCTATGTGGCAAACACAATGTTCGCCCTCGCGCAAGAGTTCCAGAATCGCCAGCCGCACCGGATGTGTAAGCGCCTTGAAAAGTTTCACCTGTGACTCATAGGTTTCCATGGGTTTATCCTGAAAAATTATTCGTTAATTTGAATGTGATTATATCTTTGCCTAAACCTCTATGTCAAGTTGATTTTGCCTTAAATCCCTGAAACCCCGGAAGAGCTCACAAACTGCCTTGACACCCTCTCAACCTCGGGTATAATCACAGCCATTCAATCCTGGTAACGACTTGCGCGGAGGCGAGTAACTGCCCTGCTCTTTCAGAGAGTTGTCGGGTGGTGCGAGGCAACAGACGAAGGTAGTGAAATCCTCTCCGCCGGCTTTTGAGCCAGTCGTCCCCGCAGGGGCAGGTAGCCTATGGGTCGTCCTGCCGTAAGGGGAACGGGGTTCGCCCGTTAGCGCGAGAACAAGGCCGCCCGCAGCCCTGCTCCTGGCTACGGCGGCGAAAGCAGGTGGCACCACGAGCGCCCCTCTCGTCCTGCAACGGCGAAGGGGCGTTTTGTATTGAAACATGAGGCAGTGATTCAGGATGGTGCAGGAGGTGCTTCTATGATTGACATTAACCTTATTCGTGAACAACCCGAAAGAGTGCGCCAGGCCATGGCTGCGCGTCAGATGGAAACCACGCCAGTGGAGCAGGTGTTGGATCTGGACGAAAAGCGGCGAACGCTGATTCAGCAGGTGGAGGCCCTCAAAGCAGAGCGCAACGCCGTCTCCAAAGAGATTGGGCGGATGATAGATCCCACCCAACGCCAGGCGAAGATCGAGGCGATGCGCGCCGTGGGCGAGCGCATCGCCGCCTTGGACGAGGCGTTGCGCCAGGTCGAAACACGCCTGGAAGAGGTGATGGCTATCATCCCCAATCTGCCCGATCCACGCACACCCATCGGTAAGGACGAGAATGATAATGTCGTCATCAAGAGCGCAGGTGACCTGCCGCAATTTGATTTCGAGCCTAAAGCGCATTGGGACCTGGGGCCGGCGCTGGGTATCATTGACTTCGACCAAGGGGTGAAGATCAGCGGCTCGCGCTTCTATGTGCTCAGCGGGGCTGGAGCGCGCCTGCAACGCGCCCTGATCGCCTGGATGCTGGACTTGCATATCCGCCAGGGCTACACAGAGAAATATCCCCCGTTTATGGTTAAGGGGCGCACCCTCTTCGGCGCTGGGCAGTTGCCCAAATTCCAGGATAACCTGTACAAGGATCATGAAGAAGATCTGTGGATGGTGCCTACCGCCGAAGTCCCCCTGACCGGCCTGCACATGGATGAAATCCTGGATGAGGCGAGCCTGCCGCGGCTTTACACCGCCTATACCCCTTGCTTCCGCCGCGAGAAGATGAGCGCCGGGCGCGATGTGCGCGGCATTAAGCGCGGCCATCAATTTGACAAAGTAGAGATGTATATCTTCTGCAAGCCCGAAGATTCGCCGGCGATGTTCGATAAGATGGTGGCTGATGCTGAACAAACCTGCGCCGAATTGGGGTTACCTTACCGTGTCAAGCAATTGTGCACCGGC
>JBBILY010000112.1:0-10653 GCA_037444705.1 Chloroflexota bacterium | reverse complement strand
GTATAATCATCCACCTCAACGAAGTATTTGGCTGTGCCTGATGCAGGGGGTGGCCCATCCAGGTCGGCTTGGCGCATGCCCCCAAAACGGTCATCTACGCTCTCGAGATCAAAATACACCATGCGCGCCGCTTGTCCAGTCAACATCTTATCTCTCTCGAAGACAACCGCCCCTGCCCCACCCCAGGCGCTGCTACCCGTAAACTGGTTCACGCTCATGTAGTAACCATCTGGCCAGACACCAAACTTGGGATAGTCATTCATCTTGGTGTTGCTGAAGAGATAACCATAGCGATACCAGGCGCCAGTAGGATCACTGCTTTGGGAGACAGCAATACACTGGTAATAAGGCCCGTTGGGAAAGTTGGGTAGAGCGAATTGGCTGATGAACCAGCGATTGGCCAGGTGGTCATAGAGCACAATGGGGTCGCCATCATTGGAAGTTTCACAAGCACCGCCAAAGCCGCTCCACAGGCTATTCCCAGGCACAGGCCCAAATACCAGGGAGGCTGTATGATTTACACGGTCCAACTGCCAGATAGCCAGAGACAGGTTCACCCACTGAACATAATGGTTGGGGCCAACGTCACCATTGGTGTCCGGCGGAAGGACGCCGTTAATGTTACTGATCCCTTCAAAATCGAAGTCAGCCGCGGGCATATTTGCCTGGGCGGGGCTGGTCTGTAAGGCCGGGTCTGCCTCAGGTTGAGCCATGCTCAAAGGGTTCGTCGCCTTAGGCAAAGGCAGGGGGGTAAAGCTTTCTCCTCTAAGTAGTAGAGGCGAGGCGGAGCGGTTAGCCCTCAGGGCCGGTGAAAGATCGTATTGATATGCCTCACGCAGCACCGGTTGCAAAGGTGGCAAGGTTTGAGCCCGGGTGACATGCGCCCCCCACAGCCAGGCAAATATTCCCAGGATCAATAAGCATACCCCCAAATCCAATTGCCGGCCAGAATAATCATGGAGATGCTTCATCGCGCCCTCCTTACCGATAAATTAAGCCAGAAGCAATAAAGGCCAGCACCTCAAAAACCGCATACCTGAGCGGTGAGAGCCCAGGCTCTATGAGGCTTGATAGCGTTGGATGCCCTCATGAGCCACATCTCTGAGCATCTCTTGCACCGTTTTGTGCGTTAGCGGATGGCGCAGGTGAGGGGCAAGATCGGCCAGGGGAAAAAGGACAAAGGGACGTTCACCCAGACGGGGATGAGGGATGGTGAGGCAGGGCGATTCGAATATCAGGTCGTCGTAGAGCAGGATATCAATGTCAATGAGGCGTGGCCCATAACGAAATGTCGGCTTGCGGCCGAGAGCCACTTCAATGGATTTAAGATATTCCAGGAGGTCCAGGGGAGATAAACCCGTCTCAACCCAGATTACCTGGTTTAAAAACATCGGCTGATCCAGAAAACCCCAGGGGGCGGTTTCGTAAACCGGCGACAGCCTGAGCACGCGCACCGCTGGCGGCAAACGCTCAATGGCAGCCTGCAGGTTTGCCAGACGATCGCCCAGATTGCTGCCCAGGGCAAGAAAAACGCTGTGGGATTTGCGCTCCATGGCTACAGGCATGGCGTTAAATGCGCTCCAGGATGGTGGCAGTAGCCATGCCGTGGCCGATGCACATGGTTTGCAGGCCATAGCGCCCGCCGCGGCGTTCGAGTTCATGGAGCAATTTGGTCATCAAGATGGCCCCGGTAGCGCCTAAGGGATGGCCATGAGCGATGGCGCCACCGTTCGGGTTGACCCGCGCCATATCTGCGCAAAGTTCGCGCGCCCATGCCAGCACCACCGAGGCGAAAGCCTCATTGATTTCAATTACATCCATATCCTCCAAGGTCAAGCCTGCTTTGTTGAGCACCTGGTAAGTAGCCGGAATAGGACCATCCAGCATCAGCACCGGGTCTGAACCTACCACCGCCCGGGCGACGAGGCGCGCTCGCGGGACGAGGTTATAGCGACCCACCGCCCTGGCAGATGCCAGCACCAGGGCTGCGCAGCCATCGCTGATCTGGCTGGAATTGCCGGCGGTAATCACGCCGTCTTCTTTGAAAACCGGCTTGAGCGCGGCCATCTTCGCCTGGTCTGGAGGCATGCGCACCCCTTCATCCACTTTCACCACGCGCCCATCCGCGAGAGGGATAGGTAGTATCTGGCTCTCGAAGCGCCCACTTTGAATGGCGTGCATGGCGCGTAGATGGCTCTGATAGGCGTAATCATCCAGTTCTTCTCGCTTCAGCCCCCATTTTTCCGCCATCATCTCGGCGCTGATGCCCTGGTGCACCAATTTATAGGGAAAATCCTCGGGCCATTGGGATGGCCAATCACTGCCAATGGGCTGGTGCGACATCATCTCAGTACCGCCGGCGATAACGATGTCCATGTCGCCGCATAAAATTGCCTGGGCAGCAAAATGCACTGCCTGCTGACTGGAGCCGCACATGCGGTTAAGCGTCACCGCTGGCACTTGCGGTGGAAAGCCCGCCTTGAGCACTGCCAGGCGCGCCAGGTTGGCACCCTGGTCGCCGATGGGGGTCACACACCCCCAAACCACGTCCTCTACCAGGGCAGGTTCAATCCCTGCACGTCTTACCGCCTCTTGCAAGATCAAGGCGCTGAGGTTAATTGGTGAGAGGGATACCAGGGCTCCATTCGGCTTTCCCACGCCAATAGGACTGCGAACTGCGGAGAGGATAAAGACCTCGCTCATTGCCTATCCGAAAGATTATCCAAAAGAGTACAGGCTTGGCCTTAACAAGCCTTTGCCAAAAGTACAGGGGAGGACTACAATATGTTATATCCCCTGGTTGCGCTTAGGGTTATTTTACACCAACACCATCCAAGCGTGTTCGGCAACTTGTTCGGCCAAATATCAGAAATGGCACAGGATAACATCCGCTGTCATAAGGATCACATCGGGAGTACATGGCATGGCTCAGGCAACCTTTTACTTTCCGCGGGGTTTTTTGTGGGGCTGCGCCACCGCTGCCCACCAGGTGGAGGGAAATAATACAAACAACAACTGGTGGGCATGGGAACAGGAACAAGGCAGGATCATTCACGGGCATAAATCCGGTCTGGCTTGCGACTGGTGGGGCGGGCGCTGGCGTGAGGACTTCGATCGCGCCGCCGAGGCGGGGCAAAACGCCCACCGTTTGTCGCTCGAGTGGAGCCGTATCCAACCCACACCTGACAAGTGGGATGAAGCCGCGCTCGACTACTACCGCGAGATGCTGCGCGGTTTATATGAACGCAACCTGACCCCCTTAATCACCCTGCACCATTTCACCGATCCTCTGTGGTTGACAGAGATGGGCGGTTGGGAAAACCCGACTGCGCCGGAGTTCTTCGAGAAGTTCGTCGCCAAGGTTGTGGATGCCCTACGCGACTATGTCACCCTCTGGGTGACCTTCAATGAGCCCAATGTGTATGTCACGATGGGCTACTTTATAGGCAGTTTTCCGCCCGGCAAGCGAGACCTCGCCGCCGCCTGGCGCGTGATGGTCAACCAGGTGCTGGCGCATGGGCGAGCCTATCAGGCTATCCACAAGATTCAACCCGTGGCGCGGGTGGGCATTGCCCAGAACTATCGCAGTTTCATCGCCGCCCGAGGCTGGCTACCCCTGGACAGGGGGACTGCCTCCATGCAAGCCAGAGCCTTCAATGATGCCTTTCCCCAAGCGCTCAGGAGCGGTAAGTTGCGCTTCCTCTTCTGGCGCAAAAACCTGCCCGAGGTTAAAGGCACCCAGGACTTTATCGGCATCAACTACTACTCACGCGATCGGGTGGCGTTCAATCTGTTCAAGCCGGGCGACCTGTTTGGGCGGCGCTTTTATTCTCCGCAGGCGGAATTGAGCCCCAGCGGCTTTATCGCTAATGAGCCGCAGGGCATGTTCGAAGCCTTGAAGTGGGGATTACAGTTCGGGGTACCCATCATCATCACCGAAAATGGCGTAGAAGACGCTGAAGATCGCCTGCGACCGCGCTATCTGATCCAGCATTTGCATCAGGTCTGGCGAGGGGTGAATTTCAACTGGCCGGTCAAGGGCTATTTCCACTGGACACTTGTGGACAATTTCGAGTGGGAACGCGGTTGGACACAGCGCTTTGGCTTGTGGGAACTGGACCCGCAGACCCAGACGCGCCGTAAGCGCCCCAGCGCCGACCTGTATGCCGAGATCTGCCGTCAAAATGGCATCTCCTCAGAAACGGTCGCCCGCTACGCCCCTCAAATCTTCACTGAATTGTTCCCCAATGTGTGAAGGCCCTCTACAACCGACAGAGATGAGCCACTCAATCTCCCCTAACGATCTCCTTCGCCCGCAACACCTGTATGCCCTGGTTTGCCGCCCGGCTTTGCCGAAAGATACCGCCCAAGCCCTGGAATTGACCCGTCAGATTTGGGAGGGGCAGGATTATGTGCCCCAGGTGTGGGAAACCTGGCTGAGAGATCCCAACGGCTTGCTAGCCGTGGCTGAGTATGGTGGGCATATCGTCGGCCTGGGCAAACTCACCCGCCTGGCTGCCGATGAATGGTGGCTGGAAGGTCTGCGCGTCCATCCTCAATATGAAGGGCGGGGCATCGCCTCACACCTGCACGATTATTTGCTGCATCAATGGCAACGCCTGGGAGACGGGGTGGTGCGCTTGCTGACCGGCTCTTTCAACCAGCGGGTGCAACATCTCTGTCAACGCAGCGGTTTTCAGAAGATCGGGGAATTTACCCCCTACACAGCCAACGGCCTCACGGGAGGCCAACACCGCTTTCAACCTGTACGTATAGAAGAAGCCGAAAAAGCCCTGGCATTCGCCCTAAAGACCCGCACTCCGACCTGCGCTGACGGCTTGATGGACGTAGGTTGGCAACGGGTCAACCTCACTCTGGAGCGCATCGAGGAAGCCGTCCAGCGCCAGCGCCTGTGGTGGTGGCGTCAAAGCGCTGCCTCCACCCAGACCCTCCTGATGGCCAGAGAGGACGAAGATGAGCAAGGTCCCCTGTTGCTCATCCAATATCTGGCATGCTCTCTGGAGGATTTGAGCCAATGCCTGCAGGATGCCCGCCAATTGTGCGCTGCGCTTAACCTGGCTCGCCTGAGGTGGTTCGCCCCCCTCCACCCACAGTTAGAAGCCATCTTGCTCTCCGCCGCCTTCGCCCGAGAGTGGGATGACGCGGTTTATCTGTACGAGAAAGTCCACGCCTGAGGTGGCCGCCCTAAATGGCCAAGGGGCAGCCATTGACTGAAATTAGTTTATGGTATAATCCCCCGCGCTTGCGGGGAGCAAACATCCGCATAACTTCTGGAGAGGTCGCGTAGTCTGGCCTAGCGCGCACGCCTGGAGAGCGTGTAGCCCGTAAGGGCTCGCGGGTTCAAATCCCGCCCTCTCCGCCTGAGAAAATCGCCCGGCAAGCGCCGGGCTTTTTCATGATCAGGTTGAGGGGATTTGTTGATCACGACAGAGCGCCTATGTGTAGAATAGCCATCAGGCTGGAGCGCGAAAATCGAACATTCCTTCCTCTTTCGCCCAACGGCATCCACAAGCGGGACATATCATGGCTTCAACAGCCTCGTTCAAGGGAGAATGGCCACATTGCGGGCAGCGGAAAAACGCGCCCATTGCCTCAGGCGAAGGTGGGGGCTCTGTCCCTATGGCTCTGGCGCGCACGAACACGCTGGGCGATAGTTGCCACCAATCCCCGCTTAGTTGGGCGAACGCCTCCAGCGCCACCAACAGCCTCAGCGGCAGCCAGCGCTTGAGCACCCCAACCCGAAAATGCGAGACGGTTAACTGGCGCTCGATGGCGAAACCGCTGTTTCGCAACCAGGCGCGCACGGCTTTGGGGTGGAAGTCAAAATTGAGGGGGGCAAACTCGACTGGCTGCAGTGAAAAAGGATTCCAGGCTTGGCGACGCAAGGCATAGCGCAAGATGGCTTTGAGGTTTTGCTTGTTGGCAAACTCCAGGATAAAGATGCCCCCAGGGCGTAACACTCTGTGCACCTGTTGCAGCACTGCCTCAGGCGCTACCATGTGATGCAGGGTGCGGATCATGGTGGCTGCGTCAAAGAGGGAGGGCACGAAAGGCAAGCGATAGGCATCCGCAGCCACATATACATAGCCTTGGCCGCGCCCTAACCGTTCCTGAGCCTGGCGCAACTGCGTACGGGAATAGTCCAGCAGGACAATGCGTCTGAACCCTTGATAGCGTGGGGTGTTCCTGCCCGCGCCCGCGCCGATTTCCAGGAGCAACTCCCCAGATGATGGTAAAAGCCGTCGCAGCGCTAGCGCTTCCGCCTGATCCTCATAAGTGCGCCCACCTTGCTCCCAGAAAGCGGTTTGATAGTCGGAACCTTCATAATCACAAATGGGATAGCGTTGCTCTACCAATTTCTTTATGTTTTCTTTCCCGAATGACCCGCGCAGCGCATCATCTTGTCTCAGGCATCAATACACCAAAATTCAGGGTAGCGAGGCTTTGATAAATTCTGAGCGGCGGTTATGGTGCATATTATCGTCCTGATAGCCCCGACCGACGCCGCGATACTTAAAGCCCAATTTGGCCATGATCGCCGGATCATAGATGTTGCGCCCATCAAAGATCACCGCCTGGGCCATCAGGGTGCGAATCCTCTCCAGGTCAAGTTGTTTAAATTCATTCCACTCGGTGACCACCATTAAAGCATGGCAACCTTCAGCCAGTTTATACGGATCAGGGCACATCTCGACGAAAGGCAACAGGGGTTGTGCAACCTCCATAGCCACTGGATCGTAGGCGCGCACGTGTGCTCTCTCTGATCTGAGTAATTCAGCGATGGTTATCGAGGGGGCATCGCGCATATCGTCGGTATTAGGTTTAAAAGAAAGCCCTAATAGCCCCACGGTTTTGCCTTGCAAGCCCCCCAACATCTCTTTGAGGCGATTGACAGCCATTGGGCAGCGATCGGCGTTGATCTCCATCACCGCGTGGAGTAATTGGGGGTGGCGACCCATCTCGGCAGCCATGTAGGCCAGGGCCTTCACATCTTTAGGAAAACACGAACCCCCATAGCCCAAGCCCGCATCGAGAAACGCCGGACCAATGCGCTTGTCATAACCCATGCCGGCAGCGACCTCTTTAACATCCGCTCCCAGCGCTTCACATATGTTGGCAATCTCGTTAATGAAGGAAATCTTGGTCGCCAGGAAAGCGTTGGAGGCGTATTTGATCATCTCGGCCGTGCGCAGATCGGTGATGACGATTGGGGCGCGCAGCGGCAGGTGCAACTGGGCTACCTTCTCCGCCGCCTCGCGATCCAGTGAACCCAGGACCGTGCGATAGGGTTGCATGAAATCGCTGATGGCCGAGCCCTCGCGCAGAAACTCCGGACAGGAGACGACAGAAAAGGGGATCGGCCGGGGTTGATAAGTGCGGATAATATCAGCCACCCAGTCTCCTGTCCCCACAGGCACCGTGGATTTGTTGATCACGATAAGCGGCCCGCTCATGTTCTCAGCGATGGCGCGCGCCGCCGCCGCCACATAGCGCAGATCGGCTTCGCCATCCACGCCGGAGGGGGTGCCAACGGCAATAAAGACGAATTCACACCCATCCAGCGCCTCAGGGTAAGACGTGGTAAAGAAAAGCCGCCCGGCGCGGACATTGCGATCCACCAACTCTTTTAGCCCGGGCTCGTAGATGGGCATTTCGCCGCGTTTCAAGCCTTCAATTTTTTCCTCATTGATATCTAAGGCAACGACCCGATTACCCAGGTCGGCGAAGCAGGCTGCGGTGACAATGCCTACATAGCCGACGCCGATAACGCAGATTTGTCTCATGGTGCAAAGCCTCCAGGAAGAATGAAATGAGCATTGAACTTCGAGAGGCGGGAGAACATGTCAGACAAGCCTATGGGTAGAGTTTCCCTCAGCCTTGATCCACTTTTTCCTGCCCACGTAGGTGAATCTTACCATATCTTCGCCGCCTCAAAGTTATCAGAACTGAAATCGGAGTAATTTGTCATATTTTTCGGATAACCGTCATCAGGGAGCAATGACCTCTGTCACTTGTGAATTGGCCAAATTTTGTCTAAAATAATAACGATAAATTTTATCCATAAGAGCAGAAAGGAAGTTATGACGATGCAAATTACGCGTCAGGCTGATTATGCAGTTCGAGCCGTACACTACCTTGCCCAATTAGGCCCTGATCAGCGCGCGGCTACGAGCCAGATTGCCCAGGAGATGCACATTCCACCCTCATTCCTGGCGAAGATCGTCTCCCAATTATCGGTTGCCGGCTTGTTACAAACCTCGCGGGGGGCGCGCGGGGGTGTCTCTCTGGCGCGCCCACCGCAAGAAATTTCTCTGCTGGAAGTGGTCGAAGCCATTGATGGTCCCATCCTGCTCAATGAGTGTGTTGCAGACCATGGCGGCTCCTGCATCTTTGGCGAAGATTGCCCGGTACGACCGGTCTGGTGTGAAGCGCAGGCTGAACTGGTGCGGAAATTAAAAAACACCACCTTCGATCGCTTTCTGCAGCAGCAGAGAGAGCCCACCCCCTCCGCCAATTGATCTTCCTGGGATGAGGCATAAGATAGGCTTTAGTCTGTTCACATGCCAGGCTAAAGCCTATCTAACCCTGAGACGGCAGATTCTCCCACGGTGCAGGGGGAGACCCACAAGCAAATCTAAGGGGATATAATCCAGGCTTGAAAATGTCCACAAGGCGCAGATTGCCCTTTCAAAACCTTGACGCCCACGCCTGGCAGAATCTGGGGATGATGGCTGTCTTTGCATTCTACCTGGCTTTCACAGGGTGGGAGTTATTCTACAGGGGTCCATTGGTTAGCCTAGGAATTGACTACCGCGCCTATTGGAGCGCTGGCCGGATTGCTAATACCCTGGGTTATGCGAAGGTCAACGATTTAGAAGCCCTTGACCGCGTCCAAACACCTCTGATACCCAAGTCCCAGGGGTTCACTGAAACTCTCCCCCTAAACACCGCGGCATATCTACCAGCCTTTATCCTGCCCTTCCAGGCTTTAGCCCTGCTCCCACCTGCCTGGAGTTTTCTGACCTGGACGATCATTAATCTGGCTGCATTGATCCTCTATCTGTGCTTCTTCCATCGGAGCCTTACCTCCACCCCCCTGCCGAAGCGCCTGATGCTGATGGCCTTGCTGGCTTTCCCCATCTTCTGGAATTTCTTTTATGGTCAAGTGAACGTCTGGCTGATGATCTGCGCGGGGGAATTCCTGCGGTGTTCGCTCCAGGAAAGGCCTTTCCGCGCTGGCTTATGGCTGGGTGGCCTTTGGCTCAAACCCACGATCCTGATCTTGCTTGGGCCGGCTCTGGTGATGCAGCGCGCCTGGAAGACCTTAGCAGGCTTCATTTTGGCTTCATCATTTATCCTGCTGGTCTCTATAAAACTGGCAGGCCTTCCAGGCATTGTAGACATGCTGACTTTATGGTTAGGATTCACCAAAAACCTCGTCACTGATTCGGGCAAAATAGTAACCTCTGCTCCTGAATATATGACGAACTGGCGCATGCTGGCTCTGTACCTGGGTAATCTTGTTCATCCGGCCTTTGGTTGGAGCGTGGCTGTCCTTGGGATGTTCTTAACTGCCTTAGGCGGGTTGTATCTATGGCGACGACGCTTATCGCCTTCACTGGATTTGGCCATTGCATTGGTAGGCATCTTCGCTGCCACCTTCGCCACCACCTGGCATTCGCATGTGTATACCATGATGGTTTTAACGCCTTTATTGATCCACCTCTACCAGCAAAAAGCCCTCCCAGAGGTAACCTTAAACCTATGGACTTTTGCACCGGCGGGTACAACATTCCTGGCCATCATATTTACCCTAATCATACGTCTTGTTTTTGATACTTTTATAGATGGGATAGGTGTCTGGTCCATAGGCATGACAGGCCTGGGGTTAAATCTTTATCTACTGGTTTGGGCGATCCAAACCCTTCGTCAAAGAAGGTCCATCTCAGTTTCTGAGTTTGAGTTCCTTCAATAAAACAGAAACATATTTTCTCCTACAGGAGTTTTTATCTCTCTGCCCAGCCCTGCATTTGAGCCAGGATCATCCCCCCTAACATCAGCCCACATCCGCCCAGTTGGAGCGGGGTCATTGTCTCGCCCAAAATCACCCACCCAAACAGGGCCGCGAAGGCAGCCTCGCCGCTGAGGATAATGGCAGCATCCGTGGGCGGTGCCACCCTTTGAGCCACAGCCTGCAGGGTATAGCCCAGGCCAATGGAAAGCACGCCGGTGTAGGCCACCGTCCACCATGTGCTAAGCAACGCCTGGCGGCTGATCGTCTCGCTCGTCAGAGCAACCACCAGGCTGAACAAACCACACACCAGATATTGACCTATCGCCAGAGGTATGACCTCGATCCGTTTCACCAGATAACCGATCCAAATCACGTGAAAAGCCCATACGAAAGCCCCTGCCAGTTCCAGGATGTCGCCAGGGTTTAGTTTTAAGCGTCCGCCTGTACTCAGCAAGAACAAGCCCAGCGTGGCCATCAAGGCTGCCACCCAGACATAACCACGCACGCGGCGCTTTAATCCCAGGGCTAACATAAGGGGGATCATCACCACATACACGCCGGTAATAAAGCCGGCATTGCCCGCCGTAGTGAAACGCAGCCCCAATTGTTGCAACGAA
>JBBILY010000111.1:4051-10818 GCA_037444705.1 Chloroflexota bacterium | reverse complement strand
CGATGTGGATGGCAATCCGGTGGATCAAACCCTACTGCCTCCTTCTACGGGCGGTTATGACTGCCTGGAGCCCATGTTAATGGGCACCCAGATCCAGAGTGGCTTTGCTACGGTGGATGGGAACTTTGGTTTCGCCGAAATTTACACGCCCTCGATCACCGCTACCAACGCCGTCTCCATGCCCATACCGCCTGGGGATTATCTGGTGGAGGTAGTGGTGCCCAACGATCCTTACACGGGCAGGCCGGTCTATCAGGTGACGCGTGAAGAGGATATTAATGTCTTCAGCGGAGCCCAATGGGCGCCTCAATTGTTGCCTCCCATCTGTGCTGGGGCCTTACACCAGGTGGATGTGGCTGGGGTGGGAAGCGATGGCCCCAATGCGGTGAATAACCCCTCCTTTGCTGCAGAAGGGGGAAGCCCTTATGAAGGGCGAATGCGCCCCCTGTGCGATGTCAAACTGGTCACCGTCAGTGAGCAACGTTCGGTGGCGCCCACGTTTTCGTTCTTCACCGCGGTGCCCTTGCCCGGGCGCCATTGGGGCATCATCCTGGACGACCTGACTGTCTCCACCAATCCCATGGAGATGACCTACGGCGAAAAGGCGGGCATTCCCAATGTGCCCATCGGCATCTACGACTTTACCAACCGCCTGGTGAAAACCATACACTCCGACCCGAATGGCTATTTCCAGGCTCTCCTGCCGGCGACTGAAAACATCAACATTCCCAGCCCGTCGGGCGTGGCGGCAAACATGTTTTATTACGTGGGCAATGACCCCGGTCAGCCTGGCGCACTGAATCGGTATTACAACCCCCAATACCGCACCATTGCCGCGCCCTTTGAGGTTTATCCCGGCGTGGGAGTGGTGGCAGACCTGGCGCCAACCCAGGTGGGTGTGTCCATTCAGGCGCCAGGTTCGCAATTGAACCATCCGGCTGCCTGCGAGTTGGGCCAGGATGTGCCTCAACTGTATGCTGTAGATCGGGTGTATGTCAATGTGAACGGCACGCCGCAACAGCGCACGATCACGATCCAGGGAGCCAACTTTGGCTCGTTCATGGGCAGCGGTGGGGTGACCCTGGGGACGAGCAATCTGGCTGTGCTTTCCTGGTCGGACCGTCAAATTGTGGTGAGGGTGCCTCCCAGTATACCCCCCGCACAGCACAATTTGCGCATTCGCACCAACAGCGGCCAGCGCACAGTGAATGCTATCTCGATCCATGTCTTGGGTCCAGGTTACACCCCTACGATCTTCGAGGTGGGCCCTGGTAGAGCCTATAGCACCGTCCAAAGCGCTTTAGAGGCTGCGGCTGAGGTTGGGCAGGCATTGGTGGTGGTCTATCCGGATACCCCCACCTTGTGGAACCCCACGGGAGCCTACTTTGAGAACCTCGTCGTACATTCGCCAGTCAAGTTACAAGGGATTGGCCCGGGTGGTATTTATCCGGACAATACCTTCGTCCTGGGTTCTGTGATCAACGGCGCGGCTTACGCCGGCGATACTAACCCAACTGCCCCGAACTGGAGGAGTCTGGTTGCGGGCCTGACCCGCGTGGGCAACCAGCAGGTCTTTGAGGGGGCGGTGATCACCGTCTTCGCAGAAAGCACAGATCAGTTCACCTCCCAGTTCTTCGCCTCCATTGATGGCTTCACTATAGAAGGTGGCGATCAGCAGGGCTTCCCCGCCAATATCAACCAGGTTGGCGGTACGCCCACTGGCTTACCCCCGAACGTGGTCATTCAGGGCGGCGGTATTTTTGTCAACGGCTATGCCCGCTATCTACGCATCTCCAATAACCTGATCCGCAACAATGGTGGGGCCTATGGCGGCGCCATCCGCCTGGGAACGCCTAACCTGGCGGATACTAATCCTAACAAAGACGCCCAAAATGATTTCATCACCATCCAATACAACCAGATCATCGCCAACGGCGGCAGCAACCTGGCAGGTGCCATCGGCATCTTCGAAGGGGCCGAGGGCTATCAGGTGGCCTACAACGATATTTGTGGCAATTTCTCCGCCGAATATGGCGGTGGCATCAGCCATTATGGTTACAGCCCTAATGGCAGGATTTACAACAACCGTATCTACTTCAACCGCTCTTATGATGAAGGGGGTGGCATCATGATTGCCGGTGAACTGCCTGCCAGCCCGAGCACCACCCTCTCGCGAGGTAGCGGCCCAGTGGATATCTACAACAATATCATCCAGGCCAACCTAGCTAATGATGATGGCGGCGGCTTGCGTTTCCTGATGGCGGGGAATTATCCCTTCAATGTTTACAATAACATCATTGTGAACAATGTCTCTACCCATGAGGGCGGTGGCATCTCCCTCAACGACGCTCCCGAGGTCAGGATTTACAACAACACCATCATGAAGAACCTCACCACCGCCACGGCTATGACCAGCAACGGAGCGCCTGCGCCTGCGGGCTTATCCACCAGCCTCAATAGCACCTTGCTCCAGGCTACCCTGCCGCTCAATTCGCCTCCCTATAGCAGGCCAATCCTGTTCAACAACATCTTCTGGGATAACCGCGCTGGCAGTTGGGATGGCGTGGGCATCCGCGGCTTGGGCCTGGAAGGAGATCCTACCCCCATCTTCTACTGGGATTTGGGTTTGAGCGATCTGACCTACTTGCTGGATCCGACCTACTCTATCCTACAGACAACTCTGGGTACTGTGCCCGACGCTACCAATCAGGTGGGTGTGGATCCACAGGTTGTCTCTATGTACGACACCTCGGTGACCATATTGCCCTGGCGCACCAATCCCAACTTCGTCGGTGTCAACCTGGTGGCGGTGGATGTGCCGCCAACGCTAATGGGCAACTATCATCTTCAGAACGGTTCACCGGCCTTCAATAGCGGCTTTGGAGAAAAAGAAGGCATCTTGGCGCCTGCTTTCGACATTGATAATCAGCCGCGGCCGTTCCAGCAATATGACATCGGCGCTGATGAGATTAGCCCGCTTATCGTCCCGCTGACGGTGATCCCTGGCGGCGAGGACTTGTGGAATCGGGTGTTTATCCCTATCTTAACCCGCTAAGTCTGAAGAGATCTGATAAAGGCCAGAGGTCAGGCCTGTACCTGATCTCTGGCACTGAAGGAGAGGCATGATGAGTAAGCAAACCAAACTAACCCGAAGGCAATTTATCAAAGTGGGCAGTGGCTTGTTGACAGCAGCAGCGCTGACGCGCTTGGCTCGTCCCCTTGCCCGTTCTGGCGAAACCGCTCTGGCAGCCAGCCTGGCTCAGTACGTGACCCCCGATATTCACCTGGCAGCCACCGATGGTTGGATATACCTCCCTGGCCAGGTGCCTATTCCAGGGACAACCGATCAGTTCTACAACCCCGATCCCTGGGCACCTGATGGCCTGACCACCTACATGTTCGGCTTTCGCGATGTGACCGGCCTGACGCCCGAGCAAATCACTGCTCAAAAGATGAGATGCCAGGCTTCTGCCCCAATGTTTTGGGTGAACGAACTGCAGGAATACCGCCTGCGCCTGAGCAACCTGGGTTTGCAAATGCGACCCGACCTGGTTGACAGCCACACCGTTCATTGGCATGGCTTCCGCAATGCTTGGCCGGTGTTTGATGGTGAACCGCATTCATCGCTGGCGGTGCCCATTGGCGCCAACCTGGACTTGTTCTACCGCCCGCGTGACCCTGGCACTTACATGTATCACTGCCACTTTGAAGAGACGGAGCACGTGCATATGGGGATGACCGGCTCGGTTTTCGTGCGCCCACGCCAGGATGGTACAGAATATGAATTCCCCCTGGGTAGCGGCAGGACTTATACCCGCTTTGTTTATAACGATGGCGATGGCTCCACAGGCTATGATCGAGAGTTTGTCATATGCCTGACTGATGTGTGGGCTGAGGCGCACTGGGATGATGCCCATATTCAATTGCCGGACTGGACGGATTTCAGGGCCGATTATTACCTGATGAACGGGCGCGTCTATCCTGACACACTGGCGCCCAACGGAAACTCTGAAAGCGCTCCTTGGCAGATGGATGCCAACGGCGATCTCATCCCGCCACCGGGCCGCCCCGAACTGCAATATCAGCCCATCTCTTCGCTGATTGAGGCGGAAGGCAGTGAACGGGTGCTGATTCGCTTCATTAACCTGACCTTTGGTCAACAGGCGATGACCTTGCCCGGGCTGAAGATGCGCGTCGTGGGCAAAGATGCCACTCACCTGCGCGGCCGGGACGGCACGGATTATACCTATGAGACCAACACGATTTACTTCGGTTCCGGCGCCTCTGTTGATGTGATCATCACCATGCCTGCGGTCAGCACCCCGCGCACCTATTATCTTTTCAATCGCAACTACGATCGCCTGGTAAATCCAGGTGTGGCTGGTTTGGGTGGGCAGATGACCGAGATCCGCGTCTACCCGGGGGGTGTGCTGGCTCCTCAAATGCTGCCCAACACTAATCCGCGCCTTTAGGGTGGATATTCTGCAGATGCGCAGATGAAAGGAGAATTTGATGATACGCTCATCTCTGACACAACGTTTTAGACGTTTTCTGGGGTTTGGGCTGTCCCTGTTTTTCACCTTGATGCCCGCCTCGGCGGCGATCACGGCTCCCGATGTCCACAATCCTGGGGCGCCCAGCACCGGCATCGTGTGCACCACAAATCCCTCTGCTACTTTTACCCTGACCGCTCTGGATGGTTACATCAGCATGACCGATGGCAACACGATCTACATGTGGTCCTTCTCCGAGGGCACGGATGATTTTCAGTACCCCGGGCCGGTGTTGTGTGTGAACCAGGGCGATACCGTGACCATCGTGCTGCATAATACGTTACCGCAAGATGTTTCCCTGATCTTTCCGGGCCAGGTGGACGTGCAAGCCAATGGTGCTCCTTCAATGCCGCAATTCGACTCTTCCGGCAATCTGACATCCCTGGCGCCATTGGCTGCTGCTAATGGGGGGACGATAACTTATCGTTTTGTAGCCAATGAACCTGGCACTTACCTGTATCAGAGCGGAACGAATGCCGGGCTTCAGGTGCAGATGGGTCTGATCGGCGCCTTAATTGTCCGCCCCAGTCTGGGTGCGAATTACGCTTATAACGACCCTGCCACGGAGTTTAACCCACAGACGGAATATCTGCTGATGTTAGGGGAGATTGACCCAATCCTGCATCAGGCCGTTGAACGGGGGGAGAGCTTCGATATGCGCAATTATCAGGCGCGCTATTTCACTATCAATGGGCGCACTTTCCCCGACACCCTGGCGCCTAACTATGCCTCCTGGCTACCGACGCAACCCTACGGGGCTCTGGCGCGCATTCGCCCTTACAATGGCGACCCCAATTCTCCGGCCTATAACCCGCTGCCTGCCTTGGCACGCTATATTGGCATGGGCGTGGAAGTTTATCCATTTCACCCGCACGCCTTCAACAGCCGCGTGATCGCTCGCGATGGCCGCCTGTTGCAAGGTCCTAGTGGGGAAGACCTGAGCAACGAACGCTTCTCTATCCCGATTGGTCCAGGGCAAACCACCGATGCTATTTTCAGTTGGCGAGATACCGAAGGTTGGGATCCTCAGGGCCCAGAACTACCAGTGCAATTACCGCTGGATCAAAACCTGACCATCGGTCCCTTCTGGGGTGGCAGCCCTTACCTGGGTAACCAGGAAACCTTGCCCACCGGTACCATATCGCAAAATCAGTGTGGGGAGTTTTACCACATCGCCCACAACCATGCCTTGCAGCAGATCACAGGCTGGGGAGTGGTCTTGATCGGGCAGGTGACCTTTACCCGCATTGACCCGCCTTTGCCGAATGCCTGTCCTTAGTTCATCTGGGCGACAATAAGAGGAGATGATCCAATGAATGTGAGATTACACCGTTTCTTTTTCGTGATGGCGATGGTCATCCTGGGTGAGGTTTTGGGCGGCTGGCATGCAGCAAAAGCAGCTTCACCTCTGCACCCTAAGCTCTCGGCGAGCGGCAGCGCAACCGCCCTGCAGCCCTTAGCCTCCCTGCCGCTTGAGACCTGCAGCCTAACCGCAGCCAACGAGCGAACCTGCACGCTGGTAGCCAGGGAAGGGACACTTACTTTACCGGATGGGGTCACCCTGCCTATCTGGGGCTTTGCGCCGGGCGTTTCCGATGCGCCTCAGATGCCAGGACCAGCCTTAATCGTCAACGCAGGGGAGACCGTGCGCGTCCAGTTAATTAACGATCTTGTCGGCCAAAATCTCTCCCTGTCGTTTCCTGGGCAAGACCTAGCGGCAGACCCGATAGGCGTGGCCGCGGGGGATACGGGTGAATACACCTTCGTGGCTTCAAACCCCGGCACCTATGCCTACGAGGCTGGACTGAGTGCCAATGGGGCACGCCAGGTGATGATGGGTCTGTTCGGAGCGCTGATTGTGCGCCCGACAGCAAACGCCGCCTGGGCCTACGATGATCCGAGCACGGCTTTCAGCGATGAGGCTTTACTGGTCTTCAGTGAGATAGACCCGGATTTCAACCTGGACCCGCTTAATTTTGACTTGAAAAACTTTAAACCCGAGTACTGGTTGCTCAATGGGGAGGCCTATCCCACCACTGACCCCATCAATGTCAATGCGGGCAGCACACTTCTTTTGCGCTATTTGAACGCTGGGGTGCAGGAGCGGTCAGTGGGCATTTTGGGACGGCACCAGACCATCCTGGGTGAGGACAGCAGTCCATTGCCATACCCCTTCCAGGTGTTTGCCGAGACCATCGGCGCAGGCCAGGCTAT
>JBBILY010000111.1:0-4041 GCA_037444705.1 Chloroflexota bacterium | reverse complement strand
GTCCCTGCAGGGACGCGCTATGCGCTCTATAACACAGGCTTGCAACAGGCTCACAACGCCGGCGCCCTGGCGACAAACGGCACCACGGATTTCGGCGGAATCCTGACCTTCCTGGAAGTCGCAGGTGGTTACCCGCTGAGCGATGTGGGCCCCTTGACGCGCAATATTTCGATTTCCCCCAATCCGGCAGATGGCACGGTGGACCTGGTGTTGAGCGCCACCCTGGATGAGAGTACCACTGGGGGCGAAATGGTAGTAGCAGCCGAATACTTCACCGATACTTTAGGCGCGCCGGGGAGCGGGGTGCCTATCCCGCTTTCTGTGCCCGCGGTCACTCTTAACCTCACCACCACCATTCCGCAGGCGATGATGACAAACTGGCAAGCGGGTGACATCACCTTCTACGTGCGCGGCCAGGATGCCGATGGTACGTGGGGTGAGGTCAGTTCGACGGTGCTGGATTTCGTCACCGAAGGACCCGTTACCCGTGGGCTGGTGTTGACGCCGAACCCCACCAATGGCAGTCGCCCGCTGAGCCTGCGCGCCACCGCGGATGACACCTTGAGCGGCGGATTGAATGTGATCGCTGCAGAGTACTTCCTGGACGCCATTGGCTCCAATGGCAGTGGTTCAGCCATGGCTTTGAATCGCGTCGCTGCGGTGGTTGAGGCTAGCGCCACGCTTCCCCAGCCCCTGGTGGATTCCCTGGCGGAAGGAGAGCATGTGCTCTACGTCCACGCTATGGACGCCCTGGGGAATTGGGGTGGTTTTGCAAATATCAGCCTGTGGATTGACAGGAACGGCCCACCTGCGACAGGCCTGAGTCTGGCGCCCAACCCCAATAATGGCATGCTGGCGATTAACGCCTCGTCCTATGCCGTGCGCCTGATGGCCGAGTTCGGTAGCCTGGGAGAAATATCCACCATTGAGCAGGCTGAGGGCTTTATTGACACCATGGGTGTCAACGGCAGTGGCTTCCCCTTGATGGCTACGGATAGCATGTTCGATGAACGCATTGAACGGGCATATATAGACATCCCGTTGCCGACCATTCAACTGCTCTCCTCCGGGCCGCATAGCCTCTACTTCCACGGAAAAGATGCGGCAGGTAATTGGGGCGCCTTCTCATCCCTACCTTTGGTTGTGGATAAAGTGGCCCCGCAGAATACCGCCGCCTCAGCCTCCCCGAACCCGACGGGGGGAGCATCTACAGTGACTTTGCAAGCCACGTTCCAGGATGTGGACAACACCAATGTTTACGGCACAGCCCCCGGCTCAGGGATCGTGGCGGCAGAATGGTTCGTTGGCGCCGATCCCGGTTTTGGGCGGGCTAACCCAATGATTGCCCAGGATGGGGCTTTTGACAGCAACCTGGAGACAGCCCAGGCTCTGATTGATGTGAGTGGTTGGAGCAATGGCGTCTATGTCCTCAGGCTGCGAGCGCGGGACGCGGCTGGCAACTGGAGCAACCCAATCAGCCTCAACCTGAGCGTTGACGGTAATGCCTTGAACGCCATCCTGTTGAGCGATAATTTCGATGCAGGCGTCTTGACCCTTTGGGCCGGCCTTGTGGGCAATATTGGCCTCTCGCCTGAGGCTAACATGAACGGCGAAGGGCTGGGGTTGGTGGCACAGGTTAATGGGACTCACGGGGCTTATCTGATTGACCGCACCCCTCAGGCAGAGACAGTTTACAGTGTTGGTTTCCTGTACAATCCTCACTGGGTGTACAACGAAGGGCATGAGCAGGATATCTTTGTCGGGCGTGATGGGGAAGGGGATGCTATCTTTGGCATCCAATACCTTGACGGCTATCACGGCACAGGGGCTGCCATCCGCGCCTGGGCTTTGATCGGCGGGCAGAAGATCTTCACCTCCTGGCAACCCTTCAAAGCCAATATCCCTCAGAGCGTCGTTCTGGTTTGGACCTCCGGGTCTGAGGGCGAACTGCGTCTGGGAGTAGATGGTCGCCTGGCGGGTATCCTCCGGGGTGACACCCACACCTCCACGTTGGAAGAAGTGTGGTTGGGCCCGTCGGGCGAACTTACCCCAAGGGCTAATGGCAGTGAATACTTTGACGCTTTCGTCTCGGTGCGCGGCATAATGCGCATAGATTTCCCGTTCAAGGTGTTCTTGCCAAGTATGACGAAACCATAATTTTGACAATCAAGATATAATTAGAGCGGTTAGGCGTTTTTGGTTGGGTTGGATTTTTGAACGATGTGGGACGGCTAATCGCTCGCCATGCCAGGACGCCGGCCCTGAGGCCGGCGTCCTCCTGAGGGAAATTAAAGATGGAAGTTAAAAAAACCTCGATTACAAACCAGACCTTGCCCGCGACCTCTCTCAAAGCACTCCTTCCGCTGGTTGTAGCGCTGATATTAGTGGTCAGTGGCTTCGTTGGCTATCAGTTCTACCATGCCAGGCAGCAGGCGGTTAATGCCGAACAAGAGGCTGAACGACAAGCTGAGGCAGCCAACGCCATCGCCGACTGGTGGGGTTTACGGGTGGTGCGCGTGGCACCTTTGGCTGAAGGTGGCATGGTGGAATTACGCTTTCAGGTGGTGGACCCGGATAAGGTGGCTTTTATCTTCGACGCCCTCGAAAACGTGCCCAAACTCGTTGACGAAGATAGCGGTATTGAGATCAAAGCGGCCAATTTACCTCATAGTCATAACGTGCCGGCCGGCTTGTATGAGTACATCATTTACACCAACACACAGGGTGCAGTCAAGCCCGGCGATCTGGTGAGCATCGTGGTAGGGGATTTGCGCCTGGAGCACATACCTGTGGCGAAATGAGGAGGCGTTTGCATGAAAGGGCATTGGTTGATCATTTCGGTTCTCCTGGCGCTGGTGGGGTTCTCCCGTGTCCGTGCCCATACCATTGAAGTCGTCAAGTCTGAGCCGGCGGCGGGCGCGGTGCTGACGGAGGCGCCTTCCGAGGTGCGTGTCTGGTTCAGCGAAGAATTGCAAACCCAGGGGAGCACACTTCAGGTCCTGGATGCCCAGGGGGAGCAGGTGGATCGAGGAGACGGGGGCGTGGACTTAAACGACCCCAACCACGCCTCGATGGTGGTCAGCCTACCGCCTGTGCCTGAAGGTGCCTACAGCGTGCGCTGGCTTGCTATCCTGCTGGATGGTGATGCGGGCGAGGGAGAGTTTATCTTCTATGTGGGTGCGGCGGGCGCGGCGGCAGCCACGGCTGAGGCAGCCCTCCTGCCCACGGGCAAGGCTGCACCCTCGTCTCAGGCCAGCACTCCACAGGCTCCCTCTTCCATGCAATGGTTGGTCGTAGGGGGCGCGGGCTTGCTCCTTGTGGCAGGGACAATTTTCCTTCTGGCTCGCAAGCGCCGCTCGCCCACACCATAAGGGTTGGAACAGGTCTCTTTTACTGTGTGAGTTGAGATGTTTGCTCTGTTTCTGAGTGGCAATAGGTTTCTGCGCTGGGGGTTAGCGGTCGTGCTAACATTGATAGGCGCAGCTTTGGGAGTGGGTGAGGCTTTGGCTCATGCCGCTCTGGTTCGCTCCGAGCCGAGCGATAACGGCATCCTGGCCGCTTCTCCTGCAGAAATCCGCCTGTGGTTCAGCGAGCCCATATCACCTCAATTCAGCACAGTGCGTTTGCTGGATGTCAATGGCCACGAAGTTAAATTAGAGAGCTTGCACCTTGCGCCCCAGGATGCTTATCTGCTGATAGTAGATCCGCCCGAACTGATCCCCGGAGTGTATAGTCTGCATTGGCGGGTGCTATCCGAGACGGATGGACATTTCACCCAAGGCTTGCTGGTGTTTGGCGTGGGTGAGCAGGCAAATCTAGCCTCGGCAACCACGGCTGAGGAAGAGGTGTCTGTGCCAGTGCTGGAAGTGCTCCTGCGCGGCTTGAATTATGGCTTGCTGGCTGGGATGATTGGGGCGGTGATGGTGGTGCAGGGGGTGCTGACTACCCAAGGCGCTGAAGCAGTGCATGAAGCCCTTCAGCGGGGGCGGAGGCGTATCTTGAAGTGGGCCGGGTTGTGCGCCTGGCTGTATTTCTTGGTAG
>JBBILY010000110.1:0-10927 GCA_037444705.1 Chloroflexota bacterium | reverse complement strand
CCCTCGGTCGCGGGGGGTGTGGGGGAACGGGGGGGCGACGGGGGGGGGGTTGTTGGGGGGGGGGGGGGTCGGGGGGGGGGTGTGAAATCCACCTGAGCGGGCGAAGGGTTAGCCTGATCGCGCCAGTCGAAGGCGGAATCGGTATCCTGAGCGGGGGGATAACGCTCAATCGAGTGCCCCGCTGCGACCCCGGCAACGGCGGGGAAAAATAAATTGGTTGCCCCGTTGCCCCAGACTACCAGATCGGCAATCTGGTCATTGGCGTCTAAGAGAAGCACTTCGTCGCCGCTGTTGCTCAAATTAATCTGACCTTTGGCCCAATCGCCATAGCGTATCAAATCCTTCATTTCCAGATGGGGCAGGAAAGAATATTGGGTATAGAAGGCCGCGGCGTTATTAGCGATAACCAGGGCCTGACCGGGTTGGATCACCAGGCCAGGAGGAAACTGCAACATCCCTTCTCCCTGGCCTTGTTGTTCCTCATCTCCTAATTTGTAGCCCGCGAGAACCAGAGGCAGGTCGCCTGGATTGTAAATTTCGATCCACTCGTTGTCGCTAAGGCCTTCACTAGGGTTGTAGTACACCTCCGAAATCACGGCTCGCCCCGGCCTGGGAGTAGGCGTTGGGGGTGGCCAACCATTAAGGATCACAGGTAGAAAACTAAAGTCCAGGTCTTGGGATAAGTGGATTTGTGGAGGGGCGGTAAAGGCTAAGATGCTAATCAGAAGCGTCAGCGTGGCTGCCAGCCAGAAGCCAAGACCCCCGCCAATTTTTGAGCGATTCCCTCCCATGAAATTATTCTATAATAAGAGTCCGAGGAAAGTCAATAAAATCATCCATCATGTTATCCGTGGATAATCGCTCAGCCCTCTGCCTCAGGGAAGAGGAGTGGAAAATCGGCAATATTTTTCAGGAAAGAAGATGGATCTTTCTCTTACACCCCATTGGCGCTTCAATCCCTTGAGCGGGGAGTGGGTTCAGGTCTCACCTCAGCGCACCCAACGCCCCTGGTTAGGACAGGTGGAAACCCCCTCTTCTACACAACGGCCGGCTTATGATCCTGAATGCTACCTGTGTCCGGGCAATCAGCGCGCAGGAGGAGCGCGCAATCCACGTTATGAGCATACGTTTGTCTTCACCAATGACTTTGCCGCTCTCCTGCCACAGGCGCCTCTGGCCGAAGAGCAACCCCATCCATTGTTGCGCGCTCAAGGGGTGCCAGGCACCTGTCGCGTGGTGTGTTTCACGCCGCGTCATGACCTGAGCCTGGCGGAGATGGACGTAAGCGACATTGGCTACGTGATTGACACCTGGATCGAACAGGCACAAGAATTAGGGCAACGCTATCGCTGGGTGCAAATCTTCGAGAATAAGGGGGAGATGATGGGTTGCTCGAACCCTCATCCCCATGGTCAGATTTGGGCGCTGGAGGCTTTTCCTAACGAGCCAGCAAAAGAAGAGCGTCATCAGGCGGCCTACTACGCAGGACACCAGCGCCCTTTGTTGCTGGACTATGTGGAGATAGAGACAGCATTGAAAGAGCGCATCGTTATAGAAAATGAGCACTGGTTGGTGCTCATCCCTTACTGGGCGATCTGGCCCTTCGAGACCTTACTCCTGCCCCGCCAGCACGTCCCCCGGCTGACAGAGCTGAACTTCGAACAATGTCAGGCCTTGGCAGATATCCTTAAACGGCTGCTGGTGCGTTACGACAATCTTTTCGAGACCTCCTTCCCCTACTCTATGGGATGGCATGGGGCGCCATTCAAAGAGAGCCAGGTCTCCCACTGGCAATTGCACGCCCATTTTTATCCACCCCTGCTGCGCTCGGCAACCATTAAGAAATTCATGGTGGGCTATGAGATGCTCGGCGAACCCCAGCGGGATATTACCCCTGAGCAAGCAGCTGGGCGTCTACGGGAGATGCCTGAGGTGCATTATAAGGTATGGAGAGGATAGGGGCGTTGACCTCCACCAGCAGCGCGCTTCACGCTACGCCTGATACATGACCCACGAGGGCTCACTTCGATCTCGCCAGGACGGCTTGAGCGGCGTAGTAGCCGCACAAGCCGTGCACACCCCCACCAGGCGGTGTGGAAGATGAGCAAAGATAAACCCCTTTGAGTGGGGTGACATAGGGGTTCCAGTGGAGGACGGGGCGAGTGAGCCATTGCCCAAGGTCCAGCACACCCCCACCAATGTCTCCACCCACATAATTGGGGTTATACTGTTCCATTTCTACTGTGGTTTTGCTGCTCTTAGCCAGAATACGCTGGCGAAAGCCTGGGGCAAAGCGCTCAATCTGAGCCTCGACCGCGTCTGTCATGTCCACGTTTGAACCAGGGGGGACGTGGCAGTAGGCCCATAAGACGTGCTTTCCGCTGGGGGCGCGGCTGGGATCAAAAAGGCTGGGCTGCGATACAATAACCCAAGGCTGTTGGGGATGTTCATTGGCCCAGACCGCTCTCTCTGCGGCGGCAATCTCTTCCAGGGTGCCACCCAGGTGGAGCGTCCCCGCACGGGCACACTCCGCGGCCTTCCAGGGCACCGGGCCATCTAAAGCAAAATCTATTTTGAACACCCCTGCGCCATAGCGGTAACGCTTTAACTGACGCCAATAGCTCCATGGCAGAGCCTTTCCAGCCAGATGTAACACCTGACGGGGCGTAAGATCTAACAGCACCGCTTTTGCCGAGGGCAGGGTCTGAAGGTCTGCTACAAACCAGCCTGTGATGATGCTTCCCCTCAAAGTTCTCAAATAACCTGCCAGGGCTTCAGCGATGCGCTGGGAACCCCCGCGTGCGCTTGGCCAGCCTACAGCATGGCCTAACAAGCCAAGTATCAACCCGAAAGCCGCGGTAAGCGGCTTTTCCAGGGGTTGATTGGCATGCGCAGCCAGACCGGCGAACAAAGCCCGCGCCCGTTCACCCTTAAATTGAGTATATGCCAGTTGCCGCGCCGATTGCAGGGCCTGAAGTCCGAAGCGCAGGGCCAGGAATGAATGTTTGAGAGGATGGGGCCAAGGGGCGAGGAAATTTGCTATGATCTTTTGCCAGGACCTCATCCAAGGCGCCATCAGGCGGAAATAGGCTTCGGCGTCCTGGCCCAGGGCAGAGACGGTGGCTTCCAGCGAGCGCTCTAGAAGGACGGCTGTACCATCATCCAGTGGGTGCGCCAGCGGAGTTGGAGGGTATATCCACTCCAGGCCAAACCTAGCTAAAGGGAGTGAGCCAAAGAAAGGCGAGGCCGCTCCCAGGGGATGGACGGCGGAGCAAACATCGTGGAGGTAACCCGGCAGGGTTAATTGTTCCGTCCGCGTACCTCCACCTATGCTCTCTGCACCTTCGATCACCACCACGCGTTGGCTATGGCGCGCCAGGGAAATAGCCGCAGATAAACCATTGGGGCCGCTCCCAATGACTACGGCGTCGTATGCCTCAAATTTCGACATTGGCCCTTCCCACCCCCGACGTTAAACGCGTCAGACGCCAGGGTGAGGGGGGCACCCTGGCGTCTGACAAATTGTATTATACACAAATTTCAAAAAAATGCAAGAGGGAATCGTTGCAAATTCATTGCAATTTTTCCTCAATCAGGCGCCCCAGGCGGGAGTCGAACCCACAACCTCGGCCTTAGGAGAGCCTCGCTCTGTCCTTTGAGCTACTGGGGCAGCGCCTGAAATTATAGCATAAAGCACGGACTTCCGCGGTCGCTCAGGCCGCGGAAGTCCGCTAATGGGTCAAGCTGACACCTAGTCCAGTTTCCCGGTGGCGATGGCGCGTTTGACCTCGCCAATGGCCTGGGTCACTTGAATTTCACGCGGGCAGGCGTCCGTGCAATTGAAGATCGTATGGCAACGGAAGACGCCGAATTGGCTGCTGAGGATTTTCAATCTCTCGGCTGCGGCGCGATCGCGGCTATCGAAGATGAAACGATGAGCAGCGACAATGGCCGCCGGGCCGACGTATTTGTCGCTAGCCCAAAAGGAGGGACAAGCAGTGGTACAACAAGCGCACAAGATGCACTTGGTGGTATCGTCAAAGCGGGCGCGTTCTTCCGGGCTTTGCAGGCGTTCCTGGAGGGGTGGGGGTTCATCATTAACCAGATAAGGCATCACCGAGCGGTAGTGTTCGAAGAAGGGCTCCATGTCTACCACCAGGTCTTTGATCACTTTGAGTCCCAGAATGGGTTCCACGGTGACCTTTTGGCCTCCCAGGTCTTTCACCAACACTTTACAGGCCAGGCGGTTGCGCCCGTTAATGCGCATGGCGTCGGAGCCGCAAATGCCATGGGCGCAGGAGCGCCGAAATGTCAGGCTGCCATCCAAATGACCCTTGATGTATTCAAGCAGGTCCAGTACGCGGTCGGTAGGATGGGCCTCAACCGTAAATGTATCGTAATGGGGTTTCCTATCCTTCTCCGGGTTATAGCGAAAGATTTTCAATGTCACCTGCATAGTGGCCACCTTTCCTAATAAACCCGTTCCTTTGGCTGATATTTAGTAATCACCACGGGTTTGTAGCGTAATTCAATGCGACCATCTTTCACCCAGGCCAGGGTATGCTTCAACCAGTTGACGTCGTCCCGCTGAGGATAATCCTCGCGGGCGTGGGCGCCGCGACTCTCCTTGCGCGCCAGGGCGCAGGCAGTGGTCACCTCCGCCAGGTCTAGCAGGTTGCCCAGTTCCCAGATGTTGAGCAATTCGGTGTTGAACACCTTGCCGCGGTCGGTTACCCGTACGTGTTTAAAACGCTCTTTAAGTTCGCGCAGGGTGTCCAGGGCTTGTTCCATGCCCTCATCGGTGCGGAATACGCCCACATGGTCGTTCATGGTGGCTTTCATGGTCGCAGCAATATCCATGGCGTTTTCCGTGCCGCCGTTATTCAGAATGGCGTCAAACTGTGCCCGAGCGAAATCGGCAGCATCTTTTGGCAATGGCTGGAAACTGGCTCCATTGGCGAATTCAGCCGCTTTCAACCCCGAATGTTTACCGAAAACCAGGATATCCAACAGCGAGTTCGTCCCCAGGCGATTAGCCCCATGCACGGAGACACAAGCCACCTCGCCTGCGGCGTAGAGCCCGGGCATCACGGTGTTATTTTCGTCAATCACCACCTCGCCATACTTGTTGGTGGGGATACCACCCATCGTATAGTGCGCAGTCGGTTGCACAGGTATAGGCTGCTGGACGGGGTCAATTCCCAGATATGTGCGGCAGAAGTCAATAATGTCGGGTAATTTACCCAGCAGTTCCTCGGCGGTGACGACATGAGGGGAGCCATCCGGACGGCGGCGGCCATCCAGGGCAGCGTATTTGTTCACCGTCTCTGGGCGCACATCCAGGTAAAGATAGCGCTGGCCGCCGATGCCGCGCCCTTCTCTCATTTCCAGATACATGGCACGGCTAATAACATCCCGTGAAGCCAGGTCTTTCACGCGAGGAGCATAACGTTCCATGAAGCGCTCACCCTGGTCATTGAGCAACACACCCCCCTCGCCGCGCACCCCTTCGGTGATTAAAATGCCCAGTTTGTAAATGCCGGTGGGATGGAACTGGAAGAACTCCATGTCTTCCACCGGTAAACCCCGCCGCATGGCAATTGCAATGCCATCGCCCGTATATGCATAGGCATTCGAGGTCACCTCCCAAATGCGACCATGACCACCGGTGGCCAGGATCACGGCCTTGGCGTGAAAGATATGAAACTCACCCGTCAACAGTTCAATGGCCACTACCCCTGCCGCGGCGCCATTGGAGAGAATTAAGTCAACCACCTGAAATTCATTAAAGAAGTTGACTTTCTTCTTGATGCACTGTTGATACAGGGTTTGCAAAATCATGTGTCCTGTACGATCGGCAGCGTAGCAGGCGCGGCGCACGGGTTTGCCGGTGACGTTGTTGGTATGGCCTCCAAATGGGCGCTGAGCGATCCGTCCATCTGGCGTGCGGGAGAAGGGCAAGCCCATATGTTCCAATTCATAAATCGTGGGCACTGCCTCATAGCACATAAACTCGATTGCATCCTGGTCGCCCAGATAATCGCTGCCTTTGATGGTATCAAAGGTGTGCCATTCGGGATGGTCTTCCTCTTCATTTCCCAAGGCTGCTCCCACACCTCCCTGGGCCGCGCCTGTGTGAGAACGGGTGGGATAAAGTTTGCTTAAAACCGCGGTGTTGGCGCTGCGCGAAGCGTACAGGGCGGCCATCAGCCCTGCTCCACCTGCGCCAACCACAACTACATCAAATTGATGGGTTCTCATATCTCTCCTTCACGAGGCCAGAATCACATACACAGCCACAATCAGCGACGTAAGCCACAGCAAGAAGATTAAGCCGCGCAGTAAGGGCAGCAGGAAAGAATGGCCAATGAAATCTTCAATGACCACGCGCAAGCCGTTGAAAGCGTGGCTGGCAGCAAAGAAGATGAGCACCATTTGCATCACCTGCCAGTATGCGGTTGCCCAACCCACGGCAATGTCTGGGATATTGCTGTTGACAACATGGTTGGGGTTGGGAAAGAACACCCAGCGCATCAAGGTGGGTAAATCCATTTGGATGCGCGCTCCCATCAGCAGGGCACCGATTAACCCCACCATGACCAGCAGGAACATCGCCAGGGCTGAGAGGCGCATGAAAATCCACATCAAATATTCGAAACTGGATGCAGGTTGGACGACACGATTGACCATGATCTCTACCTCCTGTTGGCGATCAACCACCACTGAGCGAACGTTGAATCAAGATGAAGATGGTCAGCCCATAAATGGGGAGAAAGATAAACCACTGTAACCACAGCGCTTCGCGCTGGTACATTAAAAAGCGAGGCCAGATATCCAGGACGGCGATCCTCAGCCCGTTCAGCGCATGGAAGAGGACGAAAAAGGCTATGACAATCTGGAAAATCCACGACTCATAGATCGTGTTGATGGTGGTCGCCAGATCGCTGCCGACCTGTTGCATGAAGAAGGACGAGAATACATGCAAGCCCACGAAAACCAGGATGCCTAAGCCTGTGATGCGATGCAGCATCCAGGCCAGCATAGGGCCTCCGCCCTGGTATTTTAGCCCCTGAAAGAAACCAACTCTATTCTTGATGGCCATGGCGCCTCCTTTGCCAATTTGGGGTACGAGGATAAAGTAACCCTATTATGGCATCCGTCTTTCTTGTTGTGAAAGTGACAATGGTCATGGGTTATTTATTTCAGATGTCCTTATCATCGGCCTGGGATTTATTTTACAATAATAACACGATTGGTCGCCTTTAGAGTTTTGTGCAGCCAAGACCCCAGAAGTGGGTTTTAAACGGGCGCCGATCTGCTTATATCTCAATTAAGTTAAGGAAAGACCATGCCCGCATCTCCTCATCTTGACCGTCGTCAGTTCGTCAATGTGGTTCTGGCCTTCCTGGGGAGTATCATGGGGGCGATTATCGGTTTGCCCGCCATTGGCTACTTGATTTCGCCAACCGCTCGTGCGCAAAAGAATGAAGCCTGGATTCCCTTGGGGCCCCTGGAGAATTATCCGATTGGTACGCCCACGCTGTTCAACTTCACCCGCACAAGGGTAAACGGCTGGGAAAAGACTGTGAGTAGTTACGGGGCTTATGTCGTGCGTTTCAGCCCAGATCATTTGAAGGTCTTTTCGAACATGTGCACCCATCTCTCTTGCCGGGTGAGTTGGAAGGAGGATCTCAAGGAGTATGTCTGCCCTTGCCACGATGGCCATTTTGACCCAGAAGGCAGGGTAACAGCTGGGCCTCCACCTGAACCCTTGCACGAATACGAAGTCAAAATCGAAGATGGCAATGTGTTTATCCATTTTGTGGAGGCGTAGGATGGCTGATAAAGTGCTCACTTGGCTCGATGAACGTCTGGGTTTGACCGCGATCTATAACACGGTGCTGGATCGCAAGGTACCCAAGGTGAACTGGTGGTATACCCTGGGGAGCGCCTCGCTCTTCCTTTTCTTGCTACAAGGGATTACTGGCATCTTCCTGGCAGTGTATTATGTGCCCTCGCCCGATCACGCCTATGAGAGCATCGAATATATCATGAACGGTGTGGCTTTTGGCTGGTTGATTCGCGGTATTCATCATTGGGGCGCCAGCCTGATGGTGTTGGGTGTCTTCTTGCATATGTTACGGACGTTTTACTACGCGGCCTATAAATATCCGCGGGAACTCACCTGGATGACGGGCGTTATCCTGCTCCTGGCCACCCTGGGGATGGGTTTCACGGGCTATCTCTTGCCCTGGAATCAGCGTGCTTATTGGGCGACAACCGTAGGTACAGAAATCGCCGGCACAGTGCCATTGATTGGCGATTTCATCTTGCGCGTGCTGCGGGGTGGCTCGGATCTAAGCGGGGTGACACTAGCGCGCTTTTTTGCTGTGCACATCTGGTTCCTGCCGGCTTTGATCGCCGCGCTGATCGGGGTTCACATCTATCTGGTCATCCGCATTGGCATCTCGCATGTGCCTGAGGAGGGGGAATAATCATGTTGAGGAGCGTCGCGGTGAACGAAGAGCACAAGAAGCGCTATCTTGAAAGATATACGGCTGCTAAAGCGCGCGGAGTCAAGTTTTATCCCGATATTATCTACAAAGACCTACTGGTTTCTTTTGCCATCTTTTTGCTATTGGTTGGATTGGCAACCTTTGTGGGTGTCAAGCCCGAACCGCCCGCCGACCCAAGCGACACGGCTTATATCCCAAGACCGGAGTGGTATTTCCTGTTCCTGTTCCAGTTGCTCAAGTACTTCCCTGGAGCGTTGGAGTGGGTTGGAACTGTCATTTTGCCCGGCATTGCCATCCTGGCACTTTTCCTCTTGCCCTTCTATGATCGCTCTCCCTTCCGCCACTGGAAAAAGCGCAAATGGGCTATAGGCATCATGACCACGATTGTGATTGGGATGGTAACCTTGACCATCCTGGCGGCTGTGACCACGCCGCCTCAAGAGGAGGTCAACTTAGCCACATCGCTCAGCGAAAGCATCTTGCTGGGGCAAGATTTATATGCCGTACAATGTGTAGAATGCCATGGCGCCGAGGGTGAAGGAGGCGAGGTCAAGGGTGTGGAGGGCCTGGAGGGCAAAATCCTCAAGCCCATCAATAGTCGGGATGAGATGTACACCCGAACCGATGACACCCTTTATGCCATCATTGAGTATGGGCAGCCAGACCTGGGGATGCCTCCCTTTGGCGTGGGATATGGCGGTGAACTGCGGCGCGGCGATATTCTGGCGATTGTCAACTTCATGCGCTACACCTGGGATGATCGCGCTGAGTTGCCGCAGGAGGTGGTTCAGGCGGGGGCTATCCCCACACTGGCCGCTGATGAGGTGCCTTCCTACCAGGTGCATATCCAGCCGATTGTGAAGCGCTATTGCCTTTCCTGTCATCGCCCTGGCAAGAAAAACAACAATTATCTAATGCGCACTTATGAGGAGATCATGACCAGCGGCGACCATGCCCCGAATATCATCCCTGGCGATCTGAACAGCAACACAGTGCTGATGTTGGAGCGCCAGGAGATCGAGGCGGGTGGCCCGATGCCGCCTACCAAGGCGCTTAAGCCGGAATTGATTGACCTGATCAAGCGCTGGATTGCGGCCGGCGCGCCTGAAACCGCCGAGGAAGCCGCCGCTCTATCCGCGCCCACCCCTACAGCAATTCCTGAGGGAACTCCGACCGCAACCCCAACACCGTAGCCTCATCGTTGCTCCGTTGCCCAACCGTTGTCGCTTGCATTGCCGTTCCATAAACAAAGCCATCGCTGCTTCACAATGTAGCCTGCATCGCTGAATCACCTTGGGTTGTAAGGGTTCTCTCGGATTGCATCAAGCCTCCCAAGATTGGGAGGCTTTTTTATTGATCCACCGCCGTAGGTAAACCAATTGTTAAGGTTCAAGGTTGCCGGACGCCACCGATAATCGCCGTGGCGCCAATGATAGAAATCAGCAGCCAGAAAAAGAACAGGAGCCATGAGACCTGGCGCATCCTGTCTTCACTGCGGATAAAATCGTGCAACACCTGGCGCAAACCATTGACCCCATGAGCGAAGGCTAATGCCAGCAGGAGAAAATCGTAGACTCGCCAGCCCAGAGACGCCCAGCGCATCGCTACATAATCCAGATCAATGCGATGCACTCCTATCAGTACATCTTGAATGAGCACATGCCCCCAGGCCAGCGGAATCAGCAGCAGACCGCTAAAGCGCATCCACTTCCAGGCTACGATTTCATAACTCGGCTTGACTTGGAGGTGTTCAGCGGTTTCCATTCTCGGTCTCCCAAAGATATAAATTCGAAATAACCTTTGAGGCTCTCATGGCTAGAAGCCAAAATTGTGGATGAGCAGGCTGCGACCCATCCAGTAAGCAGCTGGTAACCAGAGCAGAGTGGCCAAGGCCAGGGTAATAAAAGCGGATTTTGTCTGCGATGAGGTTTGCCACCACTTAGGGGCGAATAAATCGAAGATGGCAATGCGTACTCCGTTGACCCCGTGGTAGATGACGCAAAAAACCAGGATGATCTCACCCAACATGAAGGGGGTGCTGCGATAGATGGCGATGGCGTGTTCGTAGAGTGAAGGGAAGAAAAATACGGTGGAAGTATCCAGGATGTGAACGATGAGGAAGAGTAACGTGCCCAAACCGCACAGGCGATGTAAGAGGAAACTAAAATGCCCCACACGCCCGCGATAACTGGTGAAACCATCGAGAGTAAGTCGAATGCCAGCCATAGAGGTACCTGCCAGGGGGTTATGTAAGCATGATAGGTCTGGTTTATCTAATTCAATTTTACTATGGCCAACCCAATTAAGATGATAAAAAGAGGATGAGTCTTTTTCTCATCCTCTTTTTCTAAACTGAGACTAGCCACCTGACAGTTTGTTTTCATCGGTAGGAAACCAGGGTAATATGAAAT
>JBBILY010000109.1:0-10937 GCA_037444705.1 Chloroflexota bacterium | reverse complement strand
ACCAGGCTTTCGCCCTGCTTGTCACCAGTAATTCGCGACTTTGAGAAAGCCATGAAAACCAACCGCTTTGCACTTGACATCTGGGAGTTTCAGGACGACAATTAGCATTGGAATGCCCCTGATGGTGGTTTATCGGGGCCTCATCTTATCGGGGGCTAACCTTGTGTGTCAAAACTCATCCCACGCGTTACAGCCTCATCCCTGTTCGAATTAGCGCAGGCCCTGAGAGAAGGTAAAAGAAATGTTCACAAAGAACCCTACGAAACCCCAGCGGTCTTTTTATCTTGCATGGGTGGTGGTGAGTGTGATCAGCGTTCCCCTCGCCTGGGCAATTACGTTGGCTCTCATCTCCCAGTTAACCCAGATCGTGGGCGATACCATCCAGGTTGCAGGCCAGCGGCACATCACCGAAGACTACCTGGCGCCTTATGTGCTATTCCCTACACTTGGCCTCCTCAGCGGCCTTCTCCAGTCCAGTGTGCTCCGCCGCTATTTAGCGCACATGGGTTGGTGGATCCTCGCTACGACCTTGGGCTGGTGTCTGCCGCTTTTCCTCATCCTCCTCTCTCCTCCTGTGCGCCTGCAGGCAACCTGGATGCAATGGCTTTTCATCGGCTTGCTTGGTGGGATGATCGCCTTGCCGCAGTGGTTGGTGCTTCATCAACACACCCATCAAGCGGCGTGGTGGTTGTTCGCCAGTGGGCTGGGTTGGGGGATGACACGTCTGATCACCGGTGAAACCATCAGCGGTTCAGGCGAATTACTGATGGTGGGGTTCGCGCCGGCGCTGGCGACCGCCCTCGCCTTGTGGTTCCTGCTGGAGCGCCTCCCATTACGTCACACCGCAGGCGGAGTTCCAGCCTGAAACCAGCCTTGTTGAAGAGGTGGCATAAATTGTGTGCTTCTTTTAGAAAGTGAGGTACCTATGCCAGCCTATATCGTCTTGATTAACCTGACCGATCAAGGCATCCGCACCATCAAGGACGATCCCAAACGGGTCATGGCCGCGGCACAAATCGCCCAGCGGGAGAATGTGCGCATCATCACTGAATGGTGGACGATGGGGCCATATGATGCTGTCATGGTGGCGGAGGCCCCCAACGACGAAACCATGATCCGCTTCCTACTGGGTGCGGGAAGACAAGGCAACATCCGCACCACCACCCTGCGTGCCTTCACCCAGGAGGAGATTACCGCCATCGTAGAGCAACTGGCCTAAGGCGAAACCTTTCGCCCTCAAACGGGTGCAGTCACCAACGAGACTTCAATTCCCCGGCGCCCTGGATTACCAACTGCGCTGAAGCGTCCTGGCAGGATTTTACTGGCCAGGCGGTGTAGGTGCGGGGTAAACTTCGAGCGTGCTGATCACTGGCCATCATCCTCTCACCTCGCCCCAGCGGGACAATAGCGCCGATTGGCGTCCCCCCGGCGCCGTGACCCCGAAGCAGGATAGAATAGAAGAGCCCCGCTCTATGGCGGGGCTCTCGCTTTTATGGTGAATCGAGGTTAAGCCTGGGATTTGCCGCGCCCATGGGCAGCGTGCTCTGCTATTGTTGTGGAGATAGCCAGGCTTACCTCACCCAGCCTTAATAGGCCCCAACCCCACGGGCATATAGACTGCCATCGCGCAACACGGTGTAGCCCACCACAGCCTGCATGCCGACCTCTAAGGCTTCAAAACGGCGCACGCTGTTCCCAGCAAATTGGGTGGCATCGTCCACCGTAAAGCGCAGCACGCCATTCTTCGTCCGTAAGGTGAACGTGCGATTGGCGGGGCTCACATCAACCACCGTGCCATAGGCGCGTTTGCCGATCCATTTGCCCTTGTTCAGGGGCAGCGGCATAATCACAATGGTGGAAGCGTGCAGGACGCGTTGGCGATCAAACGTCCCGATGGCGGTGATCTTTTGGCCGATGTCAAGGTTGCGGAAGGATTTATGATCGCCGCTCACCCGCTGATATTGGGTGGTCTCGTCCACCTTAACGATGACCTGCTGGCCGCCAATGGTTTGCAGCGTAATCGTATTGTCCGCCAGGGCTGTGATCACCCCGAGGCGATTTGCTGTGCGGGGAGGGGTTGTACCAACAGCAGCCAGGGCGCTCCCATTCACAATCAGGGCCAGGATCAGCACCAGAATGGTAGAGATAAATATTTTTTTAGACATACCTGCCTCCTTTTCTGGCGCATTTATTGCGAGCACTTCCTTCCTGCTGCAAATTTCCCCCGACGACGCGGCACATCTCCACGGCAGATTGCGCCTTACGAGAATATATTATACTCCAACCCACATCTGTAGGATAGGACACATAAAAGGGTAGCACAGGATTAATCCCGCGCTACCCTGGGTAATCTTCAACCGCTCTCAACGCTTTTATTTTATCTACGGTATTGCCGCCCGCAAGGCAGCGATATTTTTGGCAATGCTGCTACGGGAATTGAACACCTCCGAGCCAGAGACGAGGATGGTCGCCCCTG
The DNA here is from genome assembly GCA_037444705.1 of Chloroflexota bacterium. Taxonomy (GTDB): domain Bacteria; phylum Chloroflexota; class Anaerolineae; order Anaerolineales; family UBA4823; genus DATCYX01. Next base: position 8,461 of record JBBILY010000109.1, on the reverse strand, counting down.
CTCTCACGATTTCAGCCACATTGCCGGGGTGGATACCGCCATCCACCTCCAGTTCCACCTGAGTAAGGCCGCGCTCATCCAGCATGCGCCGCAGACGGGCGATCTTGTGCGTGCTGGCAGGGATATAGACCTGCCCACCAAAGCCCGGGTTGACCGACATCACCAGCACCAGGTTAACCTCGGGCAAAATCTCTTCCAAGGCCACCAGGGGCGTAGCAGGGTTGAGGGTCACCCCCGCCCGCAGGCCTAATTCCTTGATGTGCTGAATGGTGCGATGCAGATGGGTGCAGGCTTCCACGTGCACGGTGAGGTTATCTGCCCCTGCGCGGGCAAATTCGGGGATCAGGCGTTCGGGGTGCTCCACCATCAGGTGCACGTCCAGCACCGCTCCGCCGCCATGGACCAGGGGGGCAATAGCCGCCACGACCGCAGGGCCTACGGTCAGGTTGGGCACAAAGTGGCCATCCATTACATCCACATGGATGTATTCAGCCCCCGCTGCCAGGGCTTCCTGCACTTGCTGGCCCAGGCGGGCGAAATCAGCGGAGAGGATCGAAGGGGCAATCTTGACCTTCATGCCGCCTGCCTGTGTAACACTTGCACCCCATGAGAGGTCGCCACCACCACTTGATGTGCCATATCCAGGAACAGGCCATGTTCCACGATGCCCGGCCGTGACGCCAGCGCCTGAGCCAGGGCATAAGCATCGGGGATGCCGCCCTCAAACCAGCAGCGCGCCAGATAATTCCCATTATCGGTCACAATCGGGGTGCCATCGCTCTGGCGCCACAGTTCCGCCCGACAACCCAGGCTGCTCAACCAGTGTACATGCACCTGGGCCTCAAAGGGTATGATCTCCACCGGTAAGGGGCCGCGGCTGCCCAAGCGCGGCACCAATTTTGTTTCATCTACCATCACCACAAAGCGGGCAGCGTGCATCTCCACCACTTTCTCGCGCAGCAGGGCGCGCCCCAAGCCTTTGATCAGGTTGAGTTGCGGGTCCACCTCGTCAGCCCCGTCCAGAGCCAGATCTAACAGGGGCTGACCGCGCCGCTCCAGGACCTCGCTCAGGGTGATGAGCGGGATGCCCAGGTCTCGGGCACGAGCCGCAGTGGCCTCGGAAGTGGGCACACCCCAGATATCTTGCAAGGCGCCGCTTCGCAAGCGTTCCGCCAGCAACTCCAGGAGGCAAGCCGTGGTGGAACCGCTGCCCAGCCCCAGGAACATCCTGCTGTGAACATACTCCAAGGCGTGCGCCGCAGCCGCCCACTTTAAGTCTCGCTCTACTTTGGCTGCCATAAACGCAGGAAGGCGACCACATCGGCAATCTGCGCCTCACTCAGCCGCCCTTTGAAGCCAGCCATAGCTGTACCAGGACGGCCACTCAGGATGAAGTCCACCAGTTCGGCGTTGCTCTTAGACTGGATAAACTCATTCGGCTGGAGTTTCTTGCCAATGCCGCCCTCACCTTGAGCGCCATGGCAGGGGGCGCAATAGGTGCTGAACACTGCCGCCCCCTGGGTGGGATCGCCCAGCGGCCACTGCTCTCGCAGAGATTGCAGAGCAGACAGAGCCCCCGCCGCATCACCACTGGTCAACAGGGTAGCGACGTTGCGCAACACCTCCAGGCCATAACCCTGAGCCACATTCATGGCGCGGTTGACCTGTAATTCGGCGCTGGCGAGATCGTTTTGCCCCAGGGCAAAGATGGCATTATCCAGCAAATCGGTGACCGAATAGCCGGGCTGCACCTGCGCCCCCTGACGCCAGGCGTCAATCAGGGCGATCAGGTCTTCAATCTGGTTAGGGGAGAGCACCGTGCCCCAGGTGGGCATGCCCTTGGCGGGGCGCCCAAAGCGGATGACGCCGCGGTACCAGTCATCTGGGAGAGCATTTAAGCGCGCTGGGTCGTTTAATTTCGGTGCCACACCCCCGCCTTGACCGTTTTCACCGTGGCAGATAGCGCAGGTGCTGGAGAAGAGCAGCGCTCCACGAGCCGCATCGGGCTGGAAAGTCGCCGGTTGCACCTCAGGGGCAGTGGGTTCCCAGGCGCGCAGGAAAGCCACCAGATCGCGCACATCCTCATCGGTCAACGGACCGCCATAATCCACACTCCAGGCCGGCATTTGCGTCCCCGGCACACCCGAACGGATGACGGAGAAGAAAACGCTATCCAGGGTGTTTTTGAGCAGGGTACGGTTGTTCAATGCCGGCCCCACCCCGCCTTCGCCCTGGGCGCCATGGCAGTTGACACACTGCTGATTATAAATCGCCCGCCCGCGTTGCACGCGCTCGCTGGTGAAGGATCCGGCAGCCCGCGCCAGCCGCGTCTTCTCACCAATGGTGTAGAAGACCAAGCCGGCGATGATAAACAGGGTTAGAAAGACCCCAGCCGCCAGTATGGGGGTGTAGTTTTCCTTTTCAGCCATGCTTCCCTCCTCTCACGCCCCGGTGATCTGCGATGGATCAAAGCGTGTGCGCTGGATAGGCTTGCTGGTATCTACCCACACTTCGCCGCTCTTGATAGTGATGGGGAAAATATCCAGGGGGCGCGGCGCCGGGCCGCCGATCACCTCTCCCACACGGTTGAACAGCGAGCCGTGGCAGGGGCAATGGAACTGATTTTCCGCCTCCACCCAGGGCACAGCGCAACCCAGGTGAGTGCACTTTTGCCACAGAGCCAGCAAGCCGTCTTCAGTGCGCACAATGTAAAAGCGGCCTTTCAAGATGCGGTTGACGCTGTTAATGGCAAACTCTTCCACCTTGCCAGCATAGACCAGACCGCCAAAGCCGCCCGAGGTCATCGGGCGCAGGAAATTCAACAACGCCACCAGCGATTGACCAAACAGCACGGCCAGCGAGCCCGCCCAAGATAGCCCCAGAAACTGGCGACGGGTTAAACCTTTTCGTCTCGATTTGGGAGTCTGTTCTGCCATAGATTGCCTCCCCTACAGGTTATTGAATGGATTATACCCACCGGGCATGTCCCACGGCCAATACAGCCTGAAACCTGGCCCGCGGAACAGGAAGCCGGTCAGGGTAAAGATGATGGCGGAAACAAACAACAGGGTGAACAAGACCAGCATCACCTCCCGCGCATCAGGCCGATAGCGCCAGAGCACCAGCAGCGGTAAAACCACAATCAGGGTCATCACCCCGGCAGGGATCAACACCTGTGCCACCACCTCAGGGACAACCCCACGCAGCAGTTCACGTGGAGGAAAGAAGTTGTCCAACAGGATGAAGGCCGGCATGATGATCAGCGCATACAGGGCGGTGAAAGCCGTAATGCGCTTGCCACGCCGCGAGGTGAACCAGCGCCCGGCACCCTGGCGTGAACTATCAATATAAGGTATCGCCAGCACGAAGAGCACTAAGATGGTCGGGATGATCACCGCCATCAGCGTGGGGTGCCCGTGCTCCAGCATCTCCTGTAAGCCCATGAAATACCATGGGGCTTTAGCCGGATCGGTAGTTTTATTGGGGTTGGCGATCTCTTCCAACGGGGCGTTCACGCTGAGAGACATCACCAACAGGATAAAGGTCACCCCCAACGCCAAAAGCAACTCGATCAGCGCCACCAGGGGGAAGGCGAAGACGGTGTCCTCCTGCCCATGGTCCACCATCAAGGTGGGGGCACGATGCACCAGTTCTACCAGGGTGTAGGTCTTCTTCGAAGATTTTGAAAACGACTCGCCTTCACGCACTTGTGCCATAGGGCCCTCCTTACTCCTCCTCCAGTTCATTGGCTGCCAGCCCCCCATCCTTGCGCACGCGCCAGATGTGCAACGAGGTCAAAAGCAAGATGCCCATAGGGATGAGCATCACATGCAGGGCGTAGAAACGGGTGAGCGATTCCTGGCCCACTTCCGGCCCACCAAGTAGAAACGCCTTGATCGTCGCCCCCAGAACAGGTGCATAGCCGGCCACGCTCGTGCCAACGGTGATGGCCCAATAAGCCAGTTGATCCCAGGGCAACAGGTAGCCGGTGAAACTGGCGCCCAGGGTGAGCAAGAGCAAAAACACCCCTACCACCCAGTTGAACTCGCGCGGCGGCTTATACGCCCCGGTGTAAAACACGCGCGCCATGTGCAACACCACCACGATTACCATCAGGTGGGCGCCCCAGCGGTGCAGGTTGCGCAGCAACTGCCCGAAGGGCACCGCCGTCTGGAGCGTGACGATGTAGGTGTAAGCCCGTTCTACCGTGGGCACATAATAAAACATCAGCAGCAAGCCGGTGATCGCCAGTTCGATAAAGAGGATCACCGCCATCAACCCCAGACCAAGGGAATAACTCCATTTCAGGCTCTTACGGCTGACCTTGACCGGATGCAAGTGGAAGAAGATATTGGTGGTCATCACCAACGAGCGATCCAGCGGGTTATCCGGCCAGCCATGGCGGAAGAAGGAACGCCAAACGCGGGAACGGGTGATGGTCTGAATCAGATTGGACATGCTTCCTCCTAATATGAGACCCTTTCTTCAAACCGAAAGGCTTCCATGGTGATCGCCCCGGTGGGGCAACGCTTAGCGCACAGGGCGCAGCGCGTGCAGGCTTCGTCATCTTTGAGCATGGCCGCCACGCTGGGCACTTCTTCTTGCGCCCAGGCGCTGATGGGCGCCCCCAATTGGGCTTCCACCACTTTCTCGAGCGTCTCATCGCCAACCATGTGGTCTATACGTACTATTTTCAAGCAATTCCATGGGCAAACATCCACGCAGCCATTGCACAGGATGCACTTGGTGCCATCGAAGATGGTGTTGACGCTGCATTCCAGGCAGCGTGATCCTTGCTCCATGCCCTGTTCCAGGGAATATCCCAGTTCGATGACCGAGATGCCTGTGCGCCGATCCACCGGCAAGGCGGGCACTTTGGTGCGCGGCTTCTTGGTCCAATCCGGAAACATGGTGTGACCTGGCAAGTTGGTCCAATGCACCACTGTCTCCACCTTGAGCGGTCGCCCCTGAAGGTACTGGTCAATCCCCAGGGCAGCGATGTGCCCATCGCGCACCGCGTGAATAATCAGCCGTGGGCCGAAAGCCACATCCCCACCGGCGAAGACATCTGGGGCGGAGGTTTGCAGGGTCTCGGGATTGATTTGCACCAGGCCGCGCGGGGTGATGGCGATGTCATCGGCCCCACCCAGGGCCTCCAGGTTGGCTTTCTGACCAATCGCCAGGATGACCGAGTCGCACTCCAACACCCGCTCTGTGCCCGGCTTGAATTTAGGGTTAAAACGCCCCTGCTCATCGAACACCGAAGCCACCTCGATCACTTCCAGGCCAGCTACGCGCCCATTCTCGCCCAGGATGCGATTTGGACCCAGGCGAGGGAAAATTTGAATGCCCTCTTCCAGGGCCTCCTCAATCTCAAAGCGCGAGGCGGGCAGCTCTTCCCAGGATTCCAGGGCAATCATGCGCACATCGGCCACGCCCAGGCGCAAGGCGGTGCGAGCCACGTCCAGGGCGGCATGCACTGCATCCGACTCTTCCTCGGCACGGGCACCGCTCTCCTTGAGGGCGGCCTCCTGGGCGGCTGTCAGTTGCCCCAGGCGCAGGGCGGTGCGGGCGGCGTCCATAGCCACATCGCCACCCCCCACCACAATAACCCGCTTGCCCAGGTTGACGCGGTAGCCCAGGTTGAAGTTGAGCAACAAGTCCACGGCAGCGATCACCCCATCCAGGTCGGCGCCTTCGATGTTCAGTTTGCGCCCTTCCATCAGACCCAGGCCCAAATAGACGGCGTCATATTCCCGCCGCAAGTCGTTCAGGGTGATCTCGCGCCCGATAGGGGTGTTGAAGTGGATTTCCACCCCCATATCCAGGATGGACTGGATCTCAGCATCCATGGCTTGTTGATCAATGCGATATACGGGCACGCCGTAGCGCATCATCCCGCCAGTCTTGGGTCCGGCTTCGTAGATGACCACCTGGTGTCCCAAAAGCGCCAGATCATGGGCAACCGTCAAGCCCGAAGGCCCGGCCCCGATCACTGCCACTCTGCCGCGCTTGCGTCCTGGGGTGGCAGCCATGGCTTCCAGAGTTTGCCGCGACCAGCGCACGCGCGAGTAGGGCATCTTTGGCCCCTGGCCAGGCATCACCCTTTTCTCGGGCGCAGGGGTGAGATAATTGCCGAAGGCCACCTGCTCCAGGGGAATGAAGCCCGGCTCTAAAGGCACGCCTGGCAGGCGCTGTTCGGCCTCAGGCCCATAGCGCTCGGTGAGCACGCGCTTGAGCGGGCGGATGGCGATCGGCTCATAATCCGGGCCGATGGCGCTGCGACGACAGGCTTTCTCACAGGGCGCTCCACAAATGCGACCGCAAATGGTGGAAAGGGGGTTGGGATCGTGGGCGATCTCGAAGCCCAGTTTCAGTTCCCCACGCGCCACCGCCGTGACATAGCCGCGCGCGTCGGTATAGACCGGGCAGGCCTCCTGGCATTCCACCATCGCTCGCCAGTCGGCCACTTGAGGTACCTTAACCGTATACCTGTGCTCTGCCATCAGGCTTGCTTCCTCCGTTCCTTGTAGTCTCTGGTTGAGAAGTTAGCCCTCACAAGTTTAGGGAACCGTGCTAAGCGGTTATTTCATGCCGGCCACTCCCCGCAGGCAGGACAACGGCCCGCAGTTGTCCTGCCTGATAAGGTGAGGAGTTTGAGGCCAGAGAGAAGCACAAAATGGACCTCGCCTGTCCATAGGCAGGCACTTTACTTGAGGGTTAACAGATAAGCCACCAGGTCGTTGATCTCCTGCTCGGTCAGGTCTTTGCCGTAGTTTTGATACATTACACCTGCGGTGAAACCCTCGGTGACAACGGCATCTGGCTCAACAATGGATTGGCGCAGGAACTCCTCTGCCGACATGCCAGGCACAGCGGTTTCGGCAATGGTGGCAATGCCGGCGTGCGACGGACCCACCAACACTTTGCCTGGCTCCAGGGAGTGGCAGGTGACACAGCCTGGCGCAGCATTGGGGCCGATGACCGTCTGGTTATAGAGAGCCTTACCCCGTTCGGGGTCACCTGCGCCGGCGCTCTTCTGCCCGCCGCCTCCGCCACAGGCGGCCAGCAACACGGATAAGAGTAGCGTCAAGAACACGAGATGAAGTATCCGTTTGGTCATATTTGAACTCCTTAAAAAGGCAGAGTGGGATAGCCGGGCGCCGGCAGACGCCCGGCAGGTGAAATTTGTCATAAAGTTTACCACACCTTGAAGCCAGGTGAGGTCAATTGAATCTGGGAGATCATCTGGATCAACACCGGCCCATATGCCACCAGGATCAGGGCTAGTGTGCCTGCCAGCCAGGGCAGCCAGCGATCCAGCCAGGCCGGGGTGAGTTGGGGGTCGGTGATGGCTTCCGCCACCGGCATCTCTACTGCTTGCTCCACAGGCCGCGAGGCAAACACCGTGCCCAGGACGTTGATGAAGTAGAGAATGCCGCTGGCCAGCAGCAACGTGGCCCCCAGAGCCACCTCGATCAGGAAAGGCGTCCACTCTGGTGAAGCGTAGGGAGCGGCGCCCAGCATGGTGCGCCGCGGGGCACTAAAGTGTAACCCCAGCAGGTGCAGGCCATTGCCCAATAGTGCCATGCCGAAGAACCACAGCCAGGCTTGGGCCAGGGCTAGCTTGCGATTCCACAACTGCTTGCCGCTCAATTTGGGCAGTAACCAATACGTGATGCCCATAAAGGTCAGGGTGACCGCCGTCCCCACCGTCAGGTGAAAATGGCCGGGAATCCAGGTGGTGTTGTGCACCACCAGGTTGACGTTATAAGAGGCGTTAGTAATCCCTCCGATGCCACCAAAGGCGAAGATGATCATGGCCAGATTTTGCGCCGTATAGGAGGGGTCATCCCAGGGCAGTTTGCGAATCCAACCCAGCACACCTTTGCCACCGCGTGCTCGCCCCCCTATTTCCAGCGAGGCGGCCACCGTGAAGGCGGTCATCAGACTGGGGAAAGCCACTGAATAGGTGAGCACGGCGTGGACAAACTTCCAGCCCGCCGGCACGCCAGGGTCCACATACTGGTGGTGAAAGCCCAGGGGTACAGATAGCAGTAGGAAGAGCCAGAATGCCAGGCGCGCCAGCGAATCGCTGAACAACTTGCCGCCCGCTTGTTTGGGCACCATGCCATACCAGGAGACATAGGCCGGCAGCAGCCAGAAATAGACCAGCGGGTGGCCGGTGAACCAGAAGAAAGTGCGCGCCAGTTGGGGGTCGGTGCCCTGCACCCAGCCCAACGACCAGGGGATGAGCAGGCCCAGCATCTCGGCGGCCACGCCCAGGGTGGCGATCTGCCACATGACCATAGTGATCAATGCCCCAAAGGCCAGGAAAGGCGTGCGCACACCCGGATTATCCCGACGCCAGGCGCCATAGGTAAAGTACAGGTTATAGCCCACAATCCACGAGCCCACCACCACCAGCGTCAGCCCAATGTAGAAGAAAGGGCTGGCTTTC
>JBBILY010000108.1:8491-11295 GCA_037444705.1 Chloroflexota bacterium | reverse complement strand
ACGTTTGCCTTGAAGTCCTAAGTCCATGCTGTCCTCCTCGAAGTTTCAACTATATATAGTCTGTGCGATGTTCTTAATGGTATCAGGTCTGGGCAAACAGGGCTTCAGCAGCACGGGAGAGCATTTCCACGCCTCGCACCTCGGTCTCATATAAAGGCACCAGCGAGCGCACCATGCCATCAAACTTCTCCCAGATCTCATCCATATAGCGATCCTGCATAGCCACGCGATTGCGCACAAATTCGGGAGAGGTAGGGGTGACCTGAGCGCGATCAATAAGCATGTTAACGATGACCCCTCCAACCGGGATGCCAAAATCGTGGAACCAACCAATAAAGCGGGTGATCACCGCGATGGGCAAGGCCTCGGGTAAGGTGACGAAGAAGAAAGCTGTGAGTTCGGGATCGGTGAGCAATTTGCGCGCCTGTCCCATGCGATCGCGAAAGGCTACCAGGTAATCCATCAGAGGATCCGGCTCTTTCTTTTTGGTGAAAGAGAGCATTTCGCGCAGTGTCCGCGCCTCCTCACGGCTTTTCAGCATCTTGTTAACCCACAGAGAATACACCTTGGACATGCCCAAAAGACGACGCGCATTGGCAGTGGGAGCGGTGTCGAAGACATAGACATCGTACTCGTTGCGGAACATCAGATCCACCATGTTTTCGAACATGGCCGATTCCTCGAAGGCTGGGTTCATGGTGGCTGATTCGACAAAGTCATCGGCGCGGGTGGAGATGTCGGCGAATTTGAGGAACCACTGAATTTTCTCGCGAATCTCTTGCTTGGAACGCTCAATGGTATCCTTGGTATCAATCTCATAGGCCCACAGGTTAGAAGCACCTTGCACGGGGGTGGCTTTGCCGAAGACATCCTGATTGAGTAAACCGCTCAGGCTATGCACAGGGTTGGTGGAAGCCAGAATTACCCGCCGCCCCTGTTTGGCAATCCATAAAGCAGTGGCTCCTGCCATAACGGTTTTACCCACACCACCTTTACCCCCGAAGAAGATATAGCGTAATTTCGGATGGGTTGAGAGATAAACCTGCATAGAAGTCTCAATCTTGCTCATAATGGCTCCTTATTGCCCATACATGATACCGGCCAATTTTTCAATCATCGCCAAGCCGGTGACATCGCGCTCGAGTTCTGGTACGTAGGCGGCGACCTGCTTTCCAAACATCGCTTCAATCTCTTTCAGGTACTTACTTTGCATTTCGATGCGGTTTCGCAGATATTGAGGGATGTTTTGTTGGAGAAGTTCACGCGGCACCACGCGATTGACAACATATCCCGAAATGGGAACGTCGAATTTGGCAAACAGGCTGGCTGCCTTCTGAGTGTCTAGCAAAATCATCTCTTCGGGGATGATCACGAAGAAGAAAGCGGTTTTCTCACGATCGGTGAGGATGCGCGACGAAGCGTTGATACGCGAGCGGATGTATTGCAATTCGCGCAGAATCTGATCTTCTTCCGTCTCCTTTTGGCGCTTGAGGCGAGCGACCATCTCCTCGTATTCGCGCATCTCCTCGCGCAGTTTGGTAATCTTAGTTATCCACTCGTCGTAAACTTTAGCCATGCTCAAATAATAGAGAGCGTGGCCTAGCGGTACCAGATCATAAATGTAATAGTCATAGTCACCCTGGACGACGATGTCAACTACAGCGTCAAAGATCGCGCTCTCCTCCATGGCTGGTTCTGCCGAGGCAGCCTGTATGTACTGCTCGATCTCATCGGGCACCTGATCGAAGCCGTACATGTCGAGGATCTTTTGCCGAATTTCCGTTTGATATTGCTTAATATGCTGGTCGGCATCAATCTCCTGCGCCCATAAGTTGTCCATAATCTTAACCGGGCCTTTGCCAAAGATGTCGCGCTGGAAGATATCAGACAAGCTGGCTTGAGGGTCTACGGAGAACACGAGTACTTTCTTCCCCTGAGATGCCAGCCAGTAGGCAGTGGCCGCGGAGAAGGTCGTCTTGCCTAACCCTCCTTTACCACCGAACATAATATAACGGCGTTCTGGATGTTGTTCAAAAATCGTTCGCAGAGACATGGGGGCTCCTATTAGAACATGGCATCTGAGACGTCTTTTTCGCGCAGCAAGCGGCGTTTCCAGGTGGCTACCTGGGGCACGACATAAGGCAACAGGCGCAGGCTATAGTAGGGCGGCAGAATAGGGATACCAATCATATCGCCCATGGTGATTAAGATAAATAAGTGCTCCATGTGGGCGCGCGTGCGCAATGCATAGCGACTCATGTCGTGAGAGGCCATGCCATAAAGAACTTCTTTCAAGTTTTGGAAAAAACTCTTCTTCTCTTCTACAGGTTGTTCGGGATTCATGTTCATCTCTCCTTATCTTATAAGTTAGAGGCCTTCCAGATGATAATCGTGTTCGTCAGTGAATTCTCGCTCACGCAAAACCCGCCGTTTCCAGGAGGCGATCTGTGGCAAGACGTATGGGAGCAAACGCAGGCTATAATAAGGTGGTAAGACAGGAACGCCGATCATGTCTCCTACAGTAGCCAGCATAAACAAAGTCTCCATACTGGCGCGCATTTCCAGGGCATGTGCGGCAAATTCCATGCCTATCATCCCGTAGATAAACTCACGGATTGCCTGCCGGCATTGTGACCATTTATTATTTGATTTTGTCATCGGTGATTGGACTTGCATCGTCAGGTATATTATACTAGAGTTATTCTCTGACATTATCCTTAATAAATTCTGAGAGGTGTCCTGTGGATCCAAAGTACCTGATTGTTGCAGCAGTGGTTGTCGTCATGGGGTGGTTTGCCTGGGGC
>JBBILY010000108.1:0-8476 GCA_037444705.1 Chloroflexota bacterium | reverse complement strand
GAGAAAACGTGTTGCGGTGGATGCAGGGTGGTTTGCCGCGTATTGGTGAACGTACCACCTTTCGCTGGCTGGGTACCTCGGTAGCCGAATTGGTCATTGCTCACGCCAAAACTCCCTTTCGCCGACTGGAAACTTTGCTGGTGCTCTCTCCGCGCGATGTACCCTGGTTCTGGTTGCTGGCACTGGTGCAAGGCAGGCGCGATACCTTGATCTTCCGTGCCCACCTCACGATTGCCCCACGAGTGGACTTGGAACTCGCCAATCCATCTATATGGACCGGGCGATTGGCTTTGCGACAGGCGTCTCAACGCGGCTGGGAAAGTCGCGACTATCAGGGGTTGCAATTGATGGCACCTCCAGGCTTGCTCAATCTGGCGCAAAGTACCCTAACCTCATTATCCGCCCCTGTGGAGCAACTTTCTCCACGCTTCTGGCGTCTAAGCCTGCGCCGCGAGGGCCCTCACCTGGAGATCCACATCCCCTTTCCGGATACCCACAAAGATGCCAATCAATGGTTTGGTAATTTACAGGCATTAGCCAGAGCCATCGGCAATATAGATTAGAGAACCCAACCCGTACATAAAAGGATCCCCTTCCCCTGTTTAAGGGAAGGGGATCCGATCTATTAGGGTTGCCTAATCGCCTGTAGGGGCAGGGGCAGCTGTGGGTTTCTCGCCTCGTGTGTAGCGCATGTAGGCTTGATAGCCGTCCCAGCCGATAAACAGAGCGGCAACGAAGAGCAGGATGGCAATGATGATCATTGCCCATGCACCAATGGCGGCTGACCCACCACGGGGCACAATCGTGGCATACAGGTTGCGAGCGGTTACCAGTGTGGCAGCCAGCGTGGTGATATACATGAAGAGCATGGGCCACAAGGCATAGGCCGGATTGCGCTTCTGTGAGCGCAGCCATACGGTGACGATCAGCAGGCTCAAAGCAGCCATCAACTGGTTAGCCGCACCGAACAACTGCCACAGATACACCCATGTGCCAGTGAGCACCAGGAGCATGGTCAATATCATGGAGATGATGGTGGATACATGGATGTTCTTTAGAGCAGGGGCGACCTCACCAGCCCACTCGGAGAGGGTTACGCGCATCACGCGGAAGATCAGTTGGGTCACGGTGAGCACGATAACCATGAACACTCCGAAGCCCAGCGCCGTGCCATACAACCTGAAGCCATCCCCAAAGAGCACGGAGAGCAAACTGCCTACACCCGCGGCGAAGCGGCCCGCACCACCCCCAGCGCCTGGGATGGAGACAGCCACCAGCGCCAGCAGAGCCAGGGTGTTCTCGGTAAACATAGCCCCACCACCTACTGGCAAGCCGTCTGTCTCGTATTCCAACTGGCGGGCGGTACCCACCGAACCGAAGAGCGCATGCCAACCAGAGATCGAACCGCAGGCGATGGTGACAAATAGCATGGGCCATAGCGGCTGCCAGGCTTTACCGGCCGCTGGTAGCCAGGGCACCTGCTTCACTGCTTCTAACGCGAAGCGGCCCACATCAGGTTTGATAAATGGCGCCAGCACCGCACCAACGGCACTAAGGCCAATGGTCAGCAGGGTGACCCAGAAACCGATGTAGTTAACCGGTTGAGCGAAGCGCCAAATGGGCAGGGTTGAAGCCAAATAGGAGAAGACGAGCAGGAATAGCGCCCAGAATAGATAGGAAGGCAAGGTCTTAATCTCGCCGGTGGCGGAGTTGTACACGGGCGTATCTGGCCGCTTGCCATCGGGGCCGGGGGCAGGGATGCGTGGATCAGCGTTGGTGGGATCGGTGACCACCATCACCGGGTTGCCGCCCGTAATGCGGTTAACCGCGTTATTGAAGGCTACAGTGGCGCCATTGATTGGGCCAACCCACTGGAGGGCGCCTGTGGGTTTCCCATCTGCCCCTAGCACTGGTTGCGCACCCAGGGGCCCTAAAGCCATGGCTACCAAGGTGACGACGACGACGATCAACGTCACGACGATCAGATCCATCTTCCAGCGATAGAGCATCTGGCCGGCCAGGAAGCCCATCACGCCTAACATCAGAATACCGAAGGGTACATCCGGGCGGGCAGCCAGGAGCGCCGCCATAATACCCATGAAGGCGCCTGCGACCAACATCAAGTAGAAAAAGATAAATGTGAACAAGATGCTACGCGTGCGCGGGGCGATCAGGCGATGGCTGATGGCGCTCAGGCTGTTGCCATCATTGCGCACAGCCACCATGATGGCGCTGTAATCGCTGGCCCATCCGATAAAGGTTACCCCAATTACCAGCCAAAGCAAGGCAGGCAACCAGCCCCACAAGTTCGCGGCTGTAATGGGTCCAACGATGGGGCCTGCGGCAGCAATGGACTTGAAGTGATAGCCATACAGCACATTGCGGCTGGTGGGCATGAAGTCTACGCCATCCATGTACATTCGCGCCGGGGTAGCGCGTTTGGGATCACTTTGGATGATATTTTGGTCAATGCGTTTGGCGTAGTAATTGTATGCCAGGTAGATTACGACAGCACCGATGATCACGATCCAAAAGGTATTCATATCCTTCCTCCTCTTTCTTGATTTCGACTAGTAGGAAGTATAGTGAAATAAACGTTGGTTTTCTTTACCGACCTCCTTTCTAGCAAAGATTTACAATCCCTAATAATTTAAAGGCTGTGTTTGCTCTAATTGGCGAGCGATTTCTTCGCTGGCGTCTTGAAGCGCGCCAATGAAGCGCTTCTTGCCACACACGACCACCGCCGGATAACGTCGGACACCATAACGCAAAGATTTAATGAAGCCCTCCACCGAAGCAGCGTCAATCACTTTAACGACGACCTGGTCACAGTAGCGGCGGAAAATGTCCTTTACCCAATCTGAAACAGCCTGATATTCCTGGATCAGGTCGGGCGGAAGACTGTTTTTCATTTGCTCTTCGTGGATGGGGTGGGTGACTCCCGCCTCATGCCATGCCACCTCGCAATGGGTGCAATGATAAAAAGCCGTGGGTGCATAGGCGATAATCTCTACCAGTAAGGGATTTTCCATGGTAACCTCCAAAAAAGATGCCACCGAGATCAAGGTGTCTCAGTGGCGCGCAACTTTATCCACAAACTACCGCTCATAGAACCCATTTGCCAAGCAAGGGTCGTGTTATTGGCCATCTCCGCTTTAATGGTGGATGGAAACTGGTTTTTCACCATATCTTCCGCATATTAAATAACACCTGCCAGCGATAAGGGTTTCTTATAGTTTAGGGCAGAGCGTATAAAAAGGTGGGAAAAACCAACTTGGTTGTGTAAAAAATGGGTAAAAATTCTCTAATAAATCTCGATCCATTCCTGGATCACGAGCACATCCGGCCAGTAATTTTCGATCCATTGGTGAATGGCTTGCAGGTTATTACGGGTGAGTTTCTCACTATGGTTGACCAGAGCGCAGGCGATCAGGGATTCCTGCCAGGCATCCTGATGATCCATTTCAGCCACAGAGACGTTAAACTGACGGTGCAGGCGCGTCATCAGAGGCTTCAGGCGGCCGCGTTTTTCTTTCAGCGAGGTGCAGCCGGGTATCTGGAGATGCAAGGTTAGCAAGCCTACAGGCATAGGTTCCGTGGATGGTCGAGAGGTTAACCCTAAGGGTAAGGGTTAAGGAATCTATATGGCGCCGGTGTTTTTAGTATAACGAAACTCTCGATTTCTGACAATTCCCAGCTTATACTCGCCTGGTCCAGAGGTCGTTGGCATATTTTTCCACCATCAAGGCTTCGGCCCGCCTTTGCTCCTCAGGTGTCAGTTCGGCCGCCTCCAGCCTTAAATTTAAGCAGCGCTCGAAGGCGGCGATAAATGCCTGAGCCGCAGTCTCCCACTGCAGCCGGGTTCCCAAGGCCTCCTCAGCAGTGGTGGCGCGGGATTTGAGGCGTGCAGCAGCGGTAAACCGCTCATGCTCATCGCTGAAGCGCAGCGCCTGGGTGATGCGGGTGACATCCCCCCACAGAGGGAAAGAGCCATGTTGTAACACCCCCTCGCGCCGACGCGCCTGGGCGCTACCAATGATCTTTTTCCCATCCACGGTAATTTCATAATTGGAGGGTACCTCAAAGCAGATTGCCCCTTTCGGGTCGGCACTGGAGGGCAGAAGCGGTTTTTCCTCGGCTCGAGCCGCGATTCCAAGATGGTGCAGTGCCTCCAGCAATGCCTGGGACAGGCGCTGGTAACTTTCCAGGACGCCGCCAGCCAGACGCGGTTCGTGGGCAGGTGCGATGACGGCATAGGTGAGTTCATCGGTGTGTAATATTGCCCGCCCACCTGTGGGGCGGCGCACCAGGTGCCACCCGAGAGAACTCAAGCGTTCCATGTCCACATCGCTGGCAGGTTGGCCGTAACCCAGAGATAGACAGGGTGGTTGCCAGGCGTAAAGGCGCAGGGTAGGTGGAACTCGGTGTTGGCCAATGGCCTCGAGGATGGCCTCATCCACCGCCATGTTCCACGCTCCGCCCTCGGGAGGGCTGAGAAGCAATCGCCAGGTCGTTCGAGGATAACTCATCATTCAAGGATAGGGTGTCGCCTCTGTGGTTTCGGTAGGTGTCAAGGTCAGTGTGGGTGTGGGAGGTGTGCCTGTGATCGTCGGGGTTGGGGTGGGAGGCGTGCCCGTAATTGTGGGGGTGGTGGTGCGCGTTGGGGTAATCGTGAGGGTGGGTGATGGCGTTGCCGAGGGCAACACGGCTGCCCCCTTGAGTTTCAAGCGGGCTATCGTGGTAAAGGGGCTTTTAGAATAGTCCCACCATAAGCGCAGGTAGGCTGCAATTGCACTATCCTCGTCACCGGCCAATTCGGAGGCCAGACCCAGGATATAGTAATACTCATCGCAGGTCCAAAACCCACGACAGAGAAGCCCAGGGCTTTCTTGGAGATTGAGCAAAACCTCTTGCACTTCCTTGGGATGTCTGCCCTGGAACAGGTCGTTCATGATGGCGCGAAGCGCTTCTTTGAAGCGGTCAGGGTAAAAGCGCGGCAGTTGTGGAAAATTCAGGTATGGCTCCAGGGATTGGGGCATTCGCATCAGGCGAAAGGCCTGGCTTTGATTGAGGAGGATGATGGGTGGGAGTTGATCTTGATTGTAATACCTCAGATCTGGCAGGTTAGTCTCCACCTGACCCAGCCGAAATGCCTTGATCCCTTGGGGATAGAGGACAAGGGTCCAGAACTCAAGTTTCTCGGCGGGACGGTGGCGGATGGTGAGCCAGATTTCTTTGGTGCCATCACCGTCAAAATCAAAATAGCCCGTCGTCCTCAGATTCACCCCCGCCTGGCGCAATTTTTCCAATGCAGAGGGATAGTCTTGAGGGGGCAGAGCCTCAGCCAGCGCTTTCAGGGCTAAGTCGGGGTCACAATATTCAGCCTCCACGCAAGCGCGATAGAGCCCTTGGGGCTGCTGATACAGGGTCAAGAAACGCTCAGCGGCAGCAATCCAATGATTGTTGGCTGTGGATGGTTTGGAGAGCATTTCTTTTAATATGCGCGGCGCTGATTCGCGTTCACCCTTCAAAGCATAAAGCACGCCTAAGCGGTAGCGCAATTCGTCTTGGGACTCGGCTGGGTAGGGTTTTCCAACTTCGTCCACAAGGGGAGGCCAATGTGGAAGCAGGGTCTCGATCAGACGGATGGTTGGGCCAGGTCCCCAAAGGGTGGCTGAATGCTCCACCACGTGGCGACAAAAACTCAATGTCCCCAAATTGGGTTGTAGGCGAAAATCGGATGTGTCTGGGGTAAACCATTGTCCATCCCAATGGTATCTCTGGGTGATCTCTAGCGGGCAAGCAGGGAATAGAGTGGCCTGCAATTGCAAATCTATCCCCCCCTCTGGGCGCTTGACCGCGCTCCAAACGAGCGTGGTTTCTGTTCCCAGGTTGAACTCCACAAGGGTGGGATTGAAGGTCAATTCAGAGGGAGGCGTTTCCGCCAGGTTAAAAATGCGCGGCCAGTTTATTTGCCATTCCTGAGAGGGGGTGGTGGGGTAGATGACCACTTCGTTCACGCCATCATTGCTCAGGTCTGCAACGAGCGCACTCATTGGGGATGGGTGAACAAAATCGAAAGCACTGAGCAGCGTTTGGGCCTGATAGGCGGAGGGCGTCTCCACAAGCAGGATAAAGGCGCTCCCGCCACCGCTGATTTGTATCAAACGGGCGCTGTGGTAACCTGGGACCTGTCCTATGGGGAAGATGTCAAGCCTTAGGCGTGGCTCTTTCTGGTTGAACCATTCGCTTAAATTTAGTGGTTCTACCTGACTGCGATTGAGCGCCTGGGTGATCAACTGAGCATATTCTTCGCCTGCGCGAGGATCTCCCAGGCGCGCCAGGTTATAAGCCAACCCCCAATGCCACTTTTCTGCTTCTGGGGCGTTGGGATAGCGTAACATAGCTTCGGATTGGGCAACGCTGGCGTAATAGAAAGCAGCGTAGTAGTTCTCGTCGGCTTTGCCTCGCTGTTGGCGGGCTAAAGTGTTGGGGTAGTCATTAAGCAGGCGGATGGCGTAATCTGCTTTCTGAGGTGACCACTCTTGCAGGGTGTATTCTGCGCCCACCAGCGGACGGGCTGGAGTCAGGCTGGGTAAAGCACTTGGTGAGGGGGTGGTGGTAATGGTAGGCGTTCGGGTCGGGGTGAGCGATATGGTGGGTGTCGGAGTGGGGCGCCGGGTGCGCGTGGCGCTAGGAATGGGGGTGATGGTGGATGTCAGGGTGATGGTTGGGGTCGCAGAAGGCCTAAGGGTGCGCGTGGGCGTGCGGGTGGGTGGTGGGGCTAACACGGTGGGGTAAGCCGCTAAGAGGACTATCAGGGTAAGGATAAAAATAAGGAGGATGCCCAGGCTGGTGAGTAAAAAACGCACCTGAGCGGCGCTTTTGGGGGTCTCATCCATATTGGAGGACGGTCATCTCGTTGATTACTAATTCAGCGACCTCGGATGACACTGGCAGGAGTGGTGGACGCACCTGCCAAAGGGGAAAGTGATGCCAGCGCGCCAGAAGCAATTTAAGCAACGGGGGCGCAGGTGGATATTTCTCTGATACGCTGCGGGCAGCATTCAGCCTCTCTTGAGCCTGGGAGTCCTCCTCCCCGCGCTGATGGGCCTCCCAAATTCGGCGCAGGTTAGGCGAGAACAGGTTAGCCAGTGCCGTGATGCAGCCCGAAGCACCGGCCTGCAAGGCAAGAGTAAACAGGCGGTCGGTGCCGTTCAAGACGAGCAGATCCTTACCGAACCTTTTTCCCAACTGGAGAGCATGATCAGCCTCGGCGGAAGAATCTTTAATCCCAGCAAAACGGTCGGGATAGGTGTCTTTCAGGCGTGCCAGCAAATCCAAAGAAAGGGGTACTCCGGAAACAGCCGGGATGTGGTAACCCAATAAGGCTTTACCTTGCGGGATGGCGCGTTTAATTACTTGACTGTACCAGAGGTACAACCCCTCATCACTGACCTTGCGATAATAATAGGGTGGTAACACGACCACACCATCAGCACCAATTTCGAAAGCGGCGCGGGTCAATTCCACGGTTTCTTCCAGGCTTGGGGTGCCTGTGCCCACCAACAAGCGAAAACCGGGGTGTATCTGGCGCACTTCCATTGCCGTATGAAGGAGAGTCAGACGTTCTTGGGGGGCAAGGGAAGGCCCTTCGCCAGTGGTGCCGAATAATAAGGCTCCATGGCAGCCTCGCCGGGCTAGGAAATCGAGCAAGATGGGCAGAGCAGTGGGGTCAGGTGAATAATCGGGTTTAAATGGAGTGAGAGCAGCCGCGTAAACGCCAGAGAGAGGATGGTCGTCGTTCATGAATTTGATTATACTGCTATTCGACAAAATCAGACTTCTTGTGCTTGACAATTTGTCAATTTTTGTTAGGATACCTATAAGGATATCTGGTCGCTACCAGGGTGAAGATGGTGGCAGTCATTGAGAATGGCAAACCCTGTCTCAGGGGTTTGGAACAGGAAACCCAGATGGGTACGCGGTTTGGGATGAATTCGAACTTATGTTGGGGGGAAAAGATACGCGCTAGACGGTTTTTCCAACAACTCAGTTCACTGGGGTGCAGATACAGGTTAGTTAAAGCCTTTCCTCTCTGCAGGAGATTGTCACTCGGGCTACTGTAGTTGGGTAATGGTCAATCAAGTCAGTGAAAGGAGGTGAGGAAGAGAAAATTCGCGTGAACAAGAAGATCGTTTGTTTCCCGCATATCTATGAGGAAGTTTCTAGTCTAATGAATTTAAGGAGGAGAACATGTCCAAAAGACTTTGGACGTATCTTGGTATTTTGATCATCGCCGCGATGTTAATCACAGCTTGCAAACCTGCAGCTCCTCAGGCGACACCTACAGCTACCTCAGCCCCGGCGGTGACCCAAGCGCCTACCCCTGAAGCACCCAAGGGTGTCAAGGGCAAAATCGTGCTCTGGCATGCCTGGAAAGAGAACGAGATTGCCAGTTTGAACGAGGTGATTG
>JBBILY010000107.1:10974-11348 GCA_037444705.1 Chloroflexota bacterium | reverse complement strand
AATCTGCCTACCTCGGTCATGGCTTTTACTGCGCTCGCTGTACCCCTCATCATTGTCAGCCTTGCCAGTGTAGTCTATTTCCAACGCGGGCGGGCGGGCCAATATCAGGCTTATTATGCGCAGGCGGTGCAGGTTGCGCAGCAGGCAGAGGCGGAGGCTGACCCACTGTCGCGGCTGCAGCAGTGGCAAAACGTCTTAGATTGGCTCGATCGCGCCGAGGCTTATCAGGTCACTACCGAGTCTCGGGATTTGCGCCATCGTGTGCAGCAGGCATTGGACGAGTTAGACCTGGCTTTTCGCCTGGACTTACAGCCGGCAATTGTCGGCGGCTTGCCGGCGGCCGCGCGCATCACCCGGATGGTTGCCACCGAGTC
>JBBILY010000107.1:0-10964 GCA_037444705.1 Chloroflexota bacterium | reverse complement strand
ATCTGTTTCTGTTGGATGCTGGCCAAGGGGGGGTGTTGCGGGCGACGTTTACGGGACAGGGCTATGAGATTGATAGGCAGTTTCAATGTATCCCTGGTGGGCCTGAGGCTCAGAATCTGCGCCCGGTGGTGGACATCCTGTCCATCCCCAAGCGCAACGCTTCCACGGCGATCCTGATCGGCCTGCGCAGCGATGGCACTCTGCTGGAATGCGAGCCCGGTGCTACCCCATTCGAAGAGGGGTTGGCGCCTCCGCCCAGCGGCTGGAGAGCACCCAAGGCCTTCGCCTTCTATCTGGGCGATACGTATATTCTGGATGCGCAAGCCAACGCGGTGTGGATCTATCGCAACAGCGATTTCACCCAACAGCCGCGCCTGTTCTTTAATCAACAAATACCCCCAATGCAAGACGTGATTGATCTGGCGGTCAATCAAGACGACCTTTACCTGCTCCATCAGGATGGACATGTCACCTTGTGTACTTTCAGCGGATTAGAGGTCGCCTCCACTGCCTGCATCGAGCCCTTGCCCTATATTGATCGGCGTCCCGGACGGGAAGGGCAGTTCCTCATCCCCTCCAGCCCATTCATCGAAATAAACGCTACATTCCCTCCAGACCCCTCGCTTTATCTGCTTGAGCCCACCTCTCAAACCCTTTATCATTTCAGCCTGCGCCTGGCTTATCAGCGGCAACTACGCCCATTGAACCCATTCATCCCTCGCGCCTCAAACGCCCCAGCCCCTGCAACTGCTTTTACTTTGAGCCCTGATCATCGCATGGTTTTCATGGCTTTTGGGAATGAGGTGCTTTACGCGGGAATGCCCTAGGGTAGTATTCCGCCACAAGCGCCACGCTTCTCTCGTCTGAGAACAATGCGGTGGAGACCTGAAAATTTGTTTTGGGGTAAATCCCTGCTGGTATACCGTGCTGTTGGATTCGGGCCGAAAGAGCCATCCCCTGGCTTGTCGTGTTGAGGGGATTATGGGGGTAGTGTATTGGTTGGCCAGGGGGTCAGGGTAGGTGGTGCGAGGGGCGTCTTACTCTCAGGCGCAGTCACTGAGTTAACGCTTGGGGTGAATGTGCTGTGTGGGGTTTCGCCAGGGGGGAGTGGGGTAGGCTTAAGCGCTTGCAGCGTAGAGGTTGCCTGCGGCGTCGGAAATAACGAGGCAGGAAACGCCGGCGTGATGGTCTGTGTTTCCCTGGGGTTGCCCGAAGAGCGACTCAGATACAGGTACATCCCCCCAAAGAATGCCAATCCGGCCAGAGCCAGCACCCTAGCCAGCACCAAGAATGAGGTCAAACGGCGGCGTGAGCGCAATACCGGTATCGGGACAGTGGGGCGCTCAGCCATGGGCATGCTCATGGCGACGATAGTGATATTGTCATGCCCGCCGCGGCGGTTGGATAGCCTCACCAGTTCTTCCAAAGCCCCCTCGACATTGTGGGTGCGGAAAGCGCTCAGGATTTCATGGTCTTCGACCAGGTCAGTCAGTCCATCGCTGCAGATTAACACAATATCTCCCGCTTCCAGGAGCATCCCCTGGTTAGCCACTGCTCCGGCGTCACTTTCATTGGGGCGCAAACGCAGGCGTGTATCGGGGACAACCTCCTGGCGCGAGCCTAAATAGCGCCGGATGATGTGGGCGTTGGGGTGATGGCGTGCCTGCTCGGGCTTAATCATCCCCCGTTCGATGGCTTCCTGAACCCAGGTGTGGTCAGTAGTTAGTTGGTGGATGGTGTAGCGGCGAATTAAATAAATGCGCGTGTCCCCTACCGAGACAGTATACAGACGACGATCAATGACCCAAGCGCAGGCGCAGGTTGACCCCATGCCACTCTGAGCGGGATCGGATTCGGCCGCGTGGTTAATCAGCTGGCCGGCGCGCACCACGGCCTCTTGCAAGATTTTGACGGGCTGGCTGGCGTCGCTGGTTGCTACCGCGGCGCTAATGGTCTCCACTGCTATCTCTGCTGCCACTTCGCCGGCGCGATGACCCCCAATGCCATCGGCCACTACGGCCAGGAGCGAGGGTATTGTCTTATCAGCGTCCACATAGTGAGCAGAAACCCCAAAACGGTCTTCATTGTTCTTACCGCTCATGCCAGGGTGACTGATGGCGTTGACGATCAAATGAGCGCGTTCCGCCGGGATCATGCTTGCCCCTTCTTATAGGTGATGAGCGGTTGACGCACGCGCCCTTCGGGAAGTTGGGTGAAGCGAAAACTCACCCGCCCCACCTGGATTAGATCGCCGTGCTTCAGTTGTCCCCCTTCTTTGGTCACCAGGATGTAATTGACCCAGGTGCCGGCCACAGAGCCCTCGTCGTAAATCCAAAATGAACCATCAGCGGCGCGTTTCAGGCGCGCATGCAGGGCATCTACCGAGGGTTCGGAGATGAGCAGGGTTGCCAGAGTGGGATCGCTGCCCAAAGTCAGTTCTTCCCCAATCAGAGGGATAGGGGTTGGGCTGGGGTGGTGCTCATCCTGCCCCAAGCGCATCAGGTAGGCACGGGCTTTGGGGAGGAGGCGCCGTTGTGGCCAATGGATGCGATTAATCCACTGCGGGAGATGGCGACCGGCCATCTCACCGCTGGCTCTGACGTTGCTGCTCAGCCTCTCGCGGGCCAGGAGCAAAGGCATGGTGCGGGGATTTTGAGGGGCGAGGCGGCGCAGAGGCAGATGGGGGCGAATCTTCCCGCTCCAGATCATGACCAGGATTGTTCCCGCCCCGGCCAGCACGAGGGTAAGCAGGAGGATGACCCCGCTCTGGCGCAACAGGTTACGCACCAGAGAGGGAGAATAAGGTCGCTCAATTTTCACCTGTAACGGTAGTTGAATGCTGCGGCTGGTGAGTCCCAGGCTATCAACCACCTCCACTTGCAGAAGGTGTTGCCTGGTCTCGGTGTAGGTGCTTAGATTCCAGGTGAAATGGTCGAAAGGTGGCGCGGTGTTCTCGTCAACCAATTGGCCGTCCACAAATAAGGCTGAGCGCAGGATAGGGCGTATGCGGCCATCGGGGAATTCAATCAACACCTGCAGAGCCACTTGTTGGGGTTGGAGGTCAGCGCTTTCTTCTACCTCCCAGAATTGATGCCATTTCTCCGATGGAGTGGCGCGGATGATTTCTGGCGGAGGAGAAATGAAGGCCACATCTGCCGGGCGCAGGTCGAGGTTGAAGGTCACTGGTGGCGTATGCAGTTGTTGCGCGTTCCATTGGATTTCGACCATGATCTCCTGAGGTCCGCCCGTGGTGATCTTTGAATCATAGGCAAGGAAGTAGATGCTGCGCAGGTGTTCAAAGTGCGCTTCTAAATCTGGGAAAGGTTCAACCCCAGAGAACGTATAGAAATGCCCTCCCGTCTGGTTCGCCAGGTTTGAGAGTAACGAGGCGTTCTGGCTTTCGAAGGCCTGAGGCGCACCCACCAGGCAAACGTAGAGGCGCACCCTCTGTTGAAGGGCGCGTGTGAGCAACTCTTGTAAACCAAAAGTGATATCCCCCTCCAGAGGGGCGGTGATTAATACTACAGCCCGCTCCATGCCGGGCCGTGGAGTAGCGTCCGCCGCCAGGTCAATGGCGTTGAGCAGGATATCCAGGTCGGGCCGCACCTGATTCATATCGGGATTGTAGGACTCAAGGGTAGCGATCAATTCGCCGGGATCATTGAAATGGGTGCGAACAGGCCCATCATTGACCAAAAGGCTGAGATCATCCAGGGTGGAACCCAGGCGGCTTTTAGCCCAAGATAGCAATGCGCTTTGGATCAATTGATAGCGCGAAACCCCCTGGCTATTTCTAACCGCCAGAGAAGGGCCAGGATTCAGGGCGAATACCACCTGTATGCCGGGGCGAATCTCACGCCATTCAGCCGGTGACAAAGGGCGCCCGTTCTCAATCACGTTGACCTGGGAAGGCTGAATCCCATGCACAAAATCCCCCTGGTCGTCGTGGATGTCCAGGTAGGCGTGGAGACGGGGGAAGAACTCAGTCTGGGGTGGATAAAGCGTGGCACTGGCCGAGGTTTGGGCTTGGACTGAAGATGTAAAGGTCAGCAGCCCTAACACGAGCATGCCCAGCCAGCACAAGCGACGTGGCATGTATAGATTTTAGCATAAATAGACCCTGCGCGGATCTCAAAAGGCGCAGGGCCTGGGATAGTTTTAGGCGGGCTCTTGGACGATGTCTGGCCGCGCCAGGGGGCTTGCGCTCAGACGCATGAAAGTCAGGGTCCAGGCCGACTCGATATAGGCACGCAAGATGCCGCTCAAGATCAGGAAGAAAGGTAAATAAGCCACGAAACACAGTCCAGCGATCAACAACCCACCTCCAAGGGCGCGTTGCGTGCCAGCCATGGCGCCCACCACTGCAGGGATGACGATAAACACCAACGGTAGCCCGATGATGAAGGACCCAAGCCCTCCCACGCCCAGGATCAAGATCAGGGCCATGACGATGACGGTGCCTAAATTGGCACGCACCACCTCCCAGCCACGCCGTAGACCATCCAGGATGCTCAGGTTCTCAAGCACAATGGCGATGCTTGCCTGCTCGGTGATTACTGAGACAAACCACAGCAGGGGTATCACAATGCAGATTAGAGGGATAAAACACAGCGCTCCCAGGCCAAACGTAGCCATTGTTCCCAGCACGCCCAGGGCTACAAGCGCTATTAATACAATGGCGCTGGCTAGCCCTATCAGCAAGTTCAAACCGAAGACTCGCCAGAAAAAGGGTGTGCTACCACTGAACAAATCACCAAATGCCAGGCTAAGCGCTCCACCTTCGGCCTGTTGAGTGCCGCGAATCAAGCCAATGCGCCCAATGGTGCTCAGGAAAATCGCCACAACCACCAATACCAACACCACTACGATCACCGTCGCCACGATCAGGGCAATTTGAGCATCTGTGAGGTTTTCAAAGGCGCGTTGCAAGGGTTGGAACTGTTGCGGCGCTTCCCGCCGGGTGGAACCCTGGAAGGCGTTTGATCCTCCGCCGCCACCGCTGCCACAGCCAACCAAAATGCCAAAAATCCATAAGACCTTGTGTTTCCACACGATCTGCCAGGCGCGCGACAAAACATTGCCGATGTCCATGCTAGCATTCTCCTTCTTTTGCATGATGTGGTTCATCACTTAGTATACGCCATTTTCCGCCTTGGGTCGCGCCCACTTGCGCCTTATGTATGTTTTTGCCCCTTGACCGCGCCCATCCAGGGGTTATAATTCAGCCATTGAATTTTAAATTTGTGGGAGGCTTATGCCGACGGCGTTGATCACAGGCATTACCGGTCAGGATGGTTCCTATCTGGCGGATTTCTTGCTGGCTAAAGGGTACCAGGTGATTGGCATGGTGCGCCGTTCCAGCACGGTCACCTTTGAGCGCATCCACCACATCCAGGATCGCATCACCCTGGTGCAAGGGGATCTGCATGACCAGAGTTCATTGGTGGACATCATGGAGCAATATCGTCCGGATGAAGTTTATAACCTGGCAGCCCAATCCTTTGTCCCTACCTCTTGGAACCAGCCCGTCTTGACCGGAGAAGTGACGGCTCTTGGGGTCACGCGCATCCTGGAGGCAATCCGTCTGACTAATCCCCAGGCGCGTTTTTATCAGGCCTCTTCCAGCGAGATGTTTGGCAAAGTGCGCGAGGTGCCCCAGCGCGAAACCACCCCTTTTTACCCACGCAGCCCTTATGGCGTGGCTAAAGTTTACGCTCATTGGATCACTGTAAATTACCGTGAGTCTTATAATTTATACGCGGTATCAGGCATTTTGTTCAACCATGAAAGCCCACGCCGCGGCTTGGAGTTCGTTACGCGCAAGATCACTTATGGCGTGGCGCGCATCAAGTTGGGATTGGCAAAAGAATTGCGCTTGGGCAACCTGGAGGCGCGGCGCGATTGGGGCTTTGCCGGCGATTATGTGGAAGGCATGTGGCTGATGTTGCAGCAGGATGAACCTGGCGATTACGTCTTGGGAACCGGAGTAACGCATTCTGTGCGGGACTTCTGTGAAGCAGCTTTTGGGTATGTTGGTTTGGATTACCGCGATTATGTGGTCCAGGATCCCCGTTTCTATCGCCCTGCTGAGGTGGACCTGCTGGTGGCTGATGCCACTAAAGCCCGCCAGAAACTGGGCTGGTGCCCCAAGGTGACTTTCGAAGAATTGGTGCGCATGATGGTGGAAGCCGACCTGGAACGCGTGGCTAAAGAAATCTCGTAAGGGACTTTTCATGCCATCCACTCGCAAAAACAAGCGCCTGGTCTGGCTCAGGCTCGTTGGCACGCTCATTGCCCTGGCCTTGCTGGTGTATTTGCTCGGTGAGCAAGGATGGGACGAGATCACCCAGGCCATCTTGCAAATTGCCCCCTGGCGCCTGGCCATAGCAATGATCTTGATGCTTGTCTCGCGCCTGGCCGTGGCTGCCCGTTGGCATGTGCTCTTGCGCGCCGGTAGAGTAGATATTTCTGCCGCTCAAAGTTTTCGCATTACCTTCGCCGGGCTCTTCGCCACTAACTTTCTGCCCACCACCATTGGCGGGGACGTGATCCGCCTGGCAGGAGCTTTGCAACTGCGCTGTGATGGGATTGTCAGCGCCGCTTCCCTGATTGCCGACCGCCTGATAGGCATGGCCGGGATGGCCATGGCTGTGCCCTTTGGTCTGCCGCGCTTCTGGCACAGCGCTCACCTCTCGGGTTACTCCCTTGAGACATCTTTATTGGGGCTAATGACTTTTATGCCGTCCCTGATGAAAGCCTGGATGCTCAAATTCTGGCTGAAG
Organism: Chloroflexota bacterium; assembly: GCA_037444705.1. GTDB lineage: Bacteria > Chloroflexota > Anaerolineae > Anaerolineales > UBA4823 > DATCYX01. The sequence continues at coordinate 4,182 of JBBILY010000107.1, read as the reverse complement.
GGCAAGGATTTATTCAGGAGCCTCCTCTCCACTTTATCCCTATGGATCGAACAGCCGGGTGCCTTCGTGCTCGCTCTGGCGTTCTCCTGGGTGCATATGCTCTGCATCTTTGGGGTGTTGGCTATATTCCTCCATGGCATGGGTGAGACGCTCTCCTTCTGGCTGGTGGGCGGTTTATATAGCCTGGTATATTTCATCACCCTGTTTCCGCTATCCATTAACGGATATGGCTTGCAAGAATTGTCCATGACCTATGTCTTTACCCAATGGGGAGGCGTAGCGCTCTCTAGCAGTTTGAGTGCAGCCTTGCTGTTTCGCACCTTGATGATGCTGGCCAGCCTGCCAGGGGCGTTCTTTATCCCTGGACTGCTGGCTTATAGTCGCCAGCAAAACCTCTCCGATAGCGCAGCCATCCATTCAAACTGATCCAGGGTTAGAATAAGATTGCGTTGAGATGAAGATGAATGTGAACCACCTGTCTATCGTCATTCCAGTTTATAACGAGGAAGAAAGTTTACCCCATCTGCACCAAACCCTGCACCAGGCCCTTGATCCGCTGGAGAAAGCCTGGGAGGTGGTTTATGTAGATGATGGTAGCACAGATGCCAGCCTCGCGACGCTGGAGAAACTGGCCGCCGAAGATGCTCAACACACGCGCGTGGTGGTGCTGCGCCGTAATTTTGGTCAGACGGCAGCCATCGCGGCGGGCATTGACCACGCCTCAGGGGAGGTCATTATCCTGATGGATGCTGATCTACAAAACGATCCAGCCGACATCCCCAGGATGTTGGAGAAAATTGAACAGGGATACGATGTCGTCAGTGGCTGGCGGGTCAATCGCCAAGATGCATTCATCACCCGTACCCTGCCCTCCCGCGTTGCCAACTGGCTGATTTCTACGGTCACCGGAGTGCGCTTGCACGATTATGGCTGCACTTTGAAAGCCTATCGCCGTGAGGTGCTGACTGGCTTCCGTCTTTATGGCGAGATGCACCGTTTTATCCCGGCATATGCTCACGCGGTGGGGGCGAAAACCATCGAACTTCCAGTGCAGCATCATCCCCGTAAATTTGGCAAGACAAAATATGGCCTCAATCGCACCCTCAAGGTCATCCTGGATTTGTTTACGGTCAAGTTTTTGCTCAGTTTTGCCAACAAGCCCATCTACCTGTTCGGAGGGGCGGGGATGATTTTAATCATCCTCAGCGGGCTGGGTCTGCTCTATCTGGCGATTCGCCGTCTGGTGTTTCAGATACCTGTGTTGACCTCTCCTCTGTTCCAGATGAGCGCCATGTTTACCATCTTGGGCTTTCAGTCTGTGCTCATGGGGCTGATCGCTGAATTATTGGTGCGCACCTATCACGAATCTCAGGGGAAGCCCATTTATCGGGTTAAACAGGTGTTGGGTAAGGAACCTGGGGAGAAGCGTGAAGCACAAGATTAATCTAATGCTGGCGTAGTCCGTTTTCACTATATTTATATGCAACGTCTCAAACCTTCGCTGCTACTTGTCCGCCTTTCATTGTCCGCCATGCTCTTGCTTGGGCTGGCTATTTTGTTGCTGTTGTTCAGAGAGTTGAGCCTCATGGGGCGGTCTCCTCTCTCTGGACGGTGGTTAGTGCTGTTTGGAATAGGGAGCGCAGGATGGTTGGGGGTGGGGGTTGTATTGATTGGCACCTGGCTTCCTTTTTGGGAGGTTCTCAGGCGTTGGTTAGATGCCGCCTGGGAATTTTTACAACGGCTGCGCCTTATCAATTTATTATTCTTTGCTGTTCTGGTGGGGGCCTTCTGTTTTCTGGTGATCGGGAGATTTGGTCGGTATCTGGAATATCTGCCGCTGCGCGTTGCGGTCTTCCTCTTTTTTGCCCTGGTGGGAAGTCTCTTTTGGGGCGCCAGTGGGTTGGCTAGGGAGTGGTTGGAAGCCCTGATCGCTTCGGCTCTTCTCCTGGGGGCAGGCTACCGAATTGCGGCTTACGCTCCAGATGTGTCCGCTTATCCTTTCTCGCTCAACTGGTCAGAGGCCAGTCGTTATTACTACGCCTCGCTCTTCTTCGCTGAACGCCTCTATGGTGTATGGGTTGCACCCTCAGTGCTGCATCCCACGCGCTATCTCATGCAGGCCATCCCCTTTCTGATCCCAGGCTCACCGCTTTGGTTACACCGCCTGTGGCAGGTAGTCTTGTGGGTGACGGTTACTTCCCTGAGCGGTTGGGTAATTGTACAGCGCTTGAAAATCTCCATCCCTATAAGGCGCTGGGCTTTCTTAGCCTGGGTCTTTCTGTTCCTGCTCATGGGGCCGATTTATTATCATCTCCAGGCGATGATTATTCTGATCGTTGCCCTGTTTCGGCCCAATAGGCTCTGGCAATCTGTGGGCGTGGTTATTCTGGCCTCGGTCTGGGCCGGCCTCAGCCGCATCAACTGGTTCCCAATGCCGGCGATGCTTGCGATCGCTTTGTATTTACTGGAAGTGCCCGTCTCGGGCAGACCCATCTGGCGCTATCTGGCAAGACCGTTTGTGTGGGGGGTAATCGGGCTGCCGGTTGCCTTCGCCTCCCAGGCTCTTTATCGTGTGATAACCGCAAACCCTGGGGAACATTTCACTTCGAGTTTGACCTCGGATTTGCTCTGGTATCGCCTGTTGCCCAGTGCCACCTATCATCTCGGGGTATTGCCGGCCGCGATTCTCGTGTCGTTGCCTTTGATAACCCTCATTTTCATCCGTTTGAGGGTGAACATCCGTGCCATCCACCCGTTGCGCCTGCTTGGGCTGGGGGTTATATTGTTGATCCTGTTGGGAGGTGGGCTGGTGGTCAGCGTCAAGATTGGCGGCGGCAGCAATCTTCACAATCTGGACGCTTATTTGACCCTGCTTATGCTCAGCGCTGCCTATATCTATTTTGACGCTATGAAAGAAGAGCCTGACGAAGGCGGGGTTATCCTTCAAAACCCCCCAAGCGCTTCTGTTGTGTCCAAGGGTTTGGCCGCTTCCATGTTAACTCTGGCTGTGCTTCTGCCGCTCTATTTTGCCCTACTTGTTGGGGAAGCCTTGCCTCGTTATGATTTTGCCATGGCCAATCAGGCCATTGAGCGCCTGGCGCGCCTGATCCACAACAATGCCAAAGGGCAGGTGCTCTTTATCTCAGAACGCCACCTGCTCACATTCCAAAACCTGCGCGGGGTTCCCCTGGTGCCAGATTATGAAAAGGTCTTCTTAATGGAAATGGCGATGGCTGGCAACCGGGATTACCTGGGTCGTTTTTACCAGGATTTACAAGAGAGACGTTTTGACCTCATTGTCACCGAGCCCCTCTTTCTCCGCCTGAAGGGTCGTTCGGAAGCGTTTGGGGAAGAGAACGATGCCTGGGTGAAGCGTGTCTCTGAACCGATCTTGTGCTACTATAAACCCTATCGCATGCTGCGTGAAGTGCGCCTGCAAATCCTTATACCTCGCGAAGAAGCGAAAGATTGTGATTTGAGTCGTGTATTGGGTCAGAAATCCCCTTGATCTCATCCCCCTGCTCTGGCTGTGTATCCTATGGGCAGGTGGCGGCTGGTTGATCGCCGCTCACGCCTTTCAACTCAGGGCGCGTGAGCAGTTGGTGGCAGGCCTCTCCAGCGGTCTGTTGCTTTTCATCGTATTGAGCAACGCGCTTTATCAACTGCCTGGCTTGAGAGGCACCTCTATCAGCCTGTCTTTCTGGCTCTCGGCTGGCTTAATCGCTCTCTTGGGGTTGTTGGCTGCGTGGCGCTTGCCCGTGAGGGAGCGCCTGCAGCGGACGGATCTAGTTCAATTCGCCCTCCAGGTAGCGATCCTTGCCGCGATTCTGTTTGTACTTGCTCTGATCCAGCGCGGCCTGGCGATTTTTGACGACTATCACAACCTGCCCTTGACCTCGATGATCGCCGCAGGCGATTTGCCGCCCCACTTTTACCTCAATCCCGATCAGCGCCTGGCCTATCATTATGGTTTGCATATCTTTGCCGCCAGCCTGGTGCGCATTGGCGGCTTCTACCCCTGGAGTGCTTTCGATCTCAGTAAAGCCTTAACCATCACCTTGACCCTTGGCCTGGCGTGGGTGTGGTTTCGTCGGGTGACGCGCAATTCAACCGCGGCGGTCTGGGGAGCTGGGCTGGTGCTCTTTGCCGGTGGGGCACGCTGGCTGCTGCTTTTCCTACCGG
>JBBILY010000106.1:3352-11464 GCA_037444705.1 Chloroflexota bacterium | reverse complement strand
CGTGCCAGTTCAGTCTTGCCTACTCCTGTCGGGCCGAGGAAGATGAACGAGCCAATTGGGCGATTAGGGTCTTGCAAGGCAGCCCGCGCCCGTCGCACGGCATTAGAAACGGCGCGCAGGGCCTCCTCCTGCCCAACCACGCGCTGGCTCAGGCGTTCCTCCATGTGCACCAGTTTCTCCATCTCGCCTTCCATCAGGCGCGCCACGGGGATGCCAGTCCAGCGCGAGACCACCTGGGCTATCTCCTCGGCATCTACCTCTTCTTTCAGCAAAGCGCCCTCCTTTTGCAACTCCTTCAGGCGGCGCTCACTCTCAGCCAGTTTGGCTTCTAACTCGCGCAGGGTGCCGTAGCGCAGGCGGGCGGCCTTCTCCAGCAGCCCCTGACGCTCAGCCCGCTCCATCTCCAGGCGCGTTTGCTCGATCTGCTCCTTGATCTGGCGCACTTCGGCGATAGCGGCTTTCTCATTTTGCCAGCGGGCATGCAAGCGGTTGGACTCTTCCTGAAGGTCAGCCAGCTCTTTTTCCAGGCGTTCCAGGCGTTCTTTAGAAGCCCTATCCTTCTCCTTCTTGAGCGCCTCGCGCTCAATTTCCAGTTGCATGATCTGGCGCTCCACCTCGTCCAGAGCCTGGGGCTTGGAGTCGATCTCGGTGCGCAGGCGCGCCGCTGCCTCGTCTATCAGGTCTATGGCCTTATCGGGGAGATGGCGATCGGAAATATAACGATGAGACAAGGTGGCAGCGGCGATGACCGCGGCGTCGGTAATCCGCACCCCATGATGAATCTCATAACGCTCCTTCAAACCGCGCAGGATGCTGATGGTCTCCTCCACGCTGGGCTCGTCCACATAAACCGGCTGGAATCGCCGCTCCAGGGCAGGGTCTTTCTCCACATGTTTGCGATATTCATCCACGGTAGTGGCGCCGATCATGTGCAATTCACCCCGTGCCAGCATGGGTTTGAGCATATTGCTGGCATCCATGGCGCCTTCGGCCGCTCCTGCCCCAACCACGGTGTGCATCTCATCCACGAACAATATGACCTCACCCGCGGCATCGGTGATTTCTTTAAGCACCGCCTTCAAGCGTTCTTCGAACTCGCCGCGGTACTTGGCTCCAGCCACCAGCGCCCCCATGTCTAATTGCACCAGGCGCTTATGCTTGAGCCCTTCGGGCACATCCCCATTGACGATGCGTTGCGCCAGACCCTCCACAATCGCCGTTTTCCCCACGCCGGGATCCCCAATTAAGGCTGGGTTGTTCTTGGTGCGGCGCGAAAGGATCTGGATCACACGCCGAATCTCTTCATCACGGCCAATCACCGGGTCTAATTTACCCTGGCGCGCCAGGGCGGTCAGGTCGCGTCCATATTTCTCCAAAGCCTGATAAGTGCTCTCCGGCTGCGGGCTGGTGACGCGTTGCGTGCCGCGGATGCTGGCCAGGGCTTTGAGAATGGCGTCTTTGGTCAAGCCATACTGAGCCAAGCGCTTGCCTTCGATGCTGTCGGTCAATCCCAGCAAGATATGCTCCGTGGAAACGTACTCATCTTGCATGCCTTTGGCGTAGCGCTCCGCCGCTTCCAATACCTCGACTGTGGGTTGCGCCAGTCCCACCTCACCGCTCGCCCCATAAACGCGGGGGCGCTTCTCCAAATCCCGCACAACTTCCTCACGCAAAGCCAGCACACTCCCTGCCACCCGGGTGACGATGGCCGGCACCACGCCATCTTCCTGGCGCAGCAACGCCAGCAGAAGATGTGCGGGTTCAATCGCCTGATGGTTATATTCACGCGCCAGGCGTTGGGCGTTAAATATGGCTTCTTGCGATTTTTGAGTATATTTATTCAGATCCATCCTCACACTCCTCACCAGTAAAGATCAAAGGGGCGATTCTCGTGGTAGCGTCATCGTCGAATACCAAATCGTCCCCATGATTCCAGGGTGAGTATAGGGGCAAAATATTGGAATCTCATCAACGCAGCGTAAACTAAATGTAGGAATGTAAGTGCACTCAGGAGCGGGCTTTCAACCTGCCGGGCCAGTCAAAGGAGCGTTTCGCTTCCCCTCTAGAGGTGATCTAGCGCTCCATGTAAATCGTGACCGGCCCATCGTTAGCGATCTCCACCAGCATATGGGCAGCGAACTGGCCGGTTTGGGTGGGCACCCCCTGAGCCCGCAGCAACTCGGCCAAGCGTTCCACCAATGGGCTGGCGATTTCGGGCAGGGCAGCGTCGGTGAAAGAAGGCCGTCGCCCTTTGCGCGTGTCGGCATATAAAGTAAATTGGGAGACCACGATCGCCTCCCCGCCCACGTCTAACAACGAGCGGTTCATCTTCCCCGCTTCATCCTCAAAGATGCGCAAGTGGGCTATTTTCTCCGCCAGATAGCGCGCCTGCTCCTCCCCATCCTGATGACCAATCCCCACCAGGATCACCACCCCCCTACCAATCTGAGCTACCAGTTGACCATCTACCGAGACTCGGGCAGAGGCAACCCGCTGCAGCACGATGCGCATGGCTGTAGTGCTCCGCTCCCTATGGCAAACCCACCGCCTGCCGCACCTCGGCCATCGTGCGGCGGGCAATCTCCTGCGCCCGCTCCTTCCCTTGCCGCAAAATGTCCCAGACGTAATTCACATCCCGCCCAATCTCAGCCCGCCGGGCGCGGAAAGGCTCAAAGTAGGTATTAATGTTACGCGCCAGCAACTTCTTGCAGTCAACACAGCCGATCCCTGCCCGGCGGCACTCCACATCGATCATCTGCACCTCTTCGGGGGCGGAGAAGAACTTGTGCATGGAGAATACGTTGCAAACATCCGGATTGCCGGGGTCACTGCGACGGATGCGTTGCGGATCTGTGACCATCTGCATCACCCGTTCCTGGGTTTCTTTGGGGGTTGCGGCCAGTTCAATGTGATTGTTCAGGCTTTTGCTCATCTTCTGCTGGCCATCAATGCCCAGCACCTTAGGAAACTCGGTAGCCTTCATCTGAGGTTCAATCAGCACATTGGTCTTGAAACGATGATTAAAGGTACGCACCACCTCGCGCGCAAACTCAATGTGGGGTTGCTGATCAATGCCCACCGGCACCACGTCTGCTTTGTAGAGCACAATGTCGGCGGTCATCAAGACTGGATAACCTACCAATCCATAATTAATGTTATGAGGCTGCAGGCGCGCTTTCTCTTTAAAAGTTGGCAGGTCGGTCAGTTTCCCCAAAGGTGTGACCATGGACAGGATGGTGTGCAATTCGGTGACCTCAGGAACATGAGACTGGATGAAGAGGATGGTCTCCTCTGGTCGAATACCAGCCGCCAGCCAGTCCAGCGCCATCTCATAAGCGTTTTGGCGTAAATTCTCTGTGGTTTCAATGGTGGTAAGGGCGTGCAGGTCCACAATGCAGTAAATACAATCATACTCGTCCTGCAGCGCCACGTAATTCTGGATAGCGCCCAGGTAATTCCCCAGGTGCTGACGTCCAGTGGGGCGTGCCCCGGAAAATACCCGACCCTTCTTCATCGTAAGCGTCATCCCTAAGAGCCCTCCTGAAGTATCCTACGGATTAAGCCAGTCACCTCACCTGCTTCAGCGTGGCGACGGGTTTGCAACTTGGAATAAATCAATTTGCCATTGACGTTCACCTCAAAGCGCCCTCCATCAGAGGGGATCAGGGTGAGCGTCTCTATCTCGGGTTCGAACTCCTTCAACAATTCGGCTGTTAGACCAACAGCACGATCGGTGTAGTGTCAAACAGCACAATAGGTGATCTGGATATTGAGCAACATAATATCGCCTCGATGACAAAATATGGTTTATTTGCTGGGAGTTTATTAAAACATAACTTTCGTCTTTTGGGGCTGATTGAGTGATGAAATTTGTTATCGTCGTCTTTGGAGTTTAGAAAGCGCCTGTGCCGCTTTAGCAGGTGTCCAGGATCAATCCCGTACAACTTGTACCAGCACTCCGCTACTCAGACACCCTCGGCTGCCAGGGAGCTAAATCGCCGCTCTGAAATGCTCACCACTCACCAGTTAAAATTGGGATTGCTGCCAGAACAATGCATAGACAACCCCGAGATTGTGCTAAAATGAAATAGCAAAGAATTATGTAAACATGCTACAGGAGACTAGACTGGGGTAGGATGGTTACCTGAGGAGGTCGAAATGACGGTGAAACTTGACCTGCGTCCCTCCCCAATCGCCGGGCAATGGTATCCAGCAGATCCAGGCTATCTGGCCCAGAGCGTTGATCGTTACATTCAGGCTGCCGATTTACCTCCCATTGAAGGCGAAGTGGTGGCAGTGGTGAGCCCTCACGCCGGACATCGTTACTCCGGCGCGGTGGCGGGCTATGCCTTTGCTGCCCTGCGCGGGCTGAAACCGCAACTGGTGGCGGTGATTTCGCCCATGCACTATTTTGCCAGCCCGCCCTTGCTTAGCAGTGGTCATCAGGCTTATCAAACGCCCCTGGGTGCCATCGAGATAGATCGCCAGACTGTAGACGAATTGAACGCTATCCTGCAAGATCAGGCCGGCCTGCGCCTGTCACTGGTCAAAAATGATCCGGAACACTCGCTTGAGATCGAATTGCCCTTTCTCCAACGCGCTTTAGGGGACGGCTTTCGCCTGTTGCCGGTGATGGTGCGCGATCCCAGTTTAAGAGTAGCCCAGGCGTTAGGCCAGGCCCTGGCCAAAGTCCTGCAAGGGCGCCAGGCTATCCTGGTGGCCAGCACTGACTTGTCTCACTATTATCCTCAGAGCGTGGCAGAGACCTTGGATCGAGAGATGCTGCGCCGCGTAGAAGCATTCGACCCTGAGGGGGTGTTGCGCGCCGAAGAGGAGGGCAAGGGCTACGCCTGTGGGCGGGGCGCGCTGGCGGCAGTGCTCTGGGCGGCCAAGGGTTTGGGGGCTGACCGGGTCAAAATCCTAAATTATGCCACCTCTGGCGATGTAACCGGCGATTATAGCCAGGTGGTGGGTTATGGGGCAGCGGCGATCACCCGCTCTCACCCGCCCCAGAGTCAGTAAACAAATTGTATGGATGGTTCTTTTCTGATTGATGCATTAAAAATCCTGGCTGTTATCCTTCTGGTGTTAGCCAATGGCTTCTTCGTAGCCGCCGAATTTTCCCTGGTAAGCGTCCGCAAAACACGGGTTGCAGAACTGGTGAATCAGGGGGTGCCGGCTGCCAGGTGGGTGCAACTGGCTATTGAGAACCCGGATCGGGTCATCGCTGCCACCCAGTTAGGCATCACCCTGGCCAGCCTGGGATTAGGTTGGATCGGTGAACCGGCCCTGGCGCACCTGCTCGAGCCCATCGTGCAGTTATTCCCGGCTGCCGTCCGCTTCCAGGTTTCCCACAGCCTCTCAGCGGCTCTGGCGTTTGCTCTCATCACTTTTTTGCATGTCGTGGTGGGCGAACTGGCTCCCAAATCAATCGCCTTGCAAAATCCAGAGCGCACCTCCCTGGTGGTTGCCCGGCCGACACTCTGGTCGGAGTGGATTTTCAAGCCGGCCATTTGGGTGCTCAATGGCAGTGGCAATCTCTTGTTGCGCATGGTTGGCATTCGGCCTGTGTCTGGGCACGAACTGGTGCACTCCGTGGAAGAACTGCGGATGTTAGTGGCGGCCAGCGCTGAAGGCGGCGTCGTCAAAGAAGAAGAGAGTGAAATGCTGAATGCCATCTTCGACCTGGGCGAACTGGTAGTGCGCCAGGTTATGGTGCCACGCACCGAAGTGCTGGCTGTGGAGGCCGATGCCCCACTGGAAGAGATCATCGCCCTGGCTACTCAATCCACCTACACCAAATTTCCTGTCTATGAGGATAGCCTGGATCAGATCGTGGGCATTGTGCACGTCAAAGATCTCTTGCGCGCCATGCAATCCCCCGATTGCCAAAACTGCACGGCGCGCTCGCTGATGCGCGAACCCATCTTCGTCCCCGAGACCCTTTCTGTCAGCGCTTTGTTGTCCCAATTCCGCCAAAATCGCCAGCATATTGCCATTGTATTGGATGAGTATGGCGGCACAGCTGGCCTGGTGACCCTGGAAGATTTGCTAGAGGAGATTGTGGGCGAGGTGAGCGACCCCTTCGACCGCTTCACCCCTGAGATACAAACCCTACCCGACGGCACAGCCCTGATAAACGGCCTGACGCTGATCGAGGAGGTCAACCAGCGCTTAAACTTGAACCTGCAAGACCCTAACTATGACACCATTGCTGGCTATGTCTTGGGGAAATTAGGGCGCATCCCGCGCGTGGGCGATAGCGTCGAGGCGGATGGCGTTCGCTTGCGGGTTGAGAGCATGGATGGTTTGCGCATCGCCCGCCTTTCCCTGAGTTTCACAGACCAGAAGTAAACCGCCAGGTGTGTCTCGCTGGCGCACGCTTTATCTTGAACTGCGAGCCTGAACCAACCGCACTGCAACGCGCCTGAGAAGACGGGCTATGTAGCCACAAACTTGATTGGACAACTGGAACCCGATTTGATGCCAACCTTTGTAGAAGTCGTTTTGAATCTGCCGCAGGTGGACGAGGCGTTTCATTACCATCTCCCCCCAGAGTTGGAAGGGCAGGTGGACGTGGGGCATCTGGTCGAAGTGCCCTTTGGGCTACAGCGGCTGCAGGGGGTTGTGGTCCGCTTGGTAGACGAAGCAGGTATAAGCTCCACACGCCCGGTATTAGGCCTGGTGGATGCCCAGGTCGCCCTCACCCCTGCTCAAATCGCTTTGGCGCAGCACCTCGCCCGGGAGACCCTCTCGCCCCTGGCCACCTGCATTCGCCTGATGTTGCCCCCTGGCTTGAGTCAACAGGTGGACAGCCTCTATCAAATCCAGCGTCTGCCCCAACCCGGCGAGCCACACCTAAACGAAACCCAAACCCGCCTGCTGACTTTATTGCAAAAGCGTGGGCCCTTGCGCGGGCGGCAGATTGACCAGGTCCTGTCTCATGTGGATTGGCGCAAGTCGGCCAACGCCCTGGTGCGGCGTGGCTTCCTGACGGCGCGCTCTGTCCTGCCGCCTCCCGGTGTGCGTCCCAAGATGGTGCGCACAGTCCAGCTCGCCTGCCCCCCTGAAGAAGCCGAGCGTCACCTGTCGCAACTGGGTCGGGCGGGCTCCTCTGCTCTGGTCAGACGTCAGGCGATGTTACGCTTCTTGATGCGTGAACCCGGCCCGCTCAACGTCGCCTGGCTCTACGCTGAGAGCGGTGGCAACCTGGCCGACCTGAGCAAACTGGCTGAGTTAGGGCTGGTCATATTGAGCGAGAGCCAGGTCTGGCGCGACCCCTTGGAAGGGATGGATTTTCCGCCCACGCCGCCACCCACGTTGACCCATGCCCAGCAGTCCTGCTGGGCTGAGATCGAGGCAGCCATCAGCGCCGCGGCAAATGGCAAACCTGTGCTCCCCTTTGTGTTACATGGCGTGACCGGCTCCGGCAAAACCGAGATCTACCTGCACGCCGTAGAAGCCACCTTGCGCCTGGGAAGGCAAGCCATCGTCTTGGTGCCCGAAATCGCCCTCACCCCCCAGACCGTGCGCCGCTTCATGACGCGCTTTCCGGGGCGGGTGGGCTTGATGCACTCGCACCTCTCGCTCGGCGAGCGCTACGACACCTGGCGACGGGCGCGCCTGGGATTGGTGGCGGTGGTGGTCGGCCCGCGCAGCGCCTTGTTCACCCCTTTCCCTAACCTGGGGTTGATTGTGGTGGACGAGTGTCATGATGATTCGTACTATCAAGATGAACCACCCGCCTACCATGCGCTCCAGGCAGCCATCGCCTATGCCGCCATCAGCAATGCCGTCTGCCTCTTGGGTTCCGCTACCCCAGACATCACCAGCACCTTTCAGGCGGCCCAGCGGCGTTGGCGCTATCTGCGTCTGCCTGAGCGCATCCTGGCCCACCGCCAGACCGTTCAGACGCAGGTCGAGAAGTTGGGCCTGGCATCGCGCTATCAGCCTTTGGAAGGCCAGGCAGAGACCATAGACCTGCCTCCGGTGCTTGTAGTGGACATGCGCCAGGAGTTAAAAGAAGGCAACCGCTCGATCTTCAGCCGCGCTTTGCAGGAAGCCCTGGGGCGCGTCCTCGAGCAGGAACAGCAGGCAATTCTGTTTCTCAAC
>JBBILY010000106.1:0-3331 GCA_037444705.1 Chloroflexota bacterium | reverse complement strand
GGTGATGAAGGCCACCCAGGGCAAGGCCAATCCGCAGCAGGTCAATGACCTGCTTACCACTCACCTATCATAGCCCCCAACAAGCGCTCACCTGCCATTATTGCGGCTATCAGCGCAAGATGCCGCGCACCTGCCCCGCCTGTCACAGTCAACGCATCCGCCAATACGGCATGGGCACCGAGAAGGTGGAGCAGGAGGTGCAGGCGGCCTTTCCTCAGGCACGCACCCTGCGTTGGGATTATGAGACCACGCGTGAGAAAGGTGCCCACGAGATCATCCTAAGCCACTTTATTAACCGCCGCGCCGACGTGCTGATTGGCACCCAGATGCTCGCCAAGGGATTGGATTTGCCTCTGGTCACCCTGGTCGGGGTGGTGCTGGCCGATGTGGGTCTAAATCTGCCAGATTATCGGGCAACCGAGCGCACTTTTCAACTGCTGGTGCAGGTGGCCGGGCGGGCTGGGCGCAGCCCCTTGGGCGGTCAGGTCATCCTGCAGACTTTTCAACCCGAACATTACGTCATCCAGGCCGCGGCCAGGCACCGCTATCGCGACTTTTATCTCAAAGAACTGGAATATCGGCGTCAATTGGGCTATCCACCCTTTGCGCGGCTGGTGCGACTGGAATTTCGCCACCCTCAGGAGAGTGAGGCCGAAGCGGCTGCCCGCCAACTGGCCGAGCGTATCCACCACTGGATTGCCGAAGAGGGCTATCGCGCCACCGAAATAATTGGCCCAGCGCCTTGTTTTTTCTCACGTCTGGCGGGGAACTATCGCTGGCAAATTGTGCTGCGCGGCACGGAGCCCCTCTCGCTCTTACGCGGGCGAGATTTGCGTGGCTGGCGCATCCAGGTTGACCCACCGTCTTTGCTATAATTAGGGCACAATCTCCGCATCAAAAGTGCGACTTCAGTTCGCCATCCCCGCGACAAACCAACTGGAGTCCCATATCATCCAACCGCAGGAGAGGTCCCCAGCGTTCAACCCCACAGGGCCATAAACTGGAGTTTGTCATAACAAGAGCAATTGAAAGATCGTCAATTAGATGAAGGGCAGTTTTTTGGAATTCGAAAGCCTAAGGAATAATTTAAGGAGATCGTCATGCAGCAGAGACGCCATGAAGTGCTCACCTGGGATGATGTAGACCGTCTGATTGACCATTTATTGCCCCAATTCGAGGTGGAATTTGACGCCATGGTGATGATCACCCGCGGCGGGATCATCCCTGGCGGCTTGCTGGCAGAGGCCATGAACATCACTCACATCCTGACCGCGGCGGTGGATTTTCCCGCCCAAATTGAGATGGAAAAAGCCCGTCTGCTGGCCTGGCCGCAGTTTATCCAGTTCCCCGAGAACCGCTTGCTGGCTGGTAGGCGCACCCTGGTGGTAGATGATGTGTGGGGCTCAGGGCGCACGATCACCACTGTAAAAACCCGCGTCTCAGCCGCGGGGGGTTTCCCTTACACCTGCGTGTTACACTTCAACCCCTATCGCAACCTGTTTGAGAACACCCGCCCGGATTACTATGCTGCCATAACCGATGCCTATATTGTTTATCCCTGGGAAATTGACCGCGGCCCCCACAAAGTGTTGCTGGAGCGCCCCACCCCGCCGCCCTCATAATCACCAGAATCTCCAGAAGCAATTTACTCAGGGCATCTCAATGAACCTGCTCTGGCTGGATCAACCGCCTCACTCCTGTGGCGTGCAAAAAGCCCCCTTCAGAGTATTCACCGCGGCTTGGGGGAGACCCCAGAGGCCGACTTCAGGCTAATTCCCATTCGCTGACGCCATCAAACCCGGCGTGCAGACCTGTTATAATGGCAGTTATGAAACAGACGCTGCTAGCCCTGGCCTTGGCGGTAGCGATTCTGGCGTGCGGCTTTCTGGCAGCCTTCATTTATACTCTTCCTCCTGTGCACGACCGCCTGGCCTGGCGCGTAGAAAATCTGCGAGCGCAAATTCACTACTATTTCAAATCCCCGCAGGAGCAAGTCTTTATCCCCCAGGAGCAGGTTGAAGCCATCGTGCAAGCCACGCTCCAGGCACCGCTATCCACGCCGAGTCAATCCAACCCGACCGTCGCCGCTCCCACTCCCACGGCCTGGCCCACGCCGCCCTCGGCATCCCTTACGGATACGCCCGCTCCGAGCGCTGCTCCAACCCCTCAGGAAACCCCTATCCCCTCCAAAGTGATCTTAAACGGCATCGTGCACGAATACCAGAAAATGAATAATTGTGGCCCAGCCACCCTTGCGATGGCTCTCACCTATTGGGGCTGGCAGGGCGACCAGCGCGATACCCGCGCTTACCTGCGGCCCAATTTCGCCACTGTGGACGATAAGAACGTCTCACCCCAGGAGATGGTGACCTATGTTGAGCGCTTTAGCGGCCTCAAGGCCCTGGTGCGGGTGGGAGGCGAGGTGGATTTGCTCAAACGCCTGATCGCGGCTGGCTTCCCGGTTATCATTGAAAAGGGTTTCCAACCTCCAAAGGAGGACTGGATGGGCCATTACGAAGTGCTCAATGGATACGATGACCAGCGCCAACGCTTCATTGCCCAGGATTCTTACATCATGCCCGATTTCCCCTTGCCCTACGCCGATCTGGAAGAACGCTGGTGGCGCGATTTTAATTATGTCTATCTGGTAATTTACCCTCCGCAACGCGAGAACCAGGTGTTGAACATCCTCGGGCCTCACGCCATTGTGGACTATAATTATCAATATGCTGCCCAAAAGGCGCTGGATGAAATCCAACGCCTGAACGGGCGCGACCTGTTCTTTGCCTGGTTCAACCGCGGCACGAACCTGACCGCCCTGGAGAACTATGCCGAGGCTGCCCAGGCTTACGACCAGGCTTTTACCATATACGCTAGCCTGAAAGAGAGCGAGCGCCCTTGGCGGGTGCTTTGGTATCAGTTTGGGCCTTATCAGGCTTATTATGCCAGCGGTCGTTACCAGGATGTCATCCGTCTGGCTAACACCACGCTCTCTTTCCTCGCCCGGCCTGTGCTGGAGGAGGCTCTCTATTGGCGCGGGCTGGCCAAGGCTGCCCTGGGTGATGAAGCAGGGGCAATCGCCGACCTGACCAAAGCCGCCAAACTCAATCCTAACTTCACCCCGGCTGTGGAGGAGTTACAGCGCCGCGGCCTAGCGGCGCCTTGAGAGCGGCCGGTTGAAGTCTAATAGCGGTATCAACTATGCGCAAGCGCCTCAATTCATTCGCTGTGTTTATCCCGCTGGTCATGCTGCTGGCGGCTTTCACCTATTACCTGCCTCCAGTGCATAGCCGCCTGGCCTGGCGCCTGGAGGACATGCGAACCCGCAAAA
>JBBILY010000105.1:0-11526 GCA_037444705.1 Chloroflexota bacterium | reverse complement strand
GCCAGCGCGTGGCTCATCTGATCCTTTTTGGGGAAGCAGCGGATAAGATCGCTCGCGCCGTTGGTAAGGGGGTTCCGTACAAAATCTGCGCCAACTTGGAGGAAGCCGTGCAGGCGGCAGCCCAGGTGGTGCAGGTGGGAGATGTGGTCTTATTATCACCAGGTGGTACAAGTTTCGATGAATTTCGTGATTTTGAGGAGCGTGGAGAATGTTTCAGACGATTGGTGATGCAATTGGAAGAGTGACGGGCACCTCTCAAGGGCGATCTACACCGGCTGAGGCTCGACGTCGCCTGGTGCGCCTGGGGGTAGATGTCCCCATGGTGCTGGTTGTTGCCACACTGATGATCTTCGGTTTACTGATGGTTTATTCTGCCAGTTGGGATTATTCCTTCATTCTCACCGGCTCGCCGACGCGCATCTTCGCCCGCCAGGTGTTGTGGATGGTTTTGGGCAGTGTGGCAGCCACTATCCTGGCTTTCTTGAACTATCACAATTGGCGGCGGTTATCTGTGCCGGCTATGGGGGTTACTATCCTGGCGTTAATCGCGGTGCTCTTCATCAGCGAAGAGCGCCATGGCGCCGTACGCACGATGCTCGGAGGCTCCATTCAACCTTCAGAACTTGCCAAACTGGTCACAGTGATCTACCTGGCAGTGTGGTTGTATTCTAAGCAAGGGCAGTTGAGCGATGTAAACTTTGGCCTGGTGCCGCTGGCGGGCATCCTAGGAATTGTTGGCGGCTTGATCTTTGTTCAGCCCGATCTCAGCGCGGTGCTCACCATCTTTTTCCTGGGGGGCATCCTGTTCTTTCTGGCTGGTGGCGACCTGCGCCAGATCGGGCTCCTGGTTGTTGTGGCTCTCCTGGTAGGCTGGTTAGTGGTTGTGGTGAATCGCACCGGTAGCGAGCGGGTAGCCAGTTATCTGGCTGGGTTGAAAGATCCTACCCATGCCTCCTATCATGTTCAACGTTCAATGGAGGCTTTTGTGCGCGGGGGTTGGTTTGGGGTGGGGATCGGCAATGCTCAAACGAAACTGACCGGGCTGCCTGTGCCTCCCACCGATAGCATCTTTGCCGTGGTGGGGGAGGAAACTGGGGTTATTGGTTCAACCTTTTTAGTGGCCTTGTATGTCATCTTGCTCTGGCGGGGTTTGGGTATTGCCCGTCGCGCCCCGGATTTATTAGGCACTTTATTGGCAGCCGGATTGAGCCTGTGGCTGGCGATGGAGGCCTTTGTCAATATGGCTGTGATGCTCAACCTGCTGCCGTTTGCCGGTAACGCTTTGCCATTCATTAGCGCCGGCGGTTCGAACCTGGTGGTTTCTATGGCAGCCATTGGAATCTTGATCAACATTTCCCGCCTGTCCAGTCAGCCACAGGCGGAAGATGGGAGGTCGCACGTTGCGGTTGTTGATTTGCGCAGGCGGGACCGGCGGCGGCGTGTATCCCGCGCTCGCCGTGGTGCAAGCCTTGAAGAGTGAGGTAGAGAGGATGGCGCAAGGCCAAGGTTCTGGGCAAATTCGCCATTCAACCTCCGATCTGCGCTTGCTCTGGGTGGGTGGCGCGGGCGGTATGGAGGCGACTCTGGTGAATAGAGCCGAGATTCCCTTCGAAGCCATCCCTGCGGCTGGGGTACATGGTGTTGGCTGGCGAGCATTACCGCGCAATTTATGGCATTTGGCTCGCGGCTTTCTGGCTGCGCGCCGCTTGTTGCGTCGGTATCAGCCACAGGCTCTGCTCTTCACCGGTGGTTATGTGGCCGTGCCGGTAGCATTGGCGGCGCACCTTCCTGGACGAGGTTATCCCCGCCCGCGCACGTTGCTGTATGTGCCGGATATTGAGCCGGGCCTGGCTTTGCGGCTCTTATCCTTTTTCGCCGACCGGATCGCGGTGACCGTTGAGGCCTCCCGTTCGTTCTACAGGAAGCGCTCCAAGGTCTCGGTTACGGGCTATCCGACACGTTCGAACTTGCGCCGCTGGGATGAGGATGAGGCGCGACGGGTGTTAGGGCTTGAGGCGGGGTTGTCGGTGCTCCTGGTTTTTGGCGGGAGTAAAGGGGCGCGCTCGATTAACCGCGCCTTGCTGAACGTCTTGCCTGAGTTGCTCCGTGAAATGCAGGTTGTGCATCTCAGCGGGCAACTGGATTGGGAAGAGGTGCAGGAAGTGCGCCAGCGGTTGGCCCAGACCTTGCCTTCTGAGCAATACAGGCGCTATCATCCCTACCCGTATTTGCATGAAGAGATGGGCGCAGCCTTCAGCGTGGCTGATCTGGCAGTTTGCCGAGCAGGGGCATCGGTGTTGGGTGAACTACCGCTCTTTGGCTTGCCAGCCATCCTGGTGCCGTATCCTTATGCTTGGCGTTATCAGGCCGTGAACGCTCAATATCTGGTGCAGCGTGGCGCTGCTGTGCTCGTACGGGATGATGAACTGTCGGCTCGACTGCTACCTGCGGTGCAAGAATTGATGCGCGATAAGCGGAAGCGCAGTGATATGAGCTTGGCGATGCGCAGCCTATCCCATCCCGAGGCAGCCACTCAGATTGCCATCCAATTGTTCGACCTGGCCCTGGGAAAGGAAGGGATAGCATGATGACATTAACCTTCGCATTTTGGGTCTATGTGGTAATCTTTGCCATCATTGGGGCGATGCGCGGCTGGGCTAAGGAATTACTTGTAGCATTTAGCGTGATCCTGGCATTATTTTTGCTGGAGGTGTTCAGCCGTTATGTGCCGCCAGTGCGCGATTTCTTCGCCAAGCCCAATGGCACCCCCGAATTCTGGGTGCGCACGGCCTTAATGCTGTTCCTGGTGGTCTTTGGTTATCAGACACCCAATATTCCCAAGTTTCAAACCAGCAAATTCGCCAGAGAACGCCTCGCCGACACGCTCCTGGGCTTTTTTCTGGGCGCTCTGAACGGCTTTCTGATCTTTGGCACCCTGTGGTATTTTCTCGATGATTCAGGCTATCCTTTTCACAAATTCATTTCCAGGCCAGAGCCTCCCCCCTCTGTTTTGGCTTACCTTCCACCAAAGTGGTTGGGTGTTCCGACAATTTACATTGCAGTGGCAGTGTCCTTCTTATTTGTTCTGGTAGTGTTTCTCTAAGGATGATGGCTGAGATGAAGCATGTGCACATGATCGGTATAGGAGGCAGCGGTCTATCAGCGATTGCTCGCGTCTTGCTCGAACGAGGCGTGCGGGTGAGCGGCTCAGATCGTCAGGAATCGCCTGTGACGCAAGGGTTGCGCGCTGCCGGTGCGCATGTATTTATTGGCCATCGAGCGGAGAACATTGGAGGGGCTGACCTGATTGTGCGGTCGTCGGCTGTGACGGATGATAATGTCGAGGTTCAGGCAGCGCGCGCGGCCGGTGTACCTGTGCTCAAACGGGCTCAATTCTTAGGCCAATTGTTGGATGGTTATCAGGTGATTGCTATCGCTGGCACCCATGGGAAAACCACCACGACCGCCATGCTGGCCTGGATGCTCGAAGCCCTAGGGGAGAAGCCTTCTTTCATAATTGGTGGGTTTTCCCTTAATCTTGGGACGAATGCTCACGCCGGACAGGGGCCATATTTCGTCATTGAGGCTGATGAATATGATCATATGTTTTTAGGGTTATCACCCCGCGTGGCGGTAGTCATGAACGTGGACTACGATCACCCGGATTGTTATCCGAGTAAATCGGAATATTATCGGGCATTTCAACAGTTTGTGGACAGGATTTTGATGGATGGCGTGCTGGTTGCGTGTAACGATGATCTCAATGCCTACCGCCTGAGTCAGGAAGTCGCCCAAAAAGGAATCCGGAGGCGCACATTTGGTTTGAGCCGCTGGCTGGGCAGGGATAAACCCTTATCCTATGGGCGAGACCTGAGAGTCAACCGCCAGGGTGGATACAGTTTTGAGGCGGTCTTCGCCCGAGACAGGCAGAACGAAGGGGAAAAAGCGGTTGAGGTCCATTTGCAAGTGCCGGGCAGCCACAACGTGTTGAATGCTCTGGCAGCACTTTCCGTGGTTGACGACTTGAACCTGTCCCTGGAGAAGGCAGCCCTGGCTTTGGCAGAGTTCCGCGGCACGGGGCGGCGCTTTGAGGTAATCGGAGAGGTGGATGACATTATCCTTATTGACGATTACGCTCATCACCCTGCGGAGATTCGGGCAACTTTACAAGCCGCGCGGGCGCGTTATCCCCAGAGATCAATTTGGGCTGTTTGGCAACCGCACACATATTCACGCACGCGCGCCTTATTAGACGAGTTCGCGGCTGCTTTTGGTGAGGTTGAGCATGTGCTGGTCACCGAAATTTACCCTGCGCGCGAGAATCCTCCCGAGGATGGGTTTTCAGCCCGTCAGGTTGTGGAGAGGATTCAGCACAGGGATGTTCATTATATGGCTGATTTAGGGCAAGCTGTGGCTTATCTGTTACAAAATGTCAGGTCGGGCGCTGTCATTTTGGTGCTTTCGGCCGGAGATGCCGACCAGATCACACGTCGAGTTCTGGAAGGGCTGCGAGATGCGGATGGAGCTCAAGGTGTGGGGCACCCACGGACATCCAGGGTGTAACCAGACCTTTATGGCCTGATGGTGCATGAGAAAGGAGTGAGGAGAATGGCGGAGAAGAAAAGATCTTTTGAGGCGGAAGTACGATCCAATCGTCCGTTGACCTTGCAGCCCGAACCCCAGAAAGAGGAGGATCAGGATCTGCTCCATCCCACACGTCTTTCACGGGGTGAGTTTCCTTTCACCCGCGAGTTGATTCTGCGCTTAATCGAGCGCATCCAACGCGCTTAGGACACCTGGCGGTATGCATGATTTCTGCTCGAGTTGAGACGCCTCTTGTGAATAGCACCACTTTACTCCGCTTGCGCTTGGTCTTTGGTGAACGCCTGCGAATTACCGCCCCGTTGGCAGCCTATACTGCCGCCCGTGTTGGAGGGGCAGCGGATGTGCTCCTTGAGGTGCGTTCTACCACCGAACTATCCAGGGCAGTTGAATTGCTTTGGGAAGAGGGGATACCATATGTGATCCTGGGTGGAGGCTCAAATGTCCTGGTGAGCGATGCCGGGGTGCGGGGTGTGGTGCTGCTCAACCGAGCGCGCAAAGTGCGCTTTAACTTGAAACACGAGCCACCCCTGGTCTGGGCGGAATCGGGCGCAAATTTGGGATTGATGGCGCGCCAGGCAGCTTTGCGGGGATTGGCAGGGCTGGAATGGGCTGCGGGCATCCCCGGCACCCTAGGCGGAGCGATTGTGGGAAACGCCGGGGCGCATGGGGGCGAGATGGCAAATAACCTGGTTGTGGCAGAAATCTTGCAACAAATGACGGATATGCAAGCAAATGTGCCTCAACTTCAGGAATGGCCTGCCGAGCGCTTCGCGTTCTCGTACCGCAGCAGCCTGTTGAAGCGCCAACCTGGTCAAGCAGTGGTGTTAACTGCGACCTTGCGCCTGGAATTAAGTACACCTGAAGCCGTTCAGGCAAAGATGGAGGAGTTTCTAAGATACCGCCGTCAGACCCAACCCCCCGGAGCCAGCATGGGTTCTATGTTCAAGAATCCCCCTGGGGATTATGCCGGGCGCTTGATCGAGGCGGCAGGGTTGAAGGGTTTACGGGTTGGGGAGGCGCAGATCAGTCCACTGCATGCCAATTTTTTCATCAATCAGGGCAAAGCCACTGCCATGGATATATATTCCCTGATTCAAAGGGCGCGACAGGCTGTGGCAGAGAAATTTGGTGTAAACCTGGAACTGGAAATTGAATTGATCGGTGAGTGGCCGGACAAACCCAATAACTAAAGGACGACGAATGATGAAAGATAAGTTACGTGTGGGCGTTCTATTTGGTGGGCGTTCTGGGGAGCATGAAATCTCCCTGCTTTCGGCGCGCTCGGTGATCAACGCCCTCGATCGCGAAAAATATGAGGTAGTCCAGATTGGCATCACTCATGATGGGGCCTGGTTAGTGGGGGATAATGCCCTGGAGGCCTTTGAACAGAATCGGTTAGCGAGCCTCAATCCAGCGGTATTGCTGGCTGATCCAACTCGCTGTGGCCTCTATACCCTCCAGACAACCTCAGAAGGTGAAATTCTGGAACTCCTGTTCTCGTTGGATGTGGTTTTTCCGGTGTTGCATGGCACTTTTGGTGAGGATGGCACAATTCAGGGCTTGTTAGAGCTGGCCGACCTGGCATATGTTGGCGCTGGGGTGGTGGGATCAGCCTTGGGGATGGACAAAGGGGTTTTCAAGGACGTCATGCGGGCCAATGGAATCCCTGTGGTCGAGTCGATTGTGGTCTTAAGGCGTGAGATCGAGCAAGACCCGGAGAAGGTGATCGTTCGAGCAGAAGCATTAGCACCTTATCCGTTGTTTGTCAAGCCGGCAAATTTAGGCTCTTCGGTTGGGGTAAGTAAGTGCCGCAATCGTTCAGATTTATTGGAAGGCCTCATGGATGCTGCGCGTTATGACCGCCGCATCTTAATCGAGCGCGGCGTCAATGGGCGCGAGATTGAGGTCAGTATCCTGGGTAATGATGAGCCTCAAGCCTCCATTCCTGGTGAGATTATCCCCGCGGCAGAGTTTTATTCCTATGATGCTAAATATCACGATGACCGTTCTCAATTGTTGATCCCCGCCCCGCTTTCCCCTCAAATGGTGGAGCAGGTGCAGAATTTGGCTATCCGCGCATATAAAGCCATTGACTGTGCCGGTATGGCACGCGTGGATTTCTTATTGGATAAAGATACAGATACATTGTATCTCAACGAAATCAACACGATACCGGGGTTTACCCGCATCAGTATGTATCCTAAGTTATGGAATGCGAGTGGCATTTCCTATCCGGCTTTAGTGGATCGGCTGATTGAATTGGCATTAGAGCGTAAACACGATCGCGACCGCAACCAGCGCCGTTATGAACGCGGCTGACACCATTAGGCCAGGGATGTAATGAGAGTGAAGAGATGACAGTGCCCAATCGCTCGCGAAGTCGTTCGCAAAGTCCAGCCTCACGCCATCAGCAGGACCTGGATGCACGTCTGCGGGAAAAGGTACGCGCCGCCAAAGCCAGAGGTAGAGCCCGCGAAGCGCGATCAATCCCTCCCGTCATGGTACGAGCCGGCGTAGGAGAATCGCCACTACCACTACGCAGGGTATCAAAGACTCGCGCTCGGCGGCGCTTTGACCTGGCACTGAGCGTCCCGGGGGCTGAGATTCGCCTGCCGGCTCTCCCTCAAATTTCTCTAGGAGCACGGTTTATTTCCAGAATTTTGGTGGTGACATTGGCTTTCCTGCTCTATCACTTGTGGAATTCACCCTCTTTTCGGGTTGAGGCGATTGAGGTGACCGGCTTGCAAAGGTTATCTAGCCGCGATGTCAATGCCCTATTGGATGTGGC
Organism: Chloroflexota bacterium; assembly: GCA_037444705.1. Lineage (GTDB taxonomy): Bacteria > Chloroflexota > Anaerolineae > Anaerolineales > UBA4823 > DATCYX01. The sequence goes on along the minus strand of JBBILY010000105.1, from coordinate 4,133 downwards.
GGGTGAGCCAATCTTTGCCATTGACGCCAGAGAATTAAAAGAGAAGACCCTGAAAGCCTTCCCGGAGTTTTCGTCGGTAGCGGTTGAGGTAGCTTTGCCGCACAAGGTCGCTATGACCGTTGAAGAACGCCAGCCTATTTTGGCCTGGAAGCAAGACGGGCGTACGGTGCTGGTAGATGCTAACGGAGTAGCCTTTCCACTTCGCGATCCTTCAGGGCCTATACCCACTGTGGTTGTGGAAGCCTCCAGTTCTCCAAACACCGTCCCCGAGGCCGCTGCCACAGAGAATGCTGTGCAATTTCTGCCTGTGGAGATGGTTTCTGCCATCCTTTCTTTGAGCGCTCAAGCCCCAGCAGGCACTCCACTCGTCTATGATGCCCTTCATGGCCTGGGATGGAAGGATGCTGCTGGATGGGAAGTTTATTTTGGAGAGGTGCGCGATATTGATATGAAATTACGCATTTACCAGGCAGTGGTAAAGGGATTGCAAAAAGAGGGCATAAAGCCAGCCCTCATCAGTGTTGAATTTGTGCACTCGCCCTATTACCGCCTGGAGAGGTGAGTTACGAATGTCTGAAGATGTGCGCAGCAGACGACGTATGACGGATCAACCGATCGTGGTTGGTGTGGATGTGGGCACCACCAAGGTCTGCACCCTGATCGCGCGGGAGGAGGGGACTGGCCAATTGCACATCCTGGGGGTGGGGATTGAGCCGTCTCAGGGGATACGCAAAGGGGTGGTTGTGGACCTGGCGGCCGCGTCGCAGGCGATCGCTCGTTCGATAGAAAAAGCCGAACGCACCTCTGGCCTGGAGATTACTTCCGCTCTGGTCAGCCTGGCAGGCTCTCAGGTGGCTTCCGTGAATAGCCGCGGCGTCGTAGGAATTAGCGGGCGAGTGATTGATCAGGACGATGTGGCGCGCGCCATCGAAGCGGCCAGCGCCGTGGCAATCCCTCATAACCGCGAGATTGTGCATGTGATCCAACGTGGGTTCAGCGTAGATGGCCAGGAGGGTATCCGCAACCCGATTGGGATGCATGGTTACCGCCTGGAAGTGGAAACCCACATCATTTCAGCCGCTGAGACCTCTGTGGAAAACCTGCGCCAGTGTGTGGGTGTCTCGGGGGTGGAAGTTTCTCAATTTGTGCTCAATCCCCTGGCTTCTGCCGAGGTGGTACTAACCGAGACCGAGCGGCAGATGGGCGCAGTGGTGGTGGATATAGGCGGTGGCACGACCGATATGGCGATCTATATTGACGGGGATGTGTGGTACACTGCCGTGATTGCTGTGGGAGGCAACCATATCACCTCTGATATTGCCCATGGCTTGCGCCTGCCCATGTCTCAGGCGGAAGAGGTCAAACTGCAACACGGTCATGCGGTAGAGGCAGAAGTCAGCGCCCAGGAGTTTTTCAACATCAAGCCCTTTGGAGAGCAAGAGGCGGTGCAGATCAGCCGCCAGGACCTGGCGCACATCATTGAGGCGCGTGTGGAAGAAATCTTCGGGCTGGTGTTGCAGGAGATCAAGCGCTCCGGTTACGATGGGCTCTTGCCAGCGGGCGTTGTGCTTACAGGAGGCTCAAGCGCTTTGCCAGGAATTCGCACGGTGGCCCAACGGGTGTTAGGTGTGCCGGTGCGCATTGCGAAACCCGAAAAAATCGTAGGGATGGTAGATCGCCTGAACTCACCCGCGTTTTCGACCAGCGTTGGACTGCTGCGTTGGGCTTTTCTGATGAGCGAGTTTGCCCCCCAGGGGGAGAGATCTCGTTCAGGAATTTCTCGGGCGGCCGAGACACATGGAGGTGAACTCAATTGGGAAAAAATCAAGAATTGGCTCAGGCGTTTATTGCCATGATTAACGGAGAAGATCTTCGGCACTGGTCGCACTGTGCCGTAGAGAGTCTTAATTTGATTGTGTAAATCTATCCAAAGAGGAGGAACTTTTATGAGTACCGATTTCAATATGCCTAGTTCACTTGAATCTTTCGCCCACATTAAGGTCGTCGGTGTGGGCGGCGGTGGCTGCAATGCTGTGGACCGTATGATTGATGAGGGTTTGAAAGGCGTGGACTTCGTGGCGGTCAATACCGACGCCCAGGCCTTAACTCTCTCCAAGGCACCAACGCGGGTGCGTATCGGAGAGAAACTGACGCGCGGCTTAGGTTCAGGCGGCGATCCAGAAACCGGTCGCAAGGCAGCCGAGGAATCAGCCGAGGAACTGTATAGCGTCTTGAAAGGCTCCGACATGGTGTTCATCACCGCGGGTATGGGTGGCGGCACAGGCACCGGAGGAGCACCAATAGTCGCCCAAATTGCCAAGGAGGTGGGCGCTCTGACCATTGGGGTTGTCACACGGCCATTCACCTTTGAAGGCGCACGGCGTATACAAGCCGCCGAAGCCGGCATTACCAAACTCAAAGAGCAAGCCGATACCCTGATTGTGATCCCGAACGATCGTCTGCTGCAGATCGTAGATAAGCGCGCCAATTTACAACAGGCCTTCCGCATGGCGGATGATGTATTGCGTCAGGGTGTTCAGGGTATCTCAGAATTAATCACGGTGCCTGGTCTGATCAACCTGGACTTTGCCGATGTGCGCACCATCATGTCCGAGGGCGGTGCTGCCTTGATGGCTGTGGGCGTGGGCAAAGGCGAGGATGCTGCGCGCATCGCGGCTGAACAGGCTATATCCAGCCAGTTGCTGGATATTACCATTGATGGCGCACGCGGCATTCTCTTCAACGTGACTGGTGGCCCAGAACTGACGCTGTTTGAGGTGAATCAGGCGGCCGCTATTATTAAGGAAACCGCGCATCCCGATGTGAACCTGATCTTCGGGGCAGTGATTGATCCCAATCTCAAGGACGAGGTGCGTATCACGGTCATCGCCACCGGTTTCGAACGCGCGGGTGTACCTCGGCGTATTGTGGAACCAGTAAGCAGTGAAGCCCGCACCAGTGCGCCATCGTCTGCGGCGACGCCTAGTCAACCAAGTCGAGAGTTCCAGCCTCGCGCCTTCAATACTGAGGATTTGGACATCCCGACTTTCTTGCGCAACCGCAACCGCTAAGGCGCGAATTGAACCTTATTTGACGTTTTGGCCGCCAACCGCCGCTGGTTTCCTCCTCCCAACGGCGTATGGCTGTACGCGTATTCACAAAGCCATCGAGTTGCGCCGTGGCTTATGATCGCCTTCGCATGAGCGCGGCGCAAAAACATGACGGGGCACCCTATCATGTGCCCCGTCTTTGTATCTCACGTACAGGTTGAGCAAGGCTTAAAAGGTGCCCTTGTACATGCCTCCGTCTACGGTCAACATCACACCAGTAATGTAGGAAGCCGCCGGAGACAGGAGAAACACCGCAGCATTGGCAAATTCCTCAGGGCGCCCCATGCGCCCCATGGGACTATCTTTAGCCTGTTTGGCGATCTCTTCTTCGACTGTTGTGCCATTAATCCTGGCGCGGTGGGCCATCAGTTCATATACCCGCTCCGTTTCTGTCCAGGCTGGCAAGATTGAGTTGAAACGGATGCCGGCTGAACCCAATTCTAATGCCAGACTTTTAGTCAGGCCGACAGTGGCAGCGCGCACACTGTTGGATAACACCAGGTTAGGGATGGGTTGTTTGACCGAATAGGAAGTAACGGTGAGTACGCTGGGGGTATTTGATTGGCGTAAGTGAGGCAGTGCGGCGCGGATCAAACGCACGTGGCTGAGAAAGTTCAGTTCCACTGCGCTGAGCCAGGCAGCATCGTCAAAATCTTCAAATTTTCCTGCGGGTGGACCACCCGAATTGGTGACCAACAGGTCTAACCCGCCCAGTGCCGCTACCGCTTGCTGCACCAATTGTTCGGCCACGCCGGGCTGAGCCACATCTCCAGCCAGAGGGATGATCTGGGTGCCGGTTTCCTGGCTGAGTTTCTGCGCAGCCACAGAGATGTTGGCTGAGTCACGGCTGTTGATAGCCACCCGACATCCCTCTAGAGCCAACCCCCGTGCTACGGCATACCCTAATCCTCGGCTGGCACCGGTGACCAGAGCACGTTTGCCTTGAAGTCCTAAGTCCATGCTGTCCTCCTCGAAGTTTCAACTATAGATAGTCTGTGCGATGTTCTGAATGGTATCAGGTCT
>JBBILY010000104.1:6333-11537 GCA_037444705.1 Chloroflexota bacterium | reverse complement strand
CATTTCATATTACCCTGGTTTCCTACCGATGAAAACAAACTGTCAGGTGGCTAGACCTTTATATCACTTTATTTTACGCCATGATCTCTCCCGCCTCAGGAGAGGTCACGTATGTTAATGCAGGCCATAACCCTCCATTGATTTATCATGCCCCCGATTCAACCCAACCCTGCCACATCACTGCTCTGTCCGTCAGCGGCATGCCACTGGGAATAGATGAGGACGCTCGCTACATCCAGTACCAGGAACATATCAACCCAGGGGATTTCATCGTGCTTTATACAGATGGTGTGACCGACGCTATGAACGAAGTGGGCGAATTATTTGGGATGAGACGCTTGCAACAAGTGCTCATCCAACATCAGGAACGATCAGCAACGCAAATTGCTGCCGCCCTCGAGCGAGAGATCCGTGACTTCAGCGGCTCCTCGCTGCCCTTCGACGATATTACTTTCCTGATTGCCAGACGCATGTAAAAAAATCATTATGGATCAGGTCCATACGTTAAAGAACCGCTATCAACTCACCCAACGCTTAGGAGAGGGTGGGATGGGCGTAGTCTATCAAGGATACGATACCTTGCTGGATCGCCCTGTGGCGGTTAAAGTACTAAGCGAAGCCAACCAAAACCGACTAGGAAGGGAGGCTCACTCTCGCTTCTTGCGCGAGGCTCAAGCCGCAGCTCGTCTAAACCACCCTAATATCGTAGACATATATGACGCCGGTGAAGACCAGGGGGTGTCTTTTATTGTTATGGAACTGGTAGAGGGCGTGTCCCTTTATGACCGTAAGCCTCAAACGGTTGAAGAGGCGTTAACTATAGCCAGCCAGATTTGCGCTGCTTTAGAACATGCTCATGCTCACGGGATCATCCATCGCGATCTTAAACCTGAAAACATTCTCATCACAACTGAGGGAATAGCAAAACTTACCGATTTCGGATTAGCGCGCTCTTTATCTACCCGTGTCGGCCTGGATGGAATGGTGGTAGGCATAGTCTTCTACATGGCGCCTGAAACTGCCTTGCGACAGCCATATGATGCTCGAGTTGATCTCTATTCGTTGGGCGTCTTGCTCTACGAGATGATCACAGAGAATTTACCCTTTTTCGCCGATGATCCCGTCGCAGTCATATCACAACACTTATATTCACCCGTTGTCCCACCTCACGCCCATCGCCCTGAAATCCCCCCAGCCTTAGATCAATTGATCCTGCAGTTGATGAGTAAACAACCTGATGATCGCCCGCATACAGCCACTGAAGTGCGCCAGGCGCTGGAGTCAATACGAGCCTCAGGAATATCAAGCCAGAGGCTAGAAATCCCGAATCCCGATTTATCCCTCCTGGACCGAATAGTGCGCGGGCGCTTAATCGGGCGCGAGGCTCAACTAAGTCAAATAAACGCTGTCTGGCATCAAGCCGCTCTGGGTGAGGGGCAGGTGCTCCTTGTTAACGGTGAGTCAGGCATTGGCAAAACCCGACTGGTGCGAGAATTAATGGCACACGCGCTGATCAGTGGCGGCAAGGTTTTGACAGGTGCCTGTCACGAGGAAGAAGGTGCGCCATATGCACCTTTTGCCCAAATCCTACGCGATAGTCACGAGAATGATTCTTCTCTATCTTTACTCCCCAACTTTGTCCTGGCAGATTTGATTCAGATCGCCCCCGAACTTCGTCTGTATTATCCAGATATCGCTCCTAACCCTACGGCCGAACCTTCTTCGGAACAACAACGCATCTTTGAAAGTATAACCTCATGGATTAGTCAACTGACGACACAAGCACCCTTGTTACTATTCATTGACGATGTCCATTGGGCAGATAGTGGAACATTGGCTCTGCTTCGCTACCTGGCTCGGCGCACCTCCAAACTGCGTCTACTGATTGCCTTAACTTATCGCGAGATCGCCCTAGACGAAAATGGCATGCTTCAAGCAGTCTTGCTCGATTTGTCTCGCGAACGGCTGTCCACCCGAGTGAAACTTACTCGCTTGAATCGAGAGCAAACCGAGACCTTAATCTCGACCTTGATTACCCCTAACGGGAAAATTGACCAGCGTTTATTAGACCTTATCTTCCAAGAGACCGAAGGTAACCCGTTTTTCATTGAAGAAATTGTCAAAGCCTTAATCGAAACCGGCCAATTGTGCTTCGAGGATCAAATCTGGCAAGTACCTGATCTGGCAGAAATCCATGTACCTCAAAGCGTGCGAGCCACATTACAAGCCCGTGTGGGTCGTCTTCCCGGAAGAACCCAAGATGTTTTACGATGCGCAGCCATCCTGGGGCGCCAGTTTGATAGTGAGACCCTCCAACATGCTTGCCAAATAGACGATGAAGGGCTGATTGAAGCCCTGGAGAATGCTGAGCGTGCTCAGATTATCGTTGCTTCACCTCGTCGCCGCGGACAGGCGTTGGTATTTTCCTTTGCTCACAACTTGATTCCAACCACCCTGGTCGAAAACCTTAGCCCTCTACGCCGACAACGCCTACACCGCAATGTGGCTCAGGCTCTAGAATCATTCCATCCAGAGGATTTCGAGGTTCTGGCATATCATTATGAGAAGAGCGGTGATAGCCCCAAAGCCCAAGGTTATTATCGGCAAGCCGGCGACCGAGCCCTTTCCATCTATGCTAACCAGGAAGCAGAGCGTTATTATCGTGCTGCTTTGGAGTTGGGCGCTGATGTTGAAACAACACCCCACATCCTAACCAATCTGGGTGAAGCATTATTTCGCCAGGGGCGTTACCAGGCTGCATGCGAACCATGGTCTGAAGCTGTCCAACTTTATCGCCGCTTCGGGGATTACGACCATCAAGCCCAAGTGATCGCCCGCCTGGCGCGTACTGCCTGGTATTTAGGTGACCCACCTCGCAGTCTTGAAACCCGTCGTCAAGGGTTGGAAACCATACCCAATTACATGGAGTTGGAAACACCTGGTGTGGTTGCCCTCATTCACGAAACTGCACGGGCTTTCTTTAACCTGCCCGAACAGGCTTTGCCTCTCTGTCAACATGCTTTAAACCTGGCCAGGCAACTAGACTTATTGGATGTGCAGGCCGAAGCACTGGCGACGCTGGGCATCTTGCCCAATCTAGATGCCGAGGCAGCCCGTCAGGCGTTGACGGAAGCAGTCGCCCTCTCCGAAACAGGGGGCTTGTTGGCCACAGCTGTGCGTGCCCGCACCAATCTGGGAGAACACCTGCATCTCATTGGTGATCTTATCGGTGCACGCGAGCAATTCATGCGCGGGCAACAGATCGCCCAACGTATGGGTATGACCACCTGGCAACACAATATGCTGGCTAGCGCAGTAGATATCTCCTTCGAATTAGGGGATATCCCCGCCATTGAAGCCATATTGCCAGAACTCTCGAAGATGCTACCCTACATCGCCCATCCAGCATAAGCTCTGCTGCTAAATCACTTTATTGAAGCCCGCCTGCTTCGCTTCAAAGGTGAGTGGACCGAGGCTGTGGAGCGTCTCTTAGAATGCCGGCAGGAAGCAAGAGAGCACAAATTGTTTTGGTTAGCAGGTAGCATCAACGTTGTCCTAGGCGACCTGTTCTATGAAATGAACCAAATGGATCAGGCACAAGAGGTGGTGGAGGAAACGATGCAACTGGGCACAGTTGCCCTGCCAAACGATCATGCTATTGCTTCCTTAATCTTATGTGCTGTCCATATCCGTAAAAATCGTTTGGTAGAAGGTCGTCAACTGTTGGAACACACTCGCCAGGCGATTGCCTCTAAACCCTTCTTTGGCGGCGAAGCCATCCTGAAGTGGACTGAAGCGCGCCTGGCTGTTGCAGAAAAGCGTTGGAGAGACGCCTTTAGCATCTTCGCTGCTTTGGAACCCGCCCTTTTTAAACTGAGTGTACCCTGGTACCGCGCTCGCATTCTGGAGGAATGGGCTGAAGCACATTTTCTGCGCGGGAAGAAGGAGGATCTTCAACGCGCTCGAGCGATTCTCTTACAAACACAAAAAATATATTATGATTTAGGCTTACCTCGATATCTTGAACAACTTCAGAAGAAAATCTCCAACATTTGAGATATTGCCCATGTTTTCATCGCCTAACCCCACTTTTGAGTTTCACGTCTCGCGTCAGGCACGCGACTATTACCGCTTCGACCAATCTCTCTTCACCTTTTCTGGAAATGTAGTCTTTGCTGACTTCCACGCTGCCCGCGTCTTCACCCAGAAGATCAACCAGAAGCGTGACCTGATACGCTTTCCCGAAAAGGCTGTCCGCGCCGGTGAGATTAACGCCCTGGGTTTAATTGATGAAATTCTACACCTGGTGGTTGCCCTCTATCGTCAACAGCGCAATCCCCAGGTCATGGAGCAGGCGCTCCGTTGGCTGGAGCAAAAAATTGGGCCTGAGGCTTTAGAAAACACGCTGAGCCAATTTGTCGAGGAATTCCCACCACTGGCAGTCTACCAGCGTCAGATGAGCATCGAAGAATATCTGAATGGGGAGACCGAAGGGTTGCCCCATCGCCAGATCGCCTTAGAAGAGATGCTCATGCTGTGGCTCAACAATGTTAACCCCGCCGCCGCTCCATACCTGGAATTATTTGATCATGACTCTCTCGAGAGATTTAGCGCCTATCCCCAAATTATCACTGCCCTGCAAGAATTCTTCGCTAGCCAACCCACCTTTGGCCCCGAGCAACAAGGCCTGATCACGATGCTGCGCAGTCCGGCGATAAATGTACCTCATTCCCTATCTAGCCAACTGGAATATATTCGCACACGTTGGGGCCATCTCTTGGGACATCACCTTTATCGCCTGCTACGCAGTTTAGATCTCATCAAGGAAGAGGAGAAATTGCGCTTTGCCGGCTTAGGCCCTGCTCCTGCAATGGTATACGAGTATGCCGCATTGGAACAGGAAATCGAGCGCTTCAGCCCCGACCGGGATTGGATGCCCTGTCTGGTCTTATTGGCTAAGAATACATATGTGTGGCTGGATCAACTCTCAAAAAAATATCAACGACCCATCACCCGCCTCGACCATATACCTGAAGAAGAACTGGCAACCCTGTCCCGTTGGGGGTTCAGCGGCCTATGGCTCATCGGTTTATGGGAACGCAGCCCAGCCTCAAAGCGGATAAAGCAACTGTGTGGTAACCCCGAGGCAGTAGCTTCGGCATATTCCTTGTTCTCCTACGACATCGCCGCTGATCTGGGAGGTG
>JBBILY010000104.1:0-6267 GCA_037444705.1 Chloroflexota bacterium | reverse complement strand
TCCGACATGGTGCCCAATCATATGGGTATTGACTCCCCCTGGGTCATCCAACACCCCGATTGGTTCATCTCCCTGGATTATAGCCCCTTCCCCTCTTACACTTTCAATGGCCCTAACCTTTCCTGGGATAGCCGCGTGGGGATTTATCTGGAAGACCATTACTACGACCATAGTGACGCCGCTGTAGTTTTCAAGCGCGTCGACTTCTGGAGTGGCCAGGAGAAGTATATCTATCACGGTAATGATGGCACCTCCATGCCCTGGAATGACACCGCCCAATTGAATTACCTAAATCCCGAGGTGCGCGAAGCGGTTATCCAAACCATCCTGCATGTGGCGCGCAAGTTTCCTATTATACGTTTTGATGCTGCCATGACTTTGACCAAACGTCACTATCAACGCCTTTGGTATCCTGAGCCTGGCAGCGGTGGTGACATCCCCTCCCGCGCCGAGCACGGCATGACCAAAGAGCAATTCGACCAGGCCATGCCCAACGAGTTCTGGCGCGAGGTGGTGGATCGAGTGGCGCAGGAAGCTCCGGATACTCTCCTCCTGGCTGAGGCGTTCTGGCTAATGGAGGGTTACTTCGTGCGCACACTCGGAATGCACCGCGTATATAACAGCGCCTTCATGAATATGCTGCGCGACGAAAGAAACCAGGAATATCGCCTGGTGATTAAAAACACCCTGGAATTCGACCCAGAAATCCTCAAACGCTTCGTGAACTTTATGAACAACCCCGATGAACGCACAGCCGTGGATCAATTCGGCAAAGGGGATAAGTACTTCGGCATCTGCACAATGATGGCCACACTGCCTGGCCTGCCTATGTTTGGCCATGGGCAAATCGAGGGCTTCGCCGAAAAGTATGGCATGGAATTCCGCCGAGCCTATTGGGACGAACAACCTGACCCGAACTTAATTGAACGCCACGAGCGGGAAATCTTCCCTCTCTTACGTCGCCGCCATCTCTTCGCTGAAGCCAAAGACTTCCTTCTCTACGATTTTTACACCCCCGAGGGATATGTCAATGAAGATGTCTTCGCTTATTCAAACGGTTCTGGACATGAGTATGCCCTGGTGATCTATCACAACAAGTTCGCCAGCACCCGTGGCTGGATTCGCACTTCTGTTCATTATCTGGATAAAAGCAACAGCCGTGTTCTTACCCAAAAATCCCTCGGCGAAGCCACGAGAATCCCAAACGAACCCGGGTATTATACGATCTTCCGCGACCATGTCTCTGGCCTGGAATATATCTTCCCCAGTCAGGACTTATATCAAAACGGTCTCTATCTCGAATTGGGAGCATATCAGCACCATGTTTTCACAGACATCCGTCATGTCCAGGAGGACGCGCAACACCCTTATGGCCCCTTGGCGGCTTATCTCAATGGAAGAGGTGTACCCTCGGTGGAGGAGGCGCTCATGGAAATCTTCCTCCAATCGGTGCGTTCTGCCTTTGCTGAATTAGTCAACCCAAACTTCTTCCGCTGGATACAAACCAACCAGGTAAAAACCTATGAAGCCAGCCACCTGCAACCCGTCTTAGATGAGGTTGAATACAAAGCCCTGCGCCTGCTGACAAGCATCCAGGAGATCACTGCTGCAAAGGGTGAGCCTGCACAAATCAGTCAGCAGGTACGTCAATATGTAGCCAGTTTGCTACAAGTCAACGCTATCCTTGAACTCCTATCGCCAGAGACCACACCTCAAACCCGGGCAGCCCTGGAGTATTTACAACACTACCCACGCGGGCAGCAATTCGTTCAATGGAGCGATCCCCTGGTTTGGGGGGTCCTCCTGGGATGGATAATGTCTACTTTTCCCGGAAAAATCATCCATCCCATTGATTTTGCCGAGATCAGCCGTAGTTGGCTGGTGGAATGGCATCTGGATAAAACCCTGGCTGAAACCTTCAAGGCCTTGGGGGCAGTAGATCATGATAACGAACGGCTGACGAACCTGGTTAAACTGCTCATCAGCCATCATACCTGGGCGGAAGATTTGTATCAAATCTCCCCCTTGCAGGCTGGACAACCCGAACCATTGCGCCTTTTACACTCCTGGTTCACTGACCCAGATGTGCAACGCTTTCTAGGATTTAACCGCTATCAGGATATTCTGTGGTTTAACCGAGAGGCTTTCGCAGAATGGCTCTGGTGGATGTATGGGGTGGCTATTGTCCACTGGGTTTACACACAAATTGGAGCAGAGCCACCTGGAGAAGTCCACGCATTACAAGAACTGAGTCACCCTTTAGGCAACATGATAGCAAATCTATATTCCCTGATCCACCGTCTCCTCGAAGCGGCTGAGGCTAGTGGCTATCGTGTAGAAAGATTCCTGGAGGTCGCATTGCTTGCCTGAGCCATGGCGAGTCTAATCCGCGAAGAGCAAAGGCGATTTTTGCCGGAAATCAGTTACATCGAGTACGCCCGACTGCTGGGAAAGCACCCCCAGGCGGCTTTTCACATCCAGCCTGATGCTCAATGGTTAATCGCCGACATCCCCCATACCTCATTCAACCGGGTGATGTATGCCCGCTTCAAACCTCAAGAGGCAGAGGCTCGCATTGATCAAATCCTGGCTAATTACCAGCAGCGAAACGTACCTTGTGTATGGATGCTAGGGCCGAGCAGCCAGCCTGACGACCTGGGCGAGCGTCTACAGCGACACGGTTTAATCTATTTGGGTAGCTATCCAGGGATGATCACCGACTTGACCGCGTTAACCTCGCCAGTAGAATGGCCTGAGGGTGTTTCGATACGTTGTGTGTCCTGTGAAAGCGCTTTAAAAGACTGGTTGAACATTGTGGCTGTTGGCTATGCGCACCACAGTTTCGTTTCTCACGCCTTATTTGAACTTTACAAGGGTTTAATCTCTAATCCACAAAGCCCATGCTTATTATTCCTGGGCTACGCCGGCGATACGCCAGCCACAGCCTCTTTGCTGCTCTTGGGACATGAGGCAGCTGGCGTTTATAGCGTCGCTACCCTGCCTCAATTTCGACGTAAGGGTCTGGCTATGGCCATTACCCTGAAGACCCTGCAAGAGGCACAAGCAAGGGGCTACACCATGGCAGCCCTGGCTTCCACCCCAATTGGGCTTGGCATATACCGGGCGCTAGGCTTCATCGAATCCTGCCGTCTGGAGATCTATGGCACTGGATCGTAGCATACCCCCGCAATATCAAAGCCGATCTAAAATTAGAGACCCGTTTCTTCCAATCGCCTTACATAACGATAGAAGACTTGATCGCCGCTTAGCCCGCTGCGTGAGCTAACCACTCGACCCAAATCTCGCACAAAATGCGGCGCTAAATCCACTCCGCTGGCTTTGCGAGCCAGAAAGATCGCCTGCGCGGCATAAATCACAGCGTTTTGAGGTTCAATGCGGTCGAAATCCTCGAAGAACCAAGCGCATGAGGCGTACATGCGCTGTCGTTCCCATTGGGACTTAAGCAGCAGGTGTATCCTTTCTACTGCAGCCTCAGGCAAGGCCTTGCCACATTGCTCACTTAACCAGTCTTTGAAAGACCGCCCTTCTAACACCACCTGGATATACTGCTTTCGCAATGCCCATGGGTCAACTTTATAGGGTCGCACAGCCTCGCGATAGAGAACATCCAAATCTCGTGCCAGGCGATCTAAATCTCGACGCAGGTAAGTTTTCCAATGGCTATTGCCGGGGGTACAGTCACAGGTCCCCATCCACCGCCGTATCCCGTGATGGCAACTCCAGGATGTCCGTTCGATGATCTCCACCTGGTGTCGAGGGGGATGTTTTTTAAGCCAGAGAGCGGGATAGATGGGATTGATCCTCGCCCTCTCGCTGGCGCCGTTTACCAGATGAGCCAGGAAACGATCTCGATGAGGTTGATGGTGTCCATAGAGTTCACCATCTGAGGCCAAAAGTAATAACTGAGGTTCCCCTTTTTGTCTCTTTTCTGAGTTAAACGCACATGCTAACCTCTCGAAAGCAAAACGCTCTGCATCCAGGGTGGCTGCCGGATCGAAACTGAGACTACCGCTCAGTTCACTGTGGTAAAAGAAGAGGGTGATGCTTCGCCCGCCAGGCAAGCGCACCTGGTAAGGTTCAGTCACATCCAGATGTTCGGCCCTCGCCTGCCAGGGAGCAAGGATGGTGAATTCAATGCCTTCGTCTGCCAGGATGCACAACGTCTCGTAATCTACTGCTGTTTCTGGCAACCACATTCCCTGTGGCTTACGCCCGAAGTGATGAACGAAGTCGGTAATTCCCCAGGCCACTTGCGTCACCTTATCTAGAAAGGCAGATAGGGGCAGAATGGTGTGGTGATAGGGCTGAGCGATGGCATTACCAACACCAAAACGTTGCAGGTTTGCTCGATCTTGAGCCACAATTTGATTGCAGGTTTGCGGATGGTGAGCCGCCATCCACGACCACAAAGTTGGGCCGAGATTAAAACTGATATGGCCAAAATTGCCCAGATTTGCATTGGGACGATAGCACTCGGCGTAAATGCGCTCGTTCCAATTTGGATAAGGAGCGGCCCCCGCTTCAATCGGAATTGTTCCACTGAGTGGGTCTTCGCGCGGCGGTTGATAAAAGTGAGCGTGGATACTAAAAAATTGCAACGTCAAACCCCAAACTAATATGGCCTGATGTTACTTAAATTATCGCACATTTTGCCAAATCTTAGGGGCAATATCTCGTGTAAAATAAAAATGGTTATATGACATTTGTGAATTTCGTCCCCACTCCCTAGCCTTTTAATCGAGGCAATTTAATGAACAATCCCCTTAAAGCCTATTTCCTGGCTTCAGAAGCCGACCCTCTGATCAAGGTGGGGGGCTTGGGAGATGTGGCCGGTTCGCTCCCCCTTGCCCTTCAGTCCACGGATCCAGAGTTGGACATTCGCCTGGTTATCCCCTTCTATCAATCGCTCCAATATCAGGATGCGCCTTTGCAACGGGTCGCCACAATCTCCCTTCGTCATTCCAATGGCTCGGCTTTGGCCGAAGTGTATGAGACTCATCTCGAAAGCCTCACCGTTTACCTCATTGCCGGCGAGCCCATCACACAGGATGAAAAAATCTATCACCCCCAGGCCAGCGCAGATGGTTTTAAATTCACCTTTTTCTCCATGGCCTCTTTAGAACTGCCTATGGTCTTAGGCTGGTACCCGGATATTCTCCATGCCAACGACTGGCACACTGCTCCAGCTATCTATGCCCTGAAGCACAAACCCGAACTCAAATCTGCTTTCAACAAAACCGTGACCGTTCTAGGAGTGCATAACTTGCCCTATATGGGGTTAGGTGCAGGAGATGCATTGAAGGCCTTCGGGTTGAGGCCAGCGCGCAACTCTTCGCTACCCGAGTGGGCACAAGATGCACCGCTTGCTCTAGGTCTGCTGGCGGCAGATCATATTGTCACCCCTTCCCCAAATTATGCCCTGGAAATCTTGACTCCAGAATTTGGTTCAGGCCTGGATGAATTTCTGCAAAGGCGGGCTGCCCATATCTCCGGCATCCTTAACGGGATTGACCCTCAGCGGTGGAACCCTATGACTGACGCAGCCCTAGTGGCGAATTATTCCGTGGAAAGCCTGGCGAGTCGCAAAATAAATAAGATTGCTCTACAAAATGAATTGGGTTTGAATGCGGATTCACATACACCCATCATCGCCATGGTGTCCCGCATTGACCCACAGAAAGGGGTGGATTTAGTGCCCGAAGCCTTGCAACAATTGCAGGATCTTCCCTGGCAAGCCGTTTTTCTCGGCACTGGCTCCCTGGCGCTGGAAACCCAATTGAAAGACCTGCAAGCCACTTTTCCTGAGCGCGTCCGTGCAATCATGCGCTTCGATGCTGAACTGGGGCGGCGAATCTATGCCGCTGCGGATATCATCCTGGTTCCCTCTCGCTATGAGCCCTGCGGCCTGGTACAGATGATCGCTATGCGCTATGGTGCAGTCCCGGTTGCCCATGCCACGGGGGGTCTGCGCGACACTATTCATGACTTCTGCGATTTTGGTGAAGGCACTGGCTTTCTCTTTCTAAATCCCACATCTGAGGATTTAGCCATTGCCTTGCGCCGTGCTTTGGATGTGTATGCCCGTTCCGAACTGTGGTACGAGTTACAACAGCGCGGCATGCATCAAGATTTCTCTTGGCAAAATTCAGCCCGTAAGTACCTCGCCCTTTACCGATACTTAGTCAATCAAAGAGCGTCTGAAACGGGAGGTGACGTATGAAAACGCGGGCTGTAATCCTGGCTTGC
>JBBILY010000103.1:0-11640 GCA_037444705.1 Chloroflexota bacterium | reverse complement strand
CAGGCGCAGGGTTGTCAATCCCATCAGCGGTGCCGGCTTGCAGTTCCAACAGGCGCGCCGCCGCCTGTTCAGACCAGCGGAAGATCAGCGTCTGGACTTTTGCCTTCTCACCCCAGTAATCCGGGTTGGCTTCGAAGGTAATATGGTCACCTCGCACCCATTCCTTGACCTTATAGGGACCGGTGCCCACCGGGTTTTCGCTGATCTTCACCGAGTCGCCTTTCATGGAGTCCAGGTAGTCCTTGTCCAGGATCGAGAAGACCGAGAAAGCCGCCTTAGAGGCGAAAGCGGGGTCAGGGAAGCATAAAGTGAACTTTACCGTGAATTCATCTACGGCTTCGATGGATTTGATCTCACCGCCGTAATCGCAACTGGGAGCCTCCACTTTCATCGGCTCAAAAGCCGCGGGCACCTCAGTTGTTGCCACTGGCGCCTCGGTCGCCGGAGCCGCTGTCGTAGGCGCTGGGGCCTCCGTCTTGGGTGCCTCAGTGGTTGGTGCCTCTGTCGTAGCGGCAGGCTGGGGTCTGCAAGCTGTCAACACCAGGCTGAACAGCAAGATTAAAACCCCGATTGCATAAAACGATTTGCGAGACATACTTCCTCCTCCTTAGAATTGAATAATGATTGGATCGCCAAGGTGTCAAATCACCTGAGAACAGCCCGTAATCACCTCCTTTCCAAACCTACCTAGCAGGAATTGCGAATCATTATATGCCAGGTTTGGAACATGTCAATTATTTTACCATCATCCACAGGGCTTCTCAATGTTCCAGCAAATCCCCGATTGTATCTGGGTTTTTGTCTGGGCTGGCTGAACCTCACTCCGTTGAGGCGATATTCTAACAGACCACCCACGGAATCGCCGAGCGTGGGCTGTCTTGTACATAAAAGACGTCATTTATCCATTTTTCTGGTGACATCAGGCACTATGCCCATCCCAGCGCTTTGACTATACTACAAAAGAGACCGAGTATCGGTGGAGGCATAGATGTCTTATAGGACCTGGCAAATCCTTAAGGTGAACTATTGTCACCACGCGCAAGCCCAGGTGGGGCTTGAAGCATTGCTGGTTTACCCCGCCGAATGGCTGCCCGAACAACCACCGCGCGTCTTGAGGCATCGTTGTTCGCATGCCCTGGCTTGCAACTTAGTGGAACATCAATCTTGCGTTTGGGCGGGTACCAACCCTCTCTATGATCCATTTGCCGAGCCCGAATAACTTCTCTCGAGAAGGAGAAGTTATTGGTCCGGCTAGATAACGCCTAAACTGCGTCCTACCCTGGCAAAGGCTTCCAACCCATAATCCAGATCATCGTGCGTGTGCGCCGCAGAGATCATCACCCGAATGCGGGCTTTGCCGCGTGGCACGGTGGGGAAACCAATTGCCATGGCAAACACACCATTTTCGAACAACTGGCGACTGAACTCTTGAGCCAAGGGTGCCTCACCTAACATGACCGGAGTGATGGGGGTAACGCTGTTGCCGGTGTCAAAACCCAAGCGTTTCATCTCGGTTTTGAAATAGCGCGTATTCTCCCAAAGTTTGTCCACCAACTCGGTGGATTGTTCCAGGATATCCAAGGCAGCCAGGCAGGCAGCGGTATCCGGCACAGTCATCGCCGAAGAAAACAAGAAGGGTCGCCCGCGTTGCCGCAACCACTCTACTACAATCGGGTTGCCAGCTACCGCACCTCCAACCACGCCAAAGGCTTTCGATAGCGTCCCAACCTCGATATCCACTTTGCCATGCAGGCCAAAGTGATCCACGATGCCCCGTCCCCCGCGCCCTAATACACCTTCGCCATGAGCGTCATCCACCATTAAGATCACATCATATTTCTGGCAGACCTCATAAATCCTATCCAGCGGCGCCATGTCCCCATCCATGCTGAAAACCCCATCCGTGACCACCAATGCGTGAGGATAAGACGCCCGATATTGGTGCAGGGCTTTTTCCAGGTCAGCCACATCGCAGTGGTTGTAGCGGACAATTTGCGCCCCAGAGAGGCGGCAACCATCAATAATGCTGGCGTGATTTAATTCATCGGAGAAAATCACATCCCCCTTTCCCACCAAGGCCGGAATGGTGCCCAGATTGGCGTTAAAACCCGACTGGAATGTAATCGCGGCTTCAACCCCTTTGAACGCAGCCAGACGGCGCTCCAACTCCACGTGCAGATCCATCGTGCCCGCAATGGTGCGCACTGCTGCAGGCCCCACGCCATATTTCTCGACCGCCTCTTTCGCCGCCTGGACAAGTTTGGGATGATTGGCCAGCCCTAAATAGTTGTTGGAGCAGAAATTGAGTGCGCGCTTTCCGTCCACAATCAACCATGGACCCTGGGGTGAACTCAGCGTGCGGATGCGATTATACAATCCGCTCTCCTGCAAATTATTGATCTCATCTTGTAGCCACTGAAGTTTGGTAGACATAGTATCTCCCTCGCAGTTTCGTGTGTAAGATTTTCTCCAGGAGTACCCCCCACCCCTGTAAGGATTCACATTTGCAAAGCCTGCTCGCTGGCTTATGTAGAGCGATCTCTTCGCCGCTGTCTTAGCCCAAACAGACGTCCCAATATTTCTGATGTGGCTGAGACATCCCGTAGCCTATCTGGCAATTCCTCAGCTGCCCAGTTAGCCTCCAGGCGTTGTTTCAGCCACTGTTCCCGACCCTTCCTGGCGCGACTCAGCCGAGATTCCAGAGACGTGGCATCCTGATTGGCTATATCCTCGCGTAAGGCTTGTAAAGAAGCGATGACGTTATCTATCGCCCGCACAATGTTGGCGCGATTATATAAAGCACTGGCACTCAGATGCCCAGCTTCCTGGAAGAGCGTACAGGGGCGAGTGCTTTCAGCATAAGCGCTACCGGCGATCTTACGCGCCTCCCGCCAACCAGGGCTGTCCACAGTGGCATTGAGCAATGCCACAGCTAACAATTGTGGCAGCATATGGGTTGTGGCTATTAACCCATCCAACTCCAGCGGATCTGCAAATAGAGGCTCTGCCCCCAGCAAGTGGGTCAGATCGGTAGCCAATTGGATCGCCTCCGAGGCTGTGCGTGGTGGAGCCACGATCGCGATAATGCCCTTGTGAAACAGATCTGCATGAGCAGCCTCAACCCCTGTTTCAACTTCATGCAGATAGGCCGGGTTAATCACGGGAGTCAGGCCAACGAAGTGACGACCCTGTGGAAGCAACTCCCTGGCCCAATTTAAAACCACTTCCTTAAGCGGTCCAGCCTCCATCACAACCGCGTCGTCTTTCAAATCTTCAGCGATCAGGGATAGCGTTTCCCGCACCTGAGCAAAGGGTACTGAAATGAAGACGATGTCTGCCTCACGCACCGAGGCAGGTAAATTAATCGCCACCCGATCCACAGCACCGATCTTCTCAGCCTTGCGGGCAACATCCAGATCCTGATCGTGCCCAATGCGGTAAAACATACCCTTATGCTGACCCAGGGCCAGGCCCAGGGAAGCTCCAATCTGCCCCAAACCAATAATAGTTATTCGTATAGCAGTTTGTTTTTTGTTTTCAACGTTCATGGTCCGCTGCCTGTAATTTCTGTAAGAGAGAGTTTTCTATCGAAAGAGGTTCTGAAATAAGATTATCCTGATGATGACGAATCAGATAAACGGTCACCGGGGAGGCTCCTGCTTTCTCAGCCATCTCTGCCCCCCATGCGGCATGCTGTTCAGCCACAACAAACGGGCGACGCCACCCCTCTGGCGCAGCCTTTCCCCATAATCTAGACCGATGAGGCAGTAATCTGCGCACCAATACGATCAAAACCCGTTCCCACAATTTCAAAGGATAACGGCTTTTGCCAATGTCATGCAATAGGGCAGCTGCGTATAAATACCGCGCCCGACCATCTGAAAGGCCTGGATTGTCACTCATCAGTTTCTGCAAAACAGCAAGGCTGTGTGCCTGGTCGCGCGGTTGCATCTGAAGAAAAAGGTTCATCTCTTGTGGCGTGAGATAGCGGCGCGCCAAAGCCAAATCATCTTCAGATAGCCTTACCAGCAACGCCTCTCTGAATTGTCGCACTCGGTAAATGACGCGTGACCCTATCATCCCACCAAAAGGTTCATCAAGAATCTAAGCGGGGGCAAAATAATGTAACTGAACACGCCCAGGAACACTCCCGCCATTAGAATGATGGCCCCAAAGGGACGAATTTGATCCAGCACCCGCGCCCAGGAAGGTGGGAAAAAGTATTCGGCAATCTTTTCCCCATCCAAAGGGGCGATGGGGATCAAATTGAAAAGCATCAAGATTAAATTAATGCGCACAAACGTATAGAGTACCTGGGGCAAGGTGGGTAAAAAATGACTACTGGCGTTGATCATGGCCCAGCCAGCCATCTCTACCGAAACGATCCCGAGCCGAAAAGGGAGGGCAGCCAGGATTGACAGTAGGAGATTAGAGAGAGGGCCAGCCAGGGAAACCCACATCACAGCCGCGGGGGAACGCTTCTGAAGATAATAGGGATTTATTGGTACAGGCTTTGCCCAGCCAAAACCTGCCACCAGCAAGAGCAAAGACCCTATAGGGTCAAGGTGGGAAAGGGGATTCAACGTGAGGCGTCCGTTGGCTTGCGGCGTGGGATCGCCGAAGAAATTAGCAGTCCAGGCATGGGCGAATTCGTGGATAGTAAAAGCAATTACCAGCACAATCAGGTGTGAGATCAAGATTGAGGGGGCAAGATCCAAAAAATTCAACATTAAAAGCCTCCATCTGTCGATTATACTACTCGAGACTCTCACACAGCGCGTTCGGCGCGGTTATGATTGCTGCATATCGTCACAACCCCTGCATGATATAATTTTACATATGCTACCCTATTTGCAGTTAGATGACAGGGTACGACTGCGCAAACCCCACCCCTGTGGCAGTTACGAATGGAAAATCGTCCGGCTGGGTGCAGATATTGGCCTGGAATGTCTGCGCTGCGGGCGCCGCGTGCTCCTCGATCGGCGAACATTAGCCCGCCGCATGAAAACTCACATCCCCAAGACAAACAATGAAACCTCTGGAATGTGATCGCCCTCATATTCTGTTTTTGTTCTCAGATACTGGCGGTGGCCACCGCAGTGCTGCTGAGGCCATTATTGAAGCCTTACACCTGGAATTTGGGGATAAGATAACCACCGAGATGGTAGATATTTTCAAGGAATATGCACCCCGGCCGCTCAACCGTGTCCCCGAACTGTACCCAAAAATGGTGCGCGTTCCACAGGCATGGGGGTTGGGCTTTCGCATCAGCGACGGACATCGCCGGGCGCGCCTGATCACTGCCAGCGCCTGGCCATATGTGCGCGGCGCGGTGCGCACGCTGCTGGCTCAGCCCCCCAGCGACCTGATTGTCTCCCTCCATCCTCTGGCAAACGCACCCGTGCTGCGCGCTCTGGGCCGTAATCGCCCCCCTTTTGTGATCGTGGTGACCGATCTGGTATCTGCCCATGCCTTATGGTATCATCGTCTGGCAGACCTATGTATCGTGCCCACCGAGGCTGCCAGAGAGCGTGCTTTAAAATATGGCTTAAGACCAGAACGCGTGCAGGTGGTAGGATTGCCTGTGGCTGAACGCTTCTGCCGACCCGCCGCTGATAAAAATGCACTGCGCTCTCGTTATGGCTGGCCCCAAGACCGCCCTCTAGTGCTATTAGTAGGAGGAGGTGAGGGCATGGGTCCGCTGGAAAAGACCGCCCATGCCATCGCTAGCGCTCAATTGCCGATCTCCCTGGTGATTGTCGCTGGGCGCAACCAGAACCTGAAAGCCAAACTGGAAGCATTTAAGTGGCCCATCCCTACTTTTATCTATGGCTTTGTCAGAGAAATGCCGGAATTTATGCAAGCAGCAGACATCCTGATCACCAAGGCCGGCCCAGGCACAATTTCTGAAGCCTTGAATGCGGGATTACCCATGGTGCTCTATAGCCGCCTGCCGGGTCAGGAAGATGGCAACATCAGTTATGTTGAGGCTGAAGGAGCAGGGATATGGGCACCACGCCCAGAGCAGGTAGTCTCTGCCATCCGCACCTGGGTGGAAAAGCCTCATCTGCGTCAGCAGGCCGCTGCTGCCTGCCGCCGTCTGGCTCGTCCCGACGCAGCCAGACAGATCGCCCGCATCCTCGCCGAACGGGTTGGCGTCTATTCTCCCGTTTCCGCATAAAGCAATCTATGCTCTCGACTTTTCTATCACCCAAGGCTTTACCTTTCTATCTGCTCCTTGGACTGGCCTATCTCGCTGGTTGTAACATGCCCGGGCGCACAGCTACGCCTTCTGATGTCCGCCTTACAGAGGTGTATCAGACCATCGAAGCCCAATTGACCCAGGCCGCGCTGACTCATTCCCCTCAACCCTGGCCGAACGCCACCCAGGTCACCTTTCAAACCCCTACAGCCACGCCTCTTCTCACTATTAGCCCTTCACCAACCGTTGTAATCCCGAGCGCGACCCCCCGTGCTCTCTGCGATCAAGCCGCCCCGGGTACACCCATTGATGTAACTATTCCGGACGATACCCAACTACAGCCCGGTCAAGTCTTCACCAAAATCTGGCGCTTGCAAAATGTGGGCACCTGTACGTGGACCAGGGCCTACGCCGTAACTTTCTTCTCCGGCGATCAATTAGGCGCCCCAAGCAGTGTCCCTCTCCCTGGAGAAGTCGCCCCCGGCCAGAGCGTTGACATCGCCGTAGACATGATCGCCCCCACCAAACCCGGCAAATACCAGGGAAACTGGAAATTGCGCAACGCCTCCAATGTTTTATTTGGTATCGGGCCAAACGGAAGCGCTCCTTTTTGGGTGCGCATCGAGGTGGTACAACCCTCCACCTCTACACCTACGCCAACCGCTACCATTCCCGGTCCTACAGCCACCGCCTCCCCCACGGTCACACCCATAGCCCAGGTTGTAGGCAATGCCAACCTGGCAGTCAATAACACCCTCGATTTGGATACCAATCAGATTAACGTCAGCGGTGCAGACCTTTCTTACCAGACTAACGCTGAGGGACAACATCTTCTCATCCCCCAAAGCAGCGCTCTGCTGGGAGTATACGGCAATAATCAACCAAGCCTCACTAACTGCCAGGCTGCGGCTCTAGGCACATCTCCTCTGGTCGTAGAGACCATCCCAATGGGCACGTATATCTGCTATCGCACAGACCAGGGGCGTTATGGCCGGGCACGCCTGTCTAACTTCAACCCAGATACCTACGCCCTGACCCTTGAGATCCTCACCTGGCCTCTCCCTTAATTTCTTGGCATGAACTCTGTGGGTACATTATATTTAGTTGCTACCCCAATCGGAAACCTGGAAGACATCAGCGCTCGCGCCTTGCGCATCTTACGCCAAGTGCGTCTGATTGCCGCCGAAGATACCCGCCAGACGCGTAAACTCCTCTCGCACTATGACATCCACAACCCGCTCATCAGTTATCATGAGCATAATAAACTCACCCGGTTGGATGAGGTGCTCTCAGCTCTGGCACAGGGCGACGTCGCCCTGGTGTCTGATGCAGGTACTCCGGCCTTGAATGACCCCGGTTATGAACTGGTACAGGCTGCCTTGCAAGCCGGGCACCTGGTCAGCCCCATCCCTGGCCCATGTGCGCCTATTGCAGCCCTAATCGCTTCAGGATTGCCCACCGATGCTTTTCTCTACCTGGGTTACCTGCCGCGTAAATCCGCCGAGCGCCAGCATCTGCTGAAGTCGGTAGTGGATGAACCTTATACCTTAATCTTTCTGGAAACCCCGCATCGCCTGCTCAAAGCTCTGGCCGACCTGGAACTTATCCTGGGCAACCGCCAGATTGCCATTGCCCGCGAACTGACCAAGGTGCACCAAGAAATCTGGCGTGGCCACCTCAGTGAGGCACGCGTATACTTCTCCCAGCATCCACCCCGAGGCGAATTTACATTAATCCTGGAAGGGAAATGTCAAACAAACCAGGCCTCAGAACCAGCCAAGAAATGGACAGAGGCACAATTATCTGCAGCAATCCGTGCTGCTTTACAGACTGGAGAACCCCCCAGCATATTGGCCAAACGCCTGGCCCACGCCTCAGGCTGGGACAGGCGGGAAGTGTACAAACGCCTGGTCCAACGCTAAATTTTCCTTATGGGATGCACTATAATTAACCCCATGAACCTCGACGACCTTCCCCGCTATAAGCAACTCGATCCCCTGAACATGCTTGCCCAGATTGATGAATTGCCAGGGCAACTGCAAAACGCCTGGAAACTGGGAAACAGCCTGCCTTTGCCCGAATGGGAAAATATCCGTCGAGTGATCATCTGTGGCATGGGTGGCTCAGCCATCGGCGCCGACCTGCTGGCAGACTACATCGCACCAACGTGTCAAGTTCCCGTGGTTGTTCATCGCGATTACGACCTTCCATTTTGGGCTCAAGGCGAGAATACCCTGGTCATTGCCTCATCCCATTCAGGGAACACTGAAGAAACTCTTTCTTCTTTCGACCTGGCGCTCCAACGCAGATGTCGCACTCTGGCTATCTGCACTGGTGGAAAACTGGCAGAGAAGGCTCAGACGGCAGATGTCCCTTTGTGGCAATTTAATCACAAAGGCCAGCCACGGGCGGCGGTGGGCTACTCTTTCGGATTGCTGCTGGCAGCCTTCACCCGCCTTGGGTTAATCCCCGACCCAAGCCAGGAACTCGAACAAGCCATTCTAGCCATGCGAGAGCAGCAAACTCACCTCAAGGCAGACGTCCCGGTGGTACAAAACCCGGCCAAACGCATGGCAGGTCAATTGATGGGGCGCTGGGTGACTGTAATAGGCAGTGGAGTGCTGGCGGCGGTGGCGCGGCGCTGGAAAGGTCAGATCAATGAATTAGCAAAAGCCTGGGGGCAATTCGACCTGTTGCCTGAAGCCGACCATAATACCCTGGCTGGACTTCTCCATCCTCAGGAACACCTACCACGTATGGTGGCTCTGTTTCTGCGCGCCTCAAGCGATCATCCCCGCAACCGCCTGCGCCTTGAGTTGACCCGCAAAGCCTTTATGCTTGAGGGTATCGGTACAGACTTCATTGACGCTCAGGGCAACACCCCACTGGCACAGCAATGGACGGCGCTCCACTTCGGCGACTATATGGCATATTATCTCGCCATCGCCTATGGGGTTGACCCAACCCCAGTGGATATCATTGAAAGATTCAAGGCAGAAATGCGCCAGGCAGGTTAAAACGGGGTCTCATCAGAACCACAGCCTCGTAAATTGGGCCATCATCAGACCTATGATCAAGCCCAGAAGTGCCCCCGCCAAAACATCTGAGAGATAATGCACCCCCATCGCTGCCCGTGCCAGGCACACTAACAGCCCCCAAACCAACAAAATGATCCCCAACCATGGAGGGCCAAAGGCCAAGCCCAGCACCGCCAGCATCAGCGCCCGCGCTGCATGGCCTGAAGGGAAAGAGTGCGGGTCGGTATTGCGATAAATACTCCCCCACTCTCCTTGGGGGCGCTGACGACGCACTGTAAATTTGATCACCATCACCACCGCAGCCGTGCCCAAAATTCCAGCGATGAAGATTTTAGCCAGCCGTTGCCACATCTCCCCCCCAAAAAACCACACGGCGCCCAAACCCAGTAACCAAAACCACGAATCACCCGAATGGGCCAGCACAGCCATCACACTGCGCAATATGCCCGGGCTCTCGGCCACACGCAGGCGATGCGAGAGATCAGCATCCAATTCAACCAGTCGCGAGATCCAACCTGGCTTCACCCGCTGGTTTGTGCCCTTTCTGTTGACAGATATGCCCGCATAATTTCTAACTGATGGGGTTTATCTACGTCCATGCCCACCTCGGCGTAAGGGCAAACGAGTGCCCGTCCGCTGATCTTCAACCGCCGCGTGGCGCGGCGGACTGCATCGTCTAGAGTAATGCGGCGCAACATCAGCAAAATCAAGGTGTCCAGCCCGATTAATGCTGCCTGCTTAAAGACATTTTTGCGGGCCTCAATCAGGCGATCCCAAATCTCTTCACGCGAGGTTGCCAGGCTGGCACGCACCAGGTTCATATCCCCGCCGCACACTTCGATATCTTTTAACCGAGTGTAAGAACGCTTGGACGTGGGAAAACGGCGCTCCATCACCTCCCGCGGGATCACGCTGTAATAAGCGTCCTCATCGGTTTGCATGGCGGTATTGACAACCCAATCCACCATTTCGGGCGTGATCCCCGGGATGTCGGATGAGACGACCAGCACATGGCTTGCCTGCGGATCCAGTTCCAGAATTTTATAGATGCCCGCCCGAATATTTTCCACCATTGACCCCTGGTTGGTTAAATAGGCCACTAGTTTGGAACTCTTGATGCCGCTCTCAGGCTCAAGACCAATCATAACCACCCGCTGCACCGCTTCCGCCCCATCCAGAGCGTCCAACACCCATTGCACCATTGGTTTTCCCCCTACATCAAGAAGGGCTTTGGCTTTGCCCCGAGTATATTCATATAGCGGTTCACCAGGTTGAGGAATACCTCCGGCAATAACAATGGCGTTCATTCTCTTCCTCTCAGAGTTTGTTAACCCGTTATCCGGGCTTGGACCTTAGGGTTAGTTCAATTCCTGCAATTGAGGCTCGAAACCCAGGCGATCTAAGAGTTCGTTAAGTTCGTCCCGCGTCAATTCACGGCCTTTCCCTGATACGGCGATCAAAGCCGCCTCCATCATATTGGTGCCGAAGGAGCGCCCCTCGAGCACCGGGGTTGAGGTGACCAGATATTTCACCCCAGCCTGGCGAAATAACTCGACATCTTCGGGCGTGGTGGTGTTAGTGGCAATCACCTTGCCATCCAGGCGATCCGGCATGTGGCGCTTGATATAGTGGCAATCCCCAGCGATCACGGTCGCCCAATCGTAATACTTCTCCCATTTCGGCACCCGTTTCTCCTGCTTCTCGCCCGTTGGATAGACCCACTCAAATGGCAAACGGCCGGCAATTGGCATCAGCAAGGCTGCCAATAGTTTAAGGCTGCGCTCACTCCGCACCGCAAAAGGCAAGCCCAGACCAAACATCATATCCCCAAAAATGCACTCATAGCCCGCATCTAAGAAAGATTTGCTCATCCCCCAGCGATCTACTCCCAAAGTGATAAAGGCTTTTTTCCCCATGCGATGCACATAATCGCCGATTTTGGAATCAATGAACGGGGCCAGGCGATTCTCCAGGGTGTTTTTCAATCCCGTGCCATCCACCACAGGGGTCTTTACCACATAGCGCACCATCGGTTGGACGGAATACAGTGGGTACCACTTGTTGTCTACCATCACCCCCAAATCCGCTCCCCCGACGCCAAAGGCGTCCACTTTGCCGTCTAATTCTTTATAAAGTAAGGCAGCCTTTTCCATATCCCCATCGGTACCAATGCGCTCGATGCGCACTTTCTCCCCTAATAGTTCTAACTCCACGGATTTATCCCGCTTAGACGAGCCAATGCTGATGCTAACTGCACGCTTCATGAAGCCCTCCCGCTTAGGGTAATTGAATTTGAAAAATTATACCCCCAAGGATTAAATTTAGCATATATCCCATCTTCTCATCCCATGGCTTTCTCAAAGTCGCGAATTACTGGTGACAAGCAGGGCGAAAGCCTGG
>JBBILY010000102.1:0-11754 GCA_037444705.1 Chloroflexota bacterium | reverse complement strand
CGAAGAGGACCATTTTGATTCATTTGTCAAGGAACTTTGAGAAAGCCATCAGGGGGGAGATGTGAGTGCATTGTCTTCATGATTCGTGATTTCCTTCCAGGAAAACGGTCTGAGGCGTTCCCGCTCCTGGGTGTTTTTGGGCAATCTGCTCAATCGGGTTATAATTCCAGGGATGAAAGCGCCTCTCATCCCCCGTATTTAGGCCACTGAATGAACCGTTACCTTTACTTTGCTGTCTTTGCCTCGGGCATGACCACCCTGGCGATTGAACTGGCGGCCTCCCATCTCCTGGGAGCCACCTTTGGCACCAGTTCTCTGGTGTGGTCAAGCATTATCGGTTTGATCTTGATTTATCTCACCTTAGGATATTTTATTGGTGGGCGCTGGGCAGATCGTTCGCCTCGGGCCAGGACGATGTATATCATCATGGCCTGGGGGGCGTTCACGGCCGGCCTGGTGCCCTTGGTTTCCGCACCGGTGTTGCGCCTGGCAGCCCAGGCATTTGATGCGTTGCAGGTTGGGGTGCTGTTTGGCTCGTTTGTGGCGGTGTTGGTCCTGTTCAGCCTGCCGGTGACCTTGTTGGGCACCATCTCCCCCTTCGCCATTCGCCTGGCAATAACCACTGCGGAACAAGCGGGGCGCACCTCAGGCCGCATTTATGCCATCTCTACTCTGGGCTCGTTCATCGGCACTTTTCTGCCCACCCTGATCACCATTCCACTGATTGGCACCCGCCGCACCTTTTTAGGCTTCAGCGTCTTCCTGGCGTTGGTGGCACTGGCAGGGTTGTGGGTCAGCGGCAGTCGCCGTACCGCTCTGGCTTTGTTATGGATGCCGCTCTTATTGGCGGCACTAGCCATTTTCTGGGCCGGGCAGCCCATCAAAGCCACCTCAGGCCTGATTTATGAGACCGAATCGGCTTACAATTATATCCAGGTGCTGGAACAGGACGGTTATCGCATGTTGCGCCTGAACGAGGGCCAGGGCATCCATTCCATGTGGCACCCCACCCAACTGGATTATTTTGGCACCTGGGAGCAGTTCCTGGTGGGGCCGTTCTTCAATCCGCCCGATTATGATCCCGAGCGGGTGCAAAGCCTGGCGATAGTGGGGCTGGCGGCAGGCACCATCGCCCGCCAGGCTACCCAGGTGTTTGGGGCCATCCCAATTGATGGGTTTGAGATTGACCCAAAAATCATCGCCGTCGGCCGCCAATTTTTCGGGATGAACCTGCCCAACCTGAATGCCATTGCCGAAGATGGACGGATCGGGCTGGAACGAAGTTCCCGCCGTTATAGCCTCATTGGCGTTGATGCCTATCGCCCACCCTATATTCCCTGGCATCTGACCACGCGCGAGTTCTTTCAGATTGCCCGCCAGCATCTGACCACGGAGGGTGTGCTGGTGATTAATGTCGGTCGCTCTCCTACCGATCGCCGCCTGGTGGATGATCTGGCGGCTACGGTGCACAGCGTCTTCCCTTCGGTGTATATTATAGATGTGCCTCTTTCCTTCAATTCCATCATCTATGCCACTGTCCAGCCGACCACGATGGATAATTTATATGCCAACTGGCTTTACCTGAAAACCCGCCGCCAGGCACATCCGCTTCTGCTGCGGGCCATCGAGACGGCCATCCTCAACCAACAGCCCCTGAAACCTTGTGATGGCCAAAACCCCACCCCTCATTGCACCATATATATTGACGACCTGTCTCCCGTGGAGTGGGTAACCAACCGTATGGTGCTGAATTTCGTCCTCTCAGGCGAGACCAAGGAACTAAAATGACCCGAACTCAATCCCCTCAAAACCCCACTATGGCATATGTGAGCACCCGCTTGCGATCTTGGGTGGTCACTTCACTGGTACCGCTGGTTTTGATTTTAGCCGCGGTGCGCCTGCTGCTTACACCGGCTTTCCTGCACCTGGAATATAACACTCCCGGCTTTCCGGCCGACCCGTTTGGCTTCACCAAAGACGAACGCTTGAAATGGGCAAACCTGGCTTTGGAATATTTGCTCAACGATGCCGATATCTCCTTTCTGGGGGATTTGCGCTTTCCCCCAGGGCAGCAGGCGCCTCCCGCCTCGTGTCAATTCATGGAAGATTGCACCCGCCTCTATAACCAGCGCGAACTGAAGCACATGCAGGATGTTAAAAATGTGGTGCAGGCGGCGTTGCACTTGTGGTACATTAGTTTGGGAGCGTTGCTCCTGCTGGACGTGTGGGCATGGCGCAGTGGCTGGTGGGACGACTTTCGTCTCGATTTGTGGCGTGGCGGCTGGCTGACTGTCGTCCTGCTAGGGGTGATCCTACTTCTGGTGCTCGTGGCTTTTGGAGTGATCTTTGTCGCCTTCCACAATGTGTTTTTCGAGGCCGGCACATGGATGTTTTTAACCAGCGATACCCTGATCCGCCTCTTCCCGGAACGCTTTTGGCGCGATGCTTTTCTGGCTGTGGGCTTGGTGGCGGGTGGGGCTGGGCTGTTGATCGGCTACATTTTCAAGCCCGTTCGTAACTGAGATGCGCGTTCTGGCAGTTGACCCTGGAGAGAAAAACCTGGGAATCGCCTTGAGCGACCCCACGGGCACCATTGCCAACCCATTGACTGTGCTGCGCCACACCTCGCGCCAGGTGGATGCAGCCCTGATCGCCAGCCTGGCGCAAGAGCATGGGGCCGAATTGATTGTCATCGGGCAGGCACTGGATGACGAAGGGCGACCCACCCCGCAAGGGCGGCGGGCGGCCCGCCTGGCTGCTGCCGTCCGCGCCCAAACCGCTTTGCCCGTGGTGCTCTGGGATGAGAGTCTGAGCACTCAGGAAGCGCGGGCAGCGCGCCTGGCGCTGGAGGTGCGCCAGAGCAAGCGGCGTGGCCATTTGGACGACCTGGCCGCCACTTACCTCCTGCAAACCTACCTGGATGCCCATCAACAAACATGAGACGTCGCTCTTCAATCCTCACCTGTTTCGGGGCGTTCAGCCTGTTCAGCCTGTGCCTGCTGGCGTTGCTCACCATCGTGGTCACCCTGTCCATCCCTCAGCGCGCCTACCAGGTCTTTGGGCCGCCCTCGCCTGGCTTGGGCTATCTCCACCGCCTGTATTACGCCACCTTTCTCATCATCAGGGAGACGAGCCTCACCCAACCTGTTGACCCTCAGGGGGAGAGGCGCTCTTTTCGCGTCGACCTGGGCGAGCCGACCACCTCGGTCATCCAGCGCCTGCACCAGGAAGGGTTGATCAGCGACCCGCAAGCTTTCCGTGATTATCTTCTCTATCGCGGCCTGGATACCTCTATCCAGGCGGGCAACTATCGCCTCAGCCCGGCCATGAGCGCCATAGAGATCGCTCACGCTTTACAAGACCCAACCCCAGGCCATGTCATCTTTCGCATCCTGGCGGGCTGGCGCATGGAGGAAGTAGCTGCCGCCTTGCCCACCTCGGGGCTGAACATCTCTCCCGATCTATTCCTGAGCGCCGCTCAAAAGCCGCCCCAGAGCTTTGCCTTTGCCTCGGAACTGCCACCCCAAGCTAGCCTGGAGGGCTTCCTCTTCCCGGATACTTATACCCTGACGCGGACGCTGACGGTGGAGGGCTTCATCGGGGTGGTTTTGCGCAATTTCGAGGCGCACCTCAGCCCCGACATTCAGCAAGGCTTCACTCGTCAGGGGCTGAATCTCTATCAGGGGGTGACCCTGGCCTCCATCGTGCAGCGCGAGGCTGTACGTGAAGACGAGATGCCCCTGATCGCCTCGGTGTTCATCAATCGCCTGCAAGCCGGCATGAAACTGGACGCTGACCCCACGGTTCAGTATGCCCTGGGGTTCAATTCAGCCCAAAACACATGGTGGACTAACCCTCTCAGCCGCGAGCACCTGTCCCTCGATTCTCCCTATAACACCTATCGTTATCCGGGTTTGCCTCCAGGGCCCATATCCAGCCCTGGCCTGAGCGCCCTGAAAGCAGTGGCCTTCCCCGCCCAGACCCCTTACTTCTACTTCCGCGCCGCGTGCGATGGCTCAGGGCGACACATTTTCGCCGCCACTCTGGAAGAACATGTGCGCAATGCCTGCCCGTGAGCAGAGAGCCTGGGGAGCGGCAAGCTCAGTAAATTAAGCGACCTTAATCAAGGAATTTAGAGAATCTAGATATAATAAGTCGCCAAGGCGGCGCTGATGCGCGCTGGCATGGTCATTCAATGGCCTGACCAGCCCAGCCTCTATACGCCGCGCGAGCTCTATTTTGCTTATCGGGAGAGGTCATGCGCCTTTTCACGCTCACGATGGTTATACTCATCGCGGGAACGTTCGTCACCCCTGCGCCGCACACGGCCGCCCAGGCTGAGTTAACCTGGCCAGCCATCAGCCTGCAAATAGTGGTAAACGGCTTGGACAGCCCTGTACACCTTACCCATAGCGGCGATCAGACTGGACGCCTGTTTATCGTCGAGCAGGCTGGGGTCATCCGCATCTATCAAAACCGCTTGCTCAGCACGCCTTTCCTGGATATTCATGGGCGAGTTCGTTCCCCTGCCAACGGAGGGGGTGGCGAAGAAGGGCTACTCGGGCTGGCTTTCCCGCCTGGCTTCGGCGTGGCGAAGGACTATTTCTATGTCTACTACACCAACCTGGACGGTAACAATCAGGTCTCGCGCTTTCACCTGAGCGCCAACCCTGATCAGGCTGATCCTAGCGGCGAAGAGCGCATCCTGCTGCTGCCTCATCCGCAATATTCCAACCACAACGGCGGACAAGTGGCCTTTGGGCCGGATGGTTATCTCTATATAGGCACTGGGGATGGTGGCGGTGGGGGCGATCCGTATGAGAATGCCCAAAATACGGCTTCTCTGCTGGGTAAGATACTGCGCATTGATGTGGAGATGGGCAGTCCAGCCTCACCCGGGCTGTCCCCGCGCCTATATCTTCCGCTGATCCGCCAGGGCCAGGGCAGCACAAGCGGTAGCCCTTACCGCATCCCCAGCGATAACCCCTTCGCAGGCCGACCAGGTTATCGAGGCGAGATTTGGGCGCTGGGTCTGCGCAATCCGTGGCGTTTTTCCTTCGACCGTCAGAGCGGCGATCTATATATCGCCGATGTAGGTCAGAATGCCTGGGAAGAGGTGGACTATCAACCCGCGAGCAGCGCTGGCGGTGAGAACTATGGCTGGGACATCAGCGAGGGCACGCATTGCTACGAACCCCCTTCGGGGTGTGACCTGAGCGGTTTGACCCTGCCCATATTTGAGTATTTCCATCAGGTTCAAAACGGCATAGAGGATTGCTCCATCACCGGCGGCTTTGTCTATCGTGGGAGTGACTTCCCTACCTTACAGGGCATTTATTTCGCGGCTGATTTTTGCAGCGGGAAAATTTGGGGGGTGCGGCGCCAGGGGCAAGTCTGGCAGAGCGCATTGCTAAAAGACACCCCCTACCTTATATCCACTTTCGGCGAGGACCAGGCTGGGGAACTATATCTTGCGGATTATAACGGCAGCATTTACAGGGTGATCTCGCCCTGACGAGGATAAAAAAGCCCCTCTTCACCTGCGGAAGAGGGACTATGCCGCCGAGAAACGGGTCTCGCGGCTGGTTTATTCTTCTTGTTCTACTTCCTGGCTGCTATGGGATGCCTGTTCATCCTGGCTCTCGCTTTTCACTTTACGCCCGTTTTCGGGGGTGCGTTTCTTGAGGCGGCCATGCCGCGGGTGGAGGGGTTTCTCTTTCTGCGGCGCCAGGGCGATTTCCAACACCTCATCCATGTGTTCCACCGCCACAATTTTCAACTCATTGCGCACCCGTTTGGGCACGTCCACCAGGTCTTTCAAGTTGCGCTTGGGTAAGATCACCGTCTTCAGGCCGGCGCGATGTGCTGCCAGGACCTTCTCGCGCACCCCGCCTACAGGTAAGATGCGGCCGCGCAAGGTGATTTCGCCGGTCATGCCTACATGATGATAGACCTCGCGCCCGGTAAATGCCGAGACCAGGGCAGTGGCAATGGTGATGCCTGCGCTGGGACCGTCTTTGGGGATGGCGCCTTCTGGGATGTGGATATGGATGTCCACCTGGTCGTATATTTCGGGGTCAATCTTCAAGTTCTTAGAGCGCGATTTGGTGTAAGAAAGGGCGGCCTGGGCCGATTCCTGCATCACATTGCCGATCTGGCCGGTAATCTGCAGGTTCCCCTTGCCCTCCAGGAGTAACACCTCCACGGGCATGATTTCTCCGCCGCTCTCCGTCCAAGCCACGGCGGTAGCCACGCCCACTTCATCCTGGCGCTCGGCCTCCATGGTGAAGTATTCTGGCGGCCCCAGATAGCGCTCGATGGCGTTGGCGCTGATCTTGGTCGGGAAGCGCTTACCTTCGGCTTTGAGGCGGGCGATCTTGCGGCAAATGCGCCCGATCTCGCGTTCCAGGTTGCGTACGCCAGCCTCGTAGGTGTATTCGCGGATGATGCGTTGTAAGGCCTGGCGAGTGAAGTGCACTTCGCCAACTTCCAGGCCGGTCTCCTCAAACTGGCGCGGGATGAGGAAGCGTTCGGCGATCTCCAGTTTCTCTTCCTCGATATAACCAGGGAATTCGATGATCTCCATGCGGTCGAGCAAAGCCAGAGGGATGGTGCTGGTGGTGTTGGCCGTGGTGATAAACATGACTTTGGAGAGGTCGTAAGGCAGTTCCAGGTAATGGTCTGAGAAGGCATGGTTTTGCTCAGGGTCCAACACTTCCAGCATGGCTGCGGCTGGGTCGCCGCGAAAATCCTGGCCCAGTTTATCAATCTCGTCCAGCATGAACAAAGGGTTGATGGTGCCGGCGCGGCGCATGGTTTGCAGGATGCGCCCGGGCAGGGCGCCAATATAGGTGCGGCGGTGGCCGCGGATCTCGGCTTCGTCGCGCACGCCGCCCAGCGAAAGGCGCACGAACTTGCGCCCCAGCGCTTCGGCGATGGAACGCCCCAGGGAGGTCTTCCCTGTACCAGGTGGGCCAACAAAGCACAGGATGGGCTGGCGCAAGCGTTTGGGTTTCAGGCTGCGCACCGCAATGTATTCCAAAACGCGCTCCTTGGCGCGCTCCAGGCCATAATGGTCCCGTTCCAAGACCTGAGCCGCATGTTGCACATCCAGGTTGTCTTTGGTCTCCTGCGTCCAGGGCAGTTCCAGGATCCAATCAACATAAGTGCGCAGGATGCCGACCTCGGGAGACATGGACGGCATCTGCCCCAGGCGTTCCACCTCTTTCAGGGCGCGTTCGCGCACTTCGTCGGGCAGGTTGGCCGCTTCGACACGCGCCCGTAGTTCCTGCACCTCGCGCATCCACACATCCCCCTCGCCCAGTTCGGTCTGGATGGCCTTCATCTGTTCGCGCAGGTAAAACTCACGCTGGGAGCGATCTACCTCGCTCTGGGCGCGGGTGTGAATTTCGTCTTCCAGTTCCAGGACGTCCACCTCGCGCGCCAGCAATTTGACCACGTGTTGCAAGCGTTCCAGAGGGTTGAGGGTCATGAGCAGCGTCCGCCGCTCTTCCAGGGGTGGCGCAATGGCCGTGGCGATCATGTCGGCCAGCCAGCCGGGGTCTTCGATGTTCAGTGCATACAGGTAGGCTTCCTCGGGCAGGCTGCGGTCCAGGTCCACGCACTTCTGGAACAATTCGCGGGCGGTGCGCATCGTGGCTTCGATCTCGCGGCTCATCTCCGCGGATTCATAAATGGGACGAGCGCGCACCTGGAGATAGGGTTCTACCTGGGTGAACTCCACCACTTCCACCCGTCTCCGCCCCTGCACCAGGGCTGAACTGCTGCCATCGGGCATGTTGAGCAAGCGTCCCACCGCCATTTCTACCCCGATAGGCAGAAAATCCCCCGGACCAGGATCATCCTGATCTGGATCGCGTTGCAGCAGAGCAATGACAGTTTGATCGTTAAGTTGGGCCTCCTCGATGGCCATCAGGGTCGACTCGCGACCCACGAAAATGGGGGATACCATACGCGGAAATACCACCAGGTCGCGCAAAGGCACAACCGGACATTCGATCAAACCTTCTTCATCCACTTCCGCATCAGGCACGCTATACAATTCTTCAGTGCGCTGATGCAGGGTCTCGCCGAAATCGTCTTCATCACTTTCGTAATACCAACTACGATTCTTCATACCTTAATCAATCCCGTCTTTCCTACAGAGGAGGTATGTGTTGTTTGGGCCGCATGGCGGTGGCGCGCCAGCCAGGCTTCACGCACCCCGGCGACGATAAAGATGCTGCCTGTGGCCAGCACCATCCCCGTGCCTTCTGCTGTTGGAGATGCGCCGGAGGCGTTTACCAGGCGTAAGGCTTCCTCCAGCGCCTCGGGCACATCCGGGACAATATGCGCCGGTATTCCAAATTTTTGGGCAGCGTCCACCAGATATTGCGGCTCGATGGCGCGTGGGTGGAAGGAGCGCGTGGCGACCACCTGACTCACCCGCGGCGCTAATTCTGCCATCATCCCCTCGATGTCTTTATCCTCCGAGGCGCCAAAGACCAACACCACCCCTATTTGGGGAAAATATTCATCCAGGGTCTGACGCAGGCGCAAGGCCGAGTCGCGATTATGGGCTGAATCGACCACCAGCAGGGGCTGGCGTTGCAACACCTCGAATCGTCCAGGCCAAACCGTGTGCCTGAAGCCACGGCGGATAGCTTCCTCCTTCAGGGGTAGTGCCTGGCGGGCGAAGGTTTTCAGGGCGACGTAGGCGGTGACTGCATTTTCCACCTGATGTTGTCCGAGCAGAGGGATGCTCAGGTGCACTCGGCGGCTTTTTGCCTGGGCTGGACACACAGCCAGAGACTGACCGTCCAGAGACTTTTCGAGAGAGGTGTAGAGATAGTCTTTGCCCACCTGGATCAACGCGGCAGCGCGCTCACGGGCGATGCGTTCGACCACCTGGCGCGCTTCTTCTTTTTGAGGTGAAAGCACGACAGGCACCCCAGGTTTGATAATGCCCGCCTTTTCGGCGGCGATTTCGCTCAGGGTGTTGCCCAGGATGTGCATGTGGTCAAAAGAGAGCGAGGTGATCACCGCCACCGCTGGCGTGACCACATTGGTGGCATCCAGGCGCCCGCCCAGTCCCACCTCGAACACCGCCGCGTCTACTTTTTGACGCGCAAAATAGAGAAATGCCAGCCCGGTGGTGATTTCAAAAGTTGTCAGGCGCGGGATGGAAGCAACTATGGGCTTGATCTCCTCTACCAGCGACACCAGGTGGGCATGCGGGATAGGCTGACCATTGATCTGGATGCGTTCTGCGTAATCGTGTAAATGGGGCGAGGTGTACAGCCCTACCCGATAGCCGGCGGCCTGCAGGGCGGCGCTGCACATGGCTGAGACAGAGCCTTTACCCTTGGTGCCGGCGATATGGATGCTGGGATAAGCCCGCTCAGGATGCCCTAAAGCCTGCACCAGAGCAACCATGCGCCCCAGGTCGAACTGCTCGGGGGTGTAACGCATCCCCCGCGTCAGGCTGAAGTCCACAAAACTATAAAGATAGTCTAAGGTTTTCTGGTAATCGTCATCTAATTGCATGGTGTGTGGATTGTAACGCTTAGGCCTTGTCTATGCAAGGGTGGGTTCAACACCTCAATTTGTAAGACAACTGCTAGCAGTTGTCTTACCGCTGTGGAGGCTGGGCTGCCCTCACCCCTATCCTCCCCCAACTGGGGTTGTCATTTGGCGGGAGGGCAGGTGGGGCGTAGTATACTTAAAAAGTTACTCGCGATTTACGTCAAAACGTGGAAGATCATCCATGCTGAAAAGATTGCGTCTGTTCAGGATTGAACAACCCAGCGAACGCGCCTTCAGCCGTAGCGACCTAATCGTGTTGATCGGCCTGGGGGTGGTGATCTATTTTGGTGTGCGACTGGCTTTAGGAGCGCCGCTGGTCGTTCGTGGGCCGGAGATTTCCTTGCAGCCTGCCAGTTTGCCGTATTACGCCATTCGTTCGCTGGGG
Source organism: Chloroflexota bacterium (assembly GCA_037444705.1). Lineage (GTDB taxonomy): Bacteria > Chloroflexota > Anaerolineae > Anaerolineales > UBA4823 > DATCYX01. Next base: position 1,784 of record JBBILY010000102.1, on the reverse strand, counting down.
CGCATGGGGGCAGCCTACTTGCTCTCCCTGATTTTCAGTCTGATTTATGGCGGTGCTGCGGCGCGCAACCGCCGCGCTGAGCAGGTGCTGATGCCATTGCTGGATGTGTTGCAAAGTGTGCCCATTCTTTCCTTCCTGCCAGTAGTCTTACTCAGCCTGAGCGCTGTGTTGCCCCAAAGGCTGGCAGTGGAATTGGCTTCAATTATCCTGATCTTCACCAGCCAGGCCTGGAACCTGACCTATGCCTGGTATCAATCGCTTACCACTCTGCCAAAAGAATTGCGTGAAGCCAGCACCATCTTCCATTTCAACCCCTGGCTGCGTTTCAAGGTATTGGAATTGCCCTTTGCTGCCATCAGTTTGATTTGGAACAGCGTCATGTCGTGGGCGGGGGGCTGGTTCTTTTTAATGGCGGCGGAGATCTTCACCGTAGGCCAGCGGGATTTTCGCCTGCCAGGGCTGGGTGCCTATTTGCAAGAGGCCGCTCAGCAGGGTGATTATCAAGCCTTGGCCTGGGGTATTGCTACCCTGGTGTTGATCGTTGTGCTCCTGGATCAATTGGTGTGGAGGCCCTTACTGGCCTGGGGTGATCGCTTTAAACTGGAGATGGTGCAGAGCCAGAATCCGCCGACCTCCTGGTTCTACGATATCTTGAGCAGTTCGCGCCTGACGCAAGGGTTGATCCGCAAGGTAATTCAACCTATAGCAGAGGGGTTGGATGCCTTGATGTTGCGCCTGTTTCCGACCTGGCAACCGCTATTGGCTGCTGAGAGCCGCCCATCTCTGGGATATTCTTTGACCATGGGGATCGTTTTAAGCGGCTTGCTCTATGGGGCATTTCGCATGAGCCATATGTTATTCCAGGTGCAGGGTTACCAATGGGCTGAGATAGGATTGGGATTACTGGCGACCTTGGGGCGCGTAGCAGCGGCGTTGATGATCACTCTGCTGTGGACCGTACCTCTGGGGGTGAAAATAGGCACCTCACCTCGCCTAGCGGTTACTTTACAGCCCCTGGTACAGATCGCGGCTTCCATTCCGGCCACGGCTCTCTTCCCGGCATTCCTGTTAGTGTTCCTTCGTTTGCCAGGCGGGATCAACCTGGCCGCGACTTTCTTGATGTTGATGGGCACTCAGTGGTATCTTTTATTCAACGTCATTGCTGGCGCCAGCGCCATCCCCCAGGATTTAAAATATACGGCTGCCATGCTGCATTTGAGCGGGTGGGAACGCTGGCGCACCCTGATCCTGCCAGCCCTTTTCCCTTTCATCATTACCGGGGCCATCACTGCCAGTGGCGGGGCCTGGAACGCCAGCATCGTGGCTGAACATGTGAGTTTTGGCGGCCAGTCCTATTACGAAGTCGGCATTGGCGCTCTGATCGCCCGCGCCACTGCCGAGGGAGATTATCCCTTGCTGCTGGCATCCACTCTGGTCATGGTGGCGACCGTGGTGTTGATTAACCGCCTGTTATGGCGGCGCTTATACCGCCTGGCAGAGGAGCGCTACCGTCTGGAATGAGGACGCCAGCCTAAAATTCTAAATTTCTGAAGGATGAACACGCGATGGGCGAAGTGTTGTTAGAACTCAAGGGCATCAGCCAGATTTATGATAGCGGTCCACGTCAATTCACCGCCGTTGAAAATGTCAACCTGAGCCTGGCCAGCGGTGAATTTGTGGCTCTGTTGGGCCCCTCGGGTTGCGGCAAGACCACCCTGTTGCGCATCATTGTCGGCTTGCAACGCCCATCGCGCGGCTGGGTGGGCTACCGGGGTCAGACCTTG